>JADCES010000054.1 GCA_020250005.1 Roseomonas sp.
CTGCACGCCGCCCTTTACGCTTTCGGCGGCGAGTTCTTCCGGCGTCAGGCTCGGCAGTTTCACAGCCGCTGCTTCCGGGCTTTCCGGCTGCCAGGGGCCGGTGGCGAGCGCACCATCCAGCCCCTCGGTCAGCACCATGACGTCCCAGCCGCCCAATTGCCTGAGCCAGCCAGCGGTCATGCGCGCGCGCGTGCCCGTATCATCCACCAGCACAATGCGCGCATGGCGCACCGCGACCCATTGATCGGTCGCTTGCACCAATTGCCCGCCAGGCGCGGAACGACTGCCCGGCATATGCCCCGCCGCATATTCGGCTGGGTCGCGCACATCCAGCACATAGGTGCTGCGCCCGGCATCTGCCTGCCAGCGCGCCAGATCAGCGCGTGTGCCAAAGGTCACACCATGGCGCTTGGCGAAAGCATCGGCACGCGCAAAGGCTTCAGCGGCACCTTTCGGCGTGCCTTGCGGGAAGCTCGCGGTCTTGCCGCGGTCACACTTAAAGCCCGCCAATTCCCAACCCATGGTGCCATTGCGCAAAGCCACCACCTTGTTCGGAATGCCGGCACTGCGGAGCGATTCAGCGCCCATGATGGACCGCGTGCGCCCGGCGCAATTCACCACCACCGTTGTCTCAGGCCGGTTCACGAATTCGCCGATGCGATAGACCAATTCACCGCCAGGCACATCCACGGCACCTGGGATGGACATGCGGTTGAATTCTTCCATCGGGCGGCTATCCAGGATCACCATATCGGTGCCGGCATCCATCATCGCCTTCAGCTCCTCGGGATCGACCGAGGGGGTTTCATAATGATGTTCCACCCATTCACCGAAAGCCTTGGACGGCACATTCACGCCTGAGAAAGCGACATAGCCGGCCGCGACCCAAGCGGGCGTGCCGCCTTGCAGCACAGCAACATCCGTGCAGCCCATCCCTTCCAGATAGGAAGCCAGGCGCGGCGCCAACCCCTCCCCGCCATCCACGCAAACCACGCGCGTGGCAAGGCGCGGCAGGATGGCGCGGGCGCGGAGTTCCATGCGCGAAAGACCGCAGGGATTGGCCCAGAAAAGATGCGAACGACCAAATTCGCCATCTTCCCGCGCATCCAGAATGGCCAATTCACGCCCATCGCGGATCCAGCCCTTCAGGCTGGCCGCATCAATCACCCGGGCCATGGCCGGTTCAGCCTTTTGGCGTTGCCGTCGGTGCCATGAAATTCGTGTTATAGGGTTTCACTTCGCCGGTTTCCGCATCAAAGGCCTTGCGGTCATCCAGCTTTTCGAGCGCCAGCCCATACATGTGCAAATGCCGTGTCGGCACGCTGCCCGTTGTGTGGATGGAATGGATATCTTCCGGCATCAGCGCAATGCCGCGGCCAGGTTCCACCATGATTTCTTCCCGCAGGCGCAATTCGCAGCGCGTGGGGTCAGACCCATCATCCAGCCGGTCATAAACCTTGTTCAATTCCTGCCCATCCACGGCCACCACGCAGGCCCAGGTGGTGTGGTCATGCGGCTTGGTTTCATTGCCGGGATTGAGCGCATTCAGATAAAGCGCGAACAGATTATTCTCATCTTCCTGCAACATATACCGTCGGCTGCCCTTCTCACCATTTGGCGGCGGCGGGAATTCACTGGAAGGGAAAAGATGCTCCTGCGCGGCAAGCTTCATCAATTCGCCCTTGATCGCTTCAAGCGAGGATCGGCTGACACCCTGGCTCCGTTCAATCACGCGAATGCGGTCAATCGTGGCAGCAACGGCGGCGGCGCGGGCGGCCTTCACATCGGTGGCGTTCATGGTTTTTTCCTCCAGAGGCAAATTCGGGGAAAACCCTAACCCGTCTTGCGCCCTTGGGAAACAGGGTGCATCCCACGGCCCCATGACAGACCAGATGCGCGTCTTTGACCGGGCTCTTGTTGCGCGCCGCCGTGCGCGGGCCTCTGCGCGCGTGGATCGGGTGGCGCCGATCCTGGAGGGTGCCGCTGATAGGCTGCTCGATCGGCTGGATGACACCACGCGCCGCTTCACCCGCGCGCTGGATTTGGGCGGGCGCGGCTTTGTGGCGCCGAAGCTCGCCGCGCGCGGCATTCCCTTCATTGTCTCGGCCGATCTGGCGCCGGCCATGGCCGCACGGGGCGGCGGCTTGGCGGTGGCGGCGGATGAGGAATTCCTGCCTTTTGCGGAGGGTGCTTTTGATCTGGTGGTGGCCTCCCTCTCGCTCCATTGGGTGAATGACCTGCCGGGGGCGCTGATCCAAATCCGTCGCGCGCTGGCCCCCGATGGGCTGTTCCTGGCCAGCCTGCCTGGCCTGCCAAGCTTTGGCGCGCTGCGTTCGGCGCTTGCCGAGGTTGAGGCGGAATTGCGCGGCGGCATTTCGCCCCGCATCTCTCCCTTCCCGGAATTGCGCGATGGCGCGGCACTGTTGCAGCGCGCTGGCTTTGCGCTGCCGGTCGCGGATGCCGAGGATATGGCGCTCCGCTACAAATCCGCCTTCGGGATTTTCGCCGATCTCCGCGCCGCTGGGGAGGCGAATGCCGTGCTGGCGCGCGATGGCCGCACCCCGCCCCGCGCCCTTTTTCCCATGGCCGCGGCGCGGCTTGGGGGCGCCGAGGTTGACCTGCCGCTCAGGCTTTTGGTGCTGACCGGCTGGGCGCCCTCCCCCACGCAGCAAAAGCCGGCACGGCCAGGGAGTGCGACTGCGCGGCTGGCGGATGCCTTGGGCGCGACAGAAATCGGCACCGGCGAGAAAGCCGGCAAGCCCGAGTGAAGCCTTGCATCCTGCCGCCCCACAGCGCATTTTGGCCTGGCAACATTCACGAGCCTTGAGACCCCATGGAGCAGCAGGGCGGCGAATCTCGCCGTATCACCATCCACAAGCCTGAGGATTTCGCCGCCATGCGCCGCGCGGGGCAGCTTGCGGCAGAGGCGCTTGATATGATCACGGCGCATGTGCGCCCGGGGATTTCCACCGGGGAGATTGATCAGATTTGCCATGATTTCATGGTGAAACGCGGTGCCATTCCGGCGACCCTTGGCTATCGCGGCTACACCAAATCTTCCTGCACATCGGTCAATCACGTGGTCTGCCATGGCATTCCGGGGGACCGTGTGCTGGCGGATGGCGATATCATCAATATTGATGTCACCGTCATCCTGGATGGCTGGCATGGCGATTCCAGCCGCATGTATGCGGCGGGGGAAGCCTCCACCAAGGCAAGGCTGCTGATGGATGTGACCTATGACGCCATGATGAAGGGCATTGCCGCCATTCGTCCGGGGGCGACTTTGGGTGATATCGGGCATGCCATTCAGGCGCATGTGGAAAAGCACCGCTTCAGCGTGGTGCGGGATTTTTGCGGCCATGGCATTGGCCGGCACTTCCACGAACCGCCCAATATCCTGCATTTCGGCCGCCCCGGCGAAGGGCCAAAGCTGAAGCCCGGCATGTTCTTCACCGTGGAGCCCATGGTGAATGCCGGCCGGCCCGAGGTGAAGATCCTGGATGATGGCTGGACCGCGGTGACACGCGACAGGTCCCTTTCCGCGCAATTCGAACATATGGTTGGCGTGACAGAGAATGGGGTGGAGATTTTCACCCTATCGCCCAAGGGCCTGCATAAGCCGCCCTATAGCGGATGAGTCTGGCGCCGTTGCTGGCCGCACCCTGGCTGGTGCAGGCGCATGTGACGGCGGCTTTGGCGGCTATTGTGCTTGGCGTGGTGCAATTCACCCGCCCCAAGGGCAACGGCGCGCATCGGCTGCTGGGTTGGTGTTGGGTTCTGCTGATGGCAATTGTGGCGCTTTCATCCATCGGCATTACCGGGGTTGCCGGGCCAGGGCGGTTCAGTTGGATCCATGGGCTTTCGGCCTTTACCCTTTGTGGCCTGGCAGCGGCGGTGTTTCTGGCGCGGCGTGGGCAGATAAGGGCGCATCGCCGGTCCATGATCGGGCTCTATCTTGGCGCGCTGCTGGTCACCGGGGCCTTCACCCTATTGCCCGGGCGGATCATGGGGCGCGTTGTTTTTGGCTGGTAAATTTCTACCACAGGTTTTATTCATCCATCCAGTTTCGCGCATGAAGCAGGGGCGAACAGGTTGGAATATGGCGATCCGCAAGACCAAGGGCCTCGCTGAGGCCAGCGCCCTGCCAGGGCTGGAACTTGTCACCGATGCGGCCGAGGCTCCCCCCGGCCATTTGGGGCATCGCGCCCGCATGCGCGAAAAACTGCTGCGCGCCGGGCCGGATGCGCTGCTGGATCATGAATTGCTGGAAATGACGCTGTTTCTCGCCCTGCCCCGGCGCGATACCAAGCCCATCGCCCGCGCCTTGCTGGCGCGCTTCGGGTCCTTTGCGGGCGCCATCAGCGCGCCGGTGCAGGAACTCGGCCAGATCGAAGGCCTGGGGGAGGCCGGCATTGCCGCGCTCCGCTGCATTCAGGCCGCCGCACTGAGGCTGGCGCGGGAAGAAGTGCGCGAAAGCCCCGTTCTGAACAATTGGGAAAAGCTGCTCGCCTATCTGAATGCGGCGCTTGCGCGGGAGCGGATCGAACAATTCCGCATCCTGTTCCTGGATGCCAAGAACCGGCTGATCGCTGATGAGGCGCAGGCCAGGGGCACGGTCAATCACACACCGGTCTATCCGCGCGAAGTGGTGCGCCGTGCCTTGGAATTGCAGGCAACTGCGCTGATTCTGGTGCATAATCACCCGTCCGGCGATCCCTCCCCTTCTCGCGCCGATGTGGAAATGACGCGGGAGATCGGTCAGGCTGCCACCATGCTTGGCATTGTGCTGCATGATCACCTGATCATCGGCAATGGTCGGCATTACTCCTTCCGGCGCGAAGGGCATCTTTGACGCTGCGCAGGTCATGGCAAGCGGCGCGAAGCCTGATAGGCTTAACGGCATGACCATGACCTATCGGGTTGAGGCCTATAACCTCTCTCACGCTTCCGAAAATCGCATCCATGATGATGCGACCGCGCAGCGCTTTGGCTTCACCGGCGGGCTGGTGCCGGGGGTGGAGGTTTTCGCCTATTGCTGCCACCCTGCGGTGGAGCGCTGGGGACGCGATTTCCTGCGCCGGGGAGAGATTTCGGCGGGTTTCCAAAAGCCGGTCTATGATGGGCGCATCGCAACCGTAACCGCGACGCCAGATGCCGATGGTCTGGCGCTTGCGGTGGAAAGCGAAGGTGTCGCCTGTGCCACTGGCTTTGCGCGTATGCCGGAGACGCCGCCGCAAGAGGTATGTTTGGCGGATTGGCCCGCCGCATCACCGCCCGAAACCCGCCCGAAGGCGAGTGACGAAAGCCTCGCCCCAGGGCTTTGGCTTGGCACACGTGAATTGGTGTTGGCCCCGGATGTGATGGCCGATTATTTGCGCGATGTGCGTGAAGCCACGCCGCTTTATGCGGAACAGGGCCTTGCCCATCCTGGGTTGGTGTTACGCATGTGCAATTGGCTGCTCACGCAAAATGTCCTGCTGGGGCCTTGGATTCACATTGGCAGCAAGTTGCGCTTTCATAGCGAAGCGCGGTTGGGTGAAAGCCTGACCGCCCGCGGGCGCATCATCGCCAATAGTGACCGCAAGGGGCATAGGATTGTCACGATTGATGCGCTGGTGCTGGCGGACGGCGCGCGGCCTATCGCGCAGGTGACGCATGACGCCATTTGGCGCCCGCGCCAGGTAGCGGAGGCTGGGGGCTAAATCAAGCGCGGCATTTTCCGTCCATCACGGCTGCACCGTGCGTTGCAGCCTTTCCACCGCAAAACCCTCCCGCCGCGCAATCGCGACCGCTGCCGCATAATCCGCTTCCGCCATCACCGGCGCGCGCGACAGGATCCAAAGGTAATCGCGCCGCGGCGCGCCCACCACGGCCCAGCGATAATCAGGATCAAGGCCAATAATCCAGTAATCGCCAAAGAAGGGCCAGAAGAAGCTGACACGCAGCCGGTCATTACCGGGGCTTGCGCTACGCGCAATGGCGGTTGCGTTGCGCATCGCGCCATCCGCGGCGGCGTTGCGGCAGCGATTGAGCACATCCACCGCACCATCGGGGCGGAGCGTATATTGCGCCGTTACCGCTTCACAGCGCACGCGGCTGCTATCCTGAAAGCTGGTTGGGAAGCGCGCGGCTTCATGCCAAAGCCCGGCATAGCGCGCGAGATCAACCTGCCCCACGGTGGCTGGCGTATTCGGCCCAGGCTGGGTCGCGCAGGCGCCAAGCGCCAATAAGGCAACAATCAGAAGATGGCGCATCTTATTCCCCCGGAATGCTGCCCTTGGGCAGCGTCAGTACATGATCATAAATCGCCCCGGCAGTCGTGATCCAGATATCACTGCGCCGTGCCGTGATGTGTTCCAGCGCACGGCGCAAATGCCGCAGCCGATAGGGCTGGCCCACCAGATAAGGATGCAGCGCAATCCCCATCACTTGCGGCTTGCCATCGGCAATCTGTCGGCGCCGTTCCTCAAAATCATCAAGGATCATATCGGCGAAATAGGCCGCGCCATCCTTGCGCCCGACAATGGAGGGAATGTCATTCACCTCCTGCGGATAGGGAATGGCAAGCAGCTTGCCGGCGCGGGTCTGCATCCAGATCGGCGAATCATCTGCGCACCAATTGAGCGTATAGCGATAGCCCGCTTCCACCAGCAGATCAGGCGTGGTGCCGCTTTCTGCAATCCATGGAGAAAGCCAGCCGCGCGGCGCCTGGCCTTCATGTTTGATGATGGCAGCGGTGCTTTCAGCAATCAGCGCGGCTTCTTCGGCTTCCGGCAGGATGGATTGGCGTTCCGAATTGGTGCGACCATGCCCCGCGATTTCATCGCCACGCGCGCGATGGGCTGCCACCAATGCGGGCGCGTAATCATACATCGCGGCGTTCAGCAGCACGGTCGCAGGAATCCGCATTTCATCAAAAAGGTCAATCAGCCGCCAAGCGCCAACGCGATTGCCGTAATCCCGCCAAGCGTAATTCAGCACATCGGGCTGCGGCCCGCCGGGCGCCAATTCGGCCCCCAGCCCCTCACCAAAGGCGAAATGTTCAAGATTGAGGCCGAGATAGACCGCAAGCTTCGCGCCGCCTGACCAGGCATAGGGCACGCGATCCCGCCAGGGGTGATAGTCATAGCGTCCATGGCTTGGCAGCATTGCGGTGATCCTTTCGTGATCTTCTTTGGGGGCGCCGCTGGCTTTCGGCAAGGGTGCGGGGCTTGCCTGCCGCGCCGCAGCGGGCCAGCCTTCCACCCAACAAGGGAGAGGATCACATGAAAATCGGCGCAGCCATGTTCTTCACCGATTATTCCATGACGCCCGGCGAATTGGCCGTGGCCTTGGAAGAACGCGGTTTTGACAGTCTTTGGGCGCCGGAACATTCCCATATTCCGCTGGCGCGCACCGCTTCCTATCCGGGCGGCGGCGCCCTGCCGCGCGAATATTATGAGGTGATGGACCCCTTCGTGACGCTGACCGCCGCCGCCGCCACCACCAAAACCTTGCTGGTGGGAACAGGCATTTGTCTGGTGGTGCAGCGCGACCCGATCCAGACCGCGAAGGCGGTGGCGACGATTGATCACATCTCGGGCGGACGCTTTCTGTTTGGTGTCGGCAATGGCTGGAATCAGGATGAGATCGAAAACCACGGCACTGTCTTCGCCACGCGCCACAAGCTGGCGCGCGAACGGATTGAGGCGATGAAGGCGATCTGGACCCAAGCGCAGCCAAGCTACGCGGGCGAATTCGTCAATTTCACGCCGATGGAAACCGGGCCGAAGCCGCTGCAAAAGCCACATCCGCCGATCATCGTCGGCGGCGCCTTTCCATGGGGTGCCAAGCGCGCGGTGCGCTATGGCGATGGCTGGATGCCGCATCGGGTGCGCAAGCATTATGCCGATGTCGGCGCGCTGATCCCACAATTCCGCCAATTGGTGGCCGAAGCCGGCCGGCGCAACGAAGACTTACCCATCACCATCTGGGGCGTGAAGGAAGACCGCGATGCGCTGCTGGCGGATCGCGATCTTGGCGTTGCGCGCGTGGTACTCAGCCTGGCTTCCGCCAAGCGTGATGAGATCCTACCGCAGCTTGATCGCTGGGCCGTGCTGATACGCGCGGTGGCTTAAAGAACGGTTTCCGCAGCAAGGCGCAGCGCTTCCTGCGTGGCACCTGTCAGCACCAGCGTATTCAGCTTGCCTTCACGCGCTGCCGCCTGCCAATCCCGCAAGCGCGCACGCACGCGATCCGCGGGGCCGACCAAGGCGATTTCATCCACCAGCGCATCCGGCACGGCAGCGAGCGCTTCCTTGCGATGCCCGGCCAGAAACGCCTTTTGGATGGCGACCGCAGCATCAGGAAACCCCAGGCGCTTGCAATAATCATTGTAGAAATTCTTGCCGATGGCGCCCATGCCGCCGATGTAAAGCGCCAATTCCGGCTTCACGGAATCACGGCAGGCCTGCAGATCATCGCCCACCCTGATTTTCGTATAGGGCGCGATATCAAAATCGCTCAAGGATCGCGGTGCGGCAGCCTTCGCCATGCCTTCCAGCGTTGGCTTCACCACCAGATCGGCTTTCTCCGGCGACATGAAAATCGGTAAATTGCCATCGGCGATTTCACCCGCCAGCCGCATGCCGCCTGGCGTGATGGATGCGCAGTAAAAACGCATTGGCTTGCCATGCAGAATGCTCTTCAGCGGCTTGCCAAGCCCCGTGGCATCCGGCCCATCATAGGGAATGCGATAATGCGTGCCCTGATATTCCAGAGGCCTTTCGCGCGCGATGATGGCGCGCATGATGTCAATATATTCGCGCGTGCGCAGAATCGGGCTGCCATAGGGCTGCCCATGCCATCCTTCCACCACCTGCGGCCCGGAAGGTCCAACCCCACACAAAAAGCGGTCCCCCGATAGGGATTGCAAGGTCAGCGCCGTTGAAGCCGCACAAGCCGGGCTGCGCGCCGGCATTTGCATAATGCCGGTGCCGGCCTTGATTTTCGTGGTTTGCGCCAGCACCCAGGTGATGGGTGTCACCGCATCCGTTCCGTAGCTTTCGCCGCACCAAACCATGGTGAAACCAAGCCTCTCGGCTTCCAGTACCAGCGCCATATCAATGGTGCCGGTCATGCCAAGCGTCATGCCAAGGCGCATGGTTCAGATCCTTTCCATCACGGTTGCGCGAAAGCTTTCCATCTGCCCCAGTACTTTCTCCACCGTGGAACCAAGGAAGTTGAAATCAATCGCGCTAACACCAATCGTGCGCAAGGCCTGGATATCTTCCACAATCTGCGCCGCGCTGCCGGAAAACAAATGCCGTTCCCCATCGCCGGCAAGCGCGGGCAAGTCAGCGCCGAATTTTTGCACACGCAGTGAAAGCCCAACTGCGGTGGGGTCCCGCCCGGCCTCGGCGGTCAGCCGGCGCAGCTTGGCAACCGCCGCCTTGTAGCGCGCCAGGCTATCCAGCGGGAAAGCCGGATTCGTGCCGATGGGATACCAGGCATCACCAAGCCGTGCGGTGCGCCGTAGCGCCGGGCCGCTTTCACCCCCCACCCAAATCGGCGGCCCGCCTGGCTGCACGGGCTTGGGTTCAAAGCTGATCTTATCGAAGCTCACATACTCGCCCTGAAAGCGCGGGTCGGGTGAGGTCCATAACTCCCGCGCGGCCAGGATATATTCATCCGTCACCTTGCCGCGCGCGGCGAAATCTGGCGCGTCGAGCGCCTCAAATTCCTCCTTCAGCCAGCCCGCACCAATGCCAAGCGTAAGCCGGCCGTTAGAGAATATATCAATGGTGGAAAGGATTTTCGCCGTCAGCACCGCCGGGCGATGTGGCACCACCATCACGGAAGTCACCAGCCGAAGCTTCGTGGTGCGGGCGGCGGCAAACATCACCTCGGTCAATTGTTCGTGCCGCGCACCGCGCGCGCCGGCTGGGAATTCGCCATTATCCGAATAGGGGTAGATGGCGTGAATATCGGTGGGGATCACCACATGGTCGCTGAAGGTAGCATAGGCATAGCCCATGGCCTCCCCGCCCTGGAGCAACCGGGTAATCGCCTCGGGCGAGGCAAGCGGGCCGGCCGTTGGGGCATTGAAACCGATCTGCATTTTGGGCCTCCCATCCCCGCGCATTGCATCTGGCGCGGCCTTCCCACACGATGGGGCCAGGGGAAGGAGGATGGCAAGGGTGCTGGACAGGCTGGAAACAACGCCGCTCAAGGAACTGATGGCGGAAGCGGCGGCTTTGCGCGACGCTGGGCATGGGCGCGTCATGTCCTATTCGCGCAAGGTCTTCATTCCGCTGACCAAGCTCTGCCGCGATGTCTGCCATTACTGCACCTTCGCCGAAAAACCGCGCACAGGTCGTGCCGCGTATCTGACGCCCGACGAAGTACTGGCGATTGCGCGCGCTGGCGCCAAGGCCGGCTGTACGGAAGCGCTATTCACGCTCGGCGATAAGCCCGAATTGCGCTGGCACCAGGCGCGCGACGCCTTGGCAGAAATGGGCCATGCCAGCACGATCGATTATCTGGTGGCCATGTGTGATCTGGTGCTGCGTGAAACCGGGCTGCTGCCGCATGCCAATCCAGGTGTGATGACGGCGACTGAGCTGAATGCCTTGCGCGCGGTGACCGCCAGCCAAGGCATCATGCTGGAAAGCATCAGCGAAAGGCTTTGCGCGCCCGGTGGCGTGCATCATGGCAGCCCGGACAAGCACCCGGCCATCCGGCTTGCGGTGCTGAACGAAGCGGGTGCGTCAAGGATTCCCTTCACTACCGGCATCCTTATCGGCATTGGGGAAACGCGCGCGGAACGGTTGGAATCCTTGCACGCCATTGCGGAAAGCCATGCGCGCTACGGCCATGTGCAGGAAGTCATCATTCAGAATTTCCGCGCCAAACCACGCACCAAACGTGCTGAGGCGCCAGAGCCTGATTTGGATGATCTGCTTTGGACCATTGCCTCAGCGCGCATCATTCTGGGTGCTGAGGCGAATATCCAGGCGCCGCCCAATCTTTCGCCAGGCACCTATCCAAGCCTGATCGCCGCCGGCATCAATGATTGGGGCGGCATTTCGCCAGTGACGCCGGATCATGTGAACCCGGAAGCGCCTTGGCCTGCGATCGCGACACTGGCTGAGAAAACCGCCAGCATGGGCAAGGTCCTGGTGCAGCGCCTGCCGGCCTATCCTGCCTATTTGCGCGCGTCGCGCGAATGGTTCGCGCCACGCATCGCAACCGCGCTGCTGCGTGCAAGCGATGCAGCAGGCTTCGCGCGTGGCGATGATTGGTCCCCAGGTGCATTGACGCTGCCACGTCTTGCTACGCCGCTATTGGCTGCGGCTGATGCAAGGCTCGTCGGCTTGGTGGAACGCGCCGCGCAGGGCGATAGGCTTGATGTACCGGCGATTGAAACGCTGTTTGCCGCGCGGGATGCAGAGCAGGCGCATGTCATGGAAGCCGCTGATCGGCTGCGCCAGGCGGTAGCGGGCGATACGGTCCGCTATGTCGTCAATCGCAACATCAACTATACGAATATCTGCACCTATCGTTGCAGCTTTTGCGCCTTCAGCAAGGGCAAAACGCATGAAGCCCTGCGTGGCCCGGCCTATGATCTCGATCACGCGGAAATCACCCGTCGTGCCAAGGAAGCCTGGGCGCGCGGCGCGACCGAAGTCTGCCTGCAAGGCGGCATCCATCCGGATTATACTGGTACCACCTATGAGGCGATTTGCTGCGCCATCAAGCAGGCCGTACCGGGGATGCATATACATGCCTTCTCGGCGCTGGAAATCCACCAAGGTGCGCGCACGCTGGGGCTGTCTTTATCAGCATTTCTGACGCGCTTGCGTGATGCCGGCCTTGGCACTTTGCCCGGGACGGCTGCGGAGATTCTGGATGATGAAATACGCGCCATCATCTGCCCGGATAAGGTGAATACAGAAGAATGGCAGGCGGTGATGCGGGCTGCGCATGGGCTCGGGTTGCGCAGTACCGCGACCATCATGTTCGGCCATGTGGAATCGCCCTTGCATTGGGCACGGCATTTGCTGGTGCTACGCGATTTACAAGCGGAAACTGGCGGCTTTACTGAATTTGTGCCGCTGCCTTTCGTGCATATGGAAGCACCCATGTATTTGCGGGGCCTCGCGCGCCGCGGGCCAAGCTTCCGTGAAGCGCTGCTGATGCACAGCGTTGCACGCCTCGCGCTCCATCCGCATTTCACCAATATCCAGACAAGCTGGGTGAAGATGGGCCCCGAAGGCGCGGCGATGGCTTTGCAAGCGGGTGCCAATGATTTGGGCGGTACGCTGATGAATGAAAGCATCAGCCGCGCCGCCGGCACGGAGCATGGCCAGGAATTTCCACCCGAAGCGATGGAACGCCTGATCCTTTCCATCGGCAGGCAGCCGATGCAGCGCAGCACGGCCTATGGCGCCGTTACGCGCGAACGCGAAGACGCTTCGCGCAGCGCCAAGCCTTTATTGCCCATGGTGCAGACCGCGCCGCGCAAGCGTGTGTTATTGGCAGGGGATTAAGTCAAGCGACTGAGAATACCGTTTTGCGCGAGCCACGCCAGGGTTTGCGTGTCCGCGGCTTCGGGAATGCGTGCAAAGCGCGCGATATCAGCGGGATGATCAATATCCATGGCAATGCCCGGCAGGCGTAGAATTTGCGGCGCGATGCCCGCCGCGCCTGCTGCGACCAGATGCGAGAAATAGCTATCCTCACCAAAGCGTAGCCGCACCGCATCGGGTGGTGACATCAGGATGGCGTTCGAACCCTGCTCATCATGCGCGGGCGCGATGATGAAAGCGGGCGCGGTGCTTGCTGCGGCAATCAGCGCCTCAACCTCAGCCGTTTTCACCGCGGGAATATCGCCGGGTAGCGTCAGAATGGCGGCGATACCCTCCGCCCGTAACATCGATGCCGCCGCTGTCACCGCGCCGGTATGCCCTTCCCGTGCGCCTTCCGTGATAATCCGCGCGCCATGTTGCTGCGCCAGTGCTTGCGCCCAAGCATCAAGCGTCACCAGCGCTATACCAGCTAGACTCTTCGTAGCCAAAAGCGCGGCCATCACATCACGCAACATCACCTGCATCAGCGCCATACGTTCTTCGGGGGAAAGCAAGGCCGCGAGGCGCTGCTTTGCCCCCACCATCTCCTTCACCGGCAGAATGGCCCAGGGCTTCATCTGAGCGCTTCAATCGCCGCCAGCACCTGCCGCGCGAGCGCGGTTTTGTCGGCCAAGTCGCGCATCAGTGTTGCCGCATGAAACACGCGCGGCGTGATGCCCACTGCATCATCGCCATGTTCCATCACGAAACCATCCAGCAAATCACCATAGCGTGCGGCAACGGCGGCGGCACTTGGAGGGACGGCAAGCGCTGCAAACATGCGCGCGGTTGGTCCTTTCACCGCCTGGCCGGCAATGATGGGTGATACAGCGACTACCGGCGCGCCGGACGCTTTGATGGCTTCACGCAAGCCTGGCACGGCCAGGATGGGTTCGATGCTGATAAAGGGATTGCTTGGGCAAATCACAATGCCGCGCGGTTTTGCGCGTAGCGCTTCCAGCAATTCGGGTTGCGGGCGCGCCTGTTCAACACCAGCGAACTTCACCGCCCGCGCCAAAGGTTCGGCGCGCAGCCGCACAAACCAATCCTGAAAATCCAGCCAGCCCTGGTCTGTACTGATTTGCGTGCGCACCGGATCATCGCTCATCGGCAGGATGCGCGGGCCGATGCCGAAGCGCAGCCGCACATCATCCGTGATGGCTGAAAGCGTTTCACCGGCCGTCAGACGATGGCTGCGCAGCACATGCAACGCCAAATCGCGATCACCCAGGCGAAACCAATCCGCCCCGCCAAGGGCTGCGAGCGTTTCCATGAAAGCCCAGCTTTCATCCGCCCGCCCCCAACCAAGCTTGGGATTATCCAACCCCGCCAGCGTATACAAAAGCGTGTCCGTATCTGGGCAGATCGTGAGGCCGTAATGTTCAAAATCATCGCCGGTATTGGCAATGATCAGCAATTCCTCCGTTGGCAAAATGCGCGAAAGACCAAGTGCCAACTTCGCCCCGCCAATGCCACCGGAAAGCGCGATGATCACGGGAAAAGATCCTCCTGCGCTGGGCGCAGCAATTCAGCTGCAGGGTTTGCCGCGCAGGACCAGGACAGCCCGCGCAGCACTACAGCCGGTTGCCCCTCAGCCCCCTGCCCCATCACCAGGCCCGCCGCAGCGGCGATTTCATCGGCAAAACCTGTGATGCTGACCATCAGCGTGCGGCCAAACAAATCCGGCTGGCCGCGCAAATCGCACAAGGCCGGCAAGCCCGCCGCGCCTATCGCAACACCCACCGTCCCGCGTCGCCAGGCGCGGCCGAAACTATCCGTAATCACCACGGGCAGACCAAGCCGCGCAGAAAGCGCTGCCGCACTCCCGTCAGGGTCGCGCGGCAGAAGCAACGCATGGCCATCAGCGCCGATATTGGATTGGTCAATGCCGGCATTGGCCATGACAAAGCCAAGCCGATGCTTGACGATAATCAGGTTGGGCCGCGCACGCACGATGTGTTGCGATTCAGACAGGATCAATTCGACCAACCGCGCATCCTTGCCCGTCTGTTCGGCCAAATCATACGCGGCTTGGGATGGCTGAACGGACGCCAGCGCAACACTTCGCCCTTCCGCCTTGCTCACGATTTTCTGTGCAACCGCCAGCACATCGCCAGGTTCTCGCACCAAGCCAGCGCGTGCCATGGCGCCTTCCAACAGCGCCGCAAGATCATCGCCCGCCTGCACCATGGGCAGGCCAGGCAGCGCAAAAAGCTGCAGCGCGGCCTTCAAGCGAAGCGGCGGCGCAGCAGTGGCAGCACCTGCTCCCCATAGAGCCGCAAAAACCGCGCCTGATCCGGCCCCGGCGCGTGAAACACCAAATGCCGAAAGCCGAGGCCGACATAGTAGCCAATACGCTCCACATGTTCTTCCGCATCATTGGAAACGATCCAGCGGCTGGCCGCGCGCTCAAGCGGCAGCGCATCGGCGAGGCGCTCCATCTCCATCGGGTCTTCCACCGACATTTTTTCTTCTGACGAAAGCGCCAGCGCTGCCCAATGGCGCGTATCTTCCAAGGCGCGCTGCCTGTCCGTATCGAAAGAAACCTTCACTTCAATCATGCGATCATAATCGGGCTTCGGTGCTGCTGCGGCTTCCATCCCCGCCAACACATTCGGCAGCAGCGTTTCGGTGTAAAGCTCAGGCTTCTTGCCGCTGGTGCAGATAAAGCCATCCCCGGCGCGGCCGGCATATTTTGCGACCATGGCGCCGGCAGCCGCCACATAAATCGGCACAGGGGTTTCGGGCCGATCATAAATGGTGGCGTGTTCGGTGCGGTAATATTGCCCCTCAAAGCTCACGCGGTCTTCGGTCCAAAGCTTGCGCATCAATTGCACGGCTTCACGCATGCGGGCGAAGCGTTCCTTGAATTCCGGCCAGGGCTGACCGGTGGAAGGCACCTCATTCAGCCCTTCACCGGTGCCGATGCCCAGAATGACACGGCCGGGAAACATCGAACCTAGTGTGCCAAACGCCTGCGCCACAATGGAAGGATGATAGCGAAACGTGGGGGTCAGCACGCTCGTGCCCATCACAAGCCGCTGCGTGCGCGCCCCAAGCGCGCCGAGCCACACAAGCGAATTCGGCGCATGCCCGCCCGTGTGTTTCCAAGGCTGGAAATGGTCTGAGATGAAGCAGCTATCGAAGCCCATCTCCTCTGCCAGCACACCGAAATCCAGCAATTGCGCTGGCGCGAATTGTTCGGCGGATGCCTTATAGCCAAGCTTCAACATGGCCATTACGTATCCGCCAGCGCAGCGAGCATCGCATCCCGATGCGCGACATCACCATCATCCGTCACCGGCTGGATGCAAACATGCGTTGCACCCGCAGTGAAATGCGCGCGCAAGCCCACCTTCACGGTCGCCGCATCACCATGCAGCACCATGGCGTCAATGAAACGATCACTGCCGCCATCGGCGAGCTCCGCTTCGGTAAAGCCAAGCCGCAGCCAATTATTCACGTAATTCGGCAGCACCATATAGCGGGAGAGTTCGCGTCGTCCGAGGGCGCGCGCGCGCACCGGATCGGTTTCGATGCACACCTTCTGTTCCACTGCCAGTACCTTGCCTGGCCGAAGAATAGCTGAGGCCTGGGCAGTGTGTTCCGGCGTTACGTTGTAAGGCACCGCGCCATCCGCCGCACTCCCCGAAAGGGCGAGCATTTTCGGCCCAAGCGCTGCCAGCAGCACCGGGCCTTCCAGCGCTTCACCACCCGCCTTGCGCAGCCCATCCAAATAGCCGCGCATGGCCGGGATGGGTTTTTCATAGCGATGGCCGCGCAAGCCTTCCACCATCGGGATATGGCTGACACCAAGCCCAAGCGCGAAGCGCCCTTCATGCAGCGCATTCAGCGTGGCAAGGCCGCGACGCGCGGTGAAGGCATCCCGCGCATAGATATTCGCAATTGAGCTGCCGACAATAAGCTTCTTGCTATTCGCCAGCAAAAACCCAGCCAGCGCCATGGATTCATAACCGCGCGATTCCGGATACCAGAAGCTGCCATAGCCAAGGTCTTCCACCCGGTTCAGCAAGGCGCGCAAACCCGCCGCATCCAGCCGATCTGTGGAACACCAAACGCCCAAACGACCGAATTGCATGATTGTGATCCTTTTCCGCGTAACCTGGTTCAGCCGTAGGTTTCATCAAGCGCCTGAAAGCGCGGCAGATCAACCAGGGCGCTGAATTCCGCATAGTTCATCATCGCACTCGCAGCCTTGGCCGGCGTACCATCACGCTTCAGCACGGCCAAGGCATCCGCCACCGCGCGTGCGGCGGTGAATAGCGCCGTCATCGCATAGAACACGACAGCAAAGCCCATTTGTTCCAGATCACGCATGGTCAGCGCCGTGGTTTCATTGCCATCCACTATGCTGACAACCTTGGGGCCAGGTACTTGCCGTGCCACAATCTCAACCTCGGCGATTTTCTTGAGACCATCAACGAATACCAGATCAACGCCGGCATCCTGATACATCAGCGCGCGGCGCACGGCTTCTTCCGGGCCAATCGCCGGCATGGCATCTGTCCGCCCGATAATCAGCGGCCCATTGGCGGGGCGGGACGCGATGGCGCATTGCAGGCGCCGCACATTTTCTTCTGCCGGGATCAGCCTGATGCCGGCCAATTGCCCGCAGCGCTTCGGCGCCACCTGATCTTCCAGATGGATCGCGGCCACACCGGCCTGCGCATATTCTTCAATCGTGCGCGCGATATTGGCGGGGCCACCATAGCCCGTATCCGCATCGGCGATGATTGGAATGCTTACCGCGCGCGCCATGTCCCGCGCATGCGTCGTCATTTCCGTCTGCGTCAGCAACCCGATATCGGGCCGCCCGAGCCGCGACGCCGTGGCGCCAAAGCCGGTCATGTAAATCGCCTCAAAACCCGCCTGCTGAATCAGCCGCGCAGTCAGGCTATCGGGCGCGCCGGGGGCGGCGATGATGCCGCCGGCCTTCAGGCGTTGGCGCAAGCGATCGGCGGCGTTCATGGCGCCCTCCTTCATCTAGATTTGTTGTTCCCAAGGCGCCGGTATCAGCTGATACCCGCTGCCGCGTGGCGCGAGGTGCGAGAAGCCAGGAAAATGCAAATGCATGCCCGTGACCAACAGCTTATCGGTCGCGACCATGTCGAAGACGCGTCTGCGCGTTGCTTCCGCTGCCTTTGTATCGGTATCGAATGCCATGCAGACTTCCGGGCGCGCGGTTTGCACTTCCGGCACATGGACAGTATCGCCCCAGATCAGCAACTGATCCTGGCCCGACGCCACCAGATAGCCGGAATGGCCAGGTGTGTGGCCATGCAGCGGCATGGCGGTGACACCGGGGAAGACCTCACCCTTCTGGAATAGCCGCCAGCGGTCCTTGTACGGCAACACCTGTTCCCGCCCAGCCTGGAAATATAATTTCTTTTCGCGTTCCGTACCCTTGGCCATGGCGCCATCATCGAACCAATGTTTCGGTTCGTTTTCATGCATGACCAATTCGGCATTGGGGTAATGCGTCCTGCCCGTGGTCATATCCGTAAGGCCAGCGGAATGATCCGGGTGCATATGCGTCAGCATCACCACGTCAATATCGGCGGGATCAACGCCAAGCGCCTTTAGGTTCGCCAGGATCTTGCCGGAGCTTGGCTGCATGTAAGTGCCGCAGCCGGTTTCGATCAAGGCAAGCCGCCCTGCTGACCAAATCAGAAAGGCATTCACCTCCGTGCGCCGTACAGGCTGGAAGTTTTCGGTCAGGATTTGCCGCGCCTCATCTTCGGTGATGTTGCGCAGCGCATCCAGGTTGCCATCCAGAAAACCATCGCTGATCGCAGTGACAATAATGTCCCCGACCCGGCGATGATACACCCCTGGAATTTGCGCGGTTGGCGCGCTTTTCATGACGATCACTCCCCACCCATGCCGCGGCAGGCCAAAGCCCGCATCTGGCCTGAAGTCAAAAGCCTATGGAAGGGAAGGCCGCGTGGCAATATTCCGCAGCAGCCAGTGGGAAACGAAATTGGTGAGCTCGGAGGGATTCGAACCCTCGACCTACAGATTAAAAGTCCGTTGCTCTACCAGCTGAGCTACGAGCTCCCAAACACGGCGGGCGCCTTAGCACGGCGCCGCGCCTTTACCAACAGCAGGCTTCAGGCGTTATCCGCCGCCACCTTCATGCTGCGAATACGGTCCGGTCCCTGCACCATGCCAGAGCCACCAGAGCCGCGCTTGATCTTGTCCACCGCATCCATGCCGGCGGTCACTTCACCCCAAATGGTATATTGGCCATCAAGGCTTGGGATGGGTGCGAACATGATGAAGAATTGGCTATTCGCGCTATCGGGGTTGCTGGTGCGCGCCATGCCGCAAACGCCACGCAGGAAGCGCGCGCGCGACGGTTCGCTGAATTCCGCCGGCAGATCCGGCAAATCCGACCCGCCCGTGCCCGTGCCGGTCGGGTCGCCACCTTGCGCCATGAAGCCTTCAATCACGCGATGGAAGGGCACATTGTCGTAAAACCCCTTGCGCGCCAGGGTTTTGATGCGTTCCACATGCAAGGGCGCCAGATCGGGCCGCAGCTTGATGGTCACCATGCCATGTTCGATTTCCATGAGCAGGGTGTTTTCGGCATCCCCGGCAGGGGCTTCGGTTTCTGACATTATCTCGGGTCTTTCGCTTGGGGTCTCAACGAATATCAGCGGCCACGCGCATGCTGCGCAGCCGGTCCGGCCCGCGCACAATCCCATTCGGCGGATCGCCGCGCTTGATCTTGTCCACCGCATCCATGCCCGCCGTTACGCGGCCCCAGATGGTATATTGCCCATCCAGCGAAGGCGCCGGCGCGAACATGATGAAGAATTGGCTATTGGCGCTATTCGGGTCAGCCGCGCGCGCCATGCCGCATACGCCGCGCAAAAACCGCGCGCGCGATGGCTGGCTGAATTCCGCAGCCAGATTGGGCAAGGGGGAACCACCCGTGCCGGTGCCGGTGGGATCGCCACCTTGCGCCATGAAGCCCTCAATCACGCGATGGAAGGGCGTATTGTCGTAAAAGCCACGCCGCGCGAGCACCTTGATCCGCTCCACATGGCGCGGCGCCAGATCGGGCAGCAATTGGATGGTCACACGCCCATCCTTCAATTCCAGGAATAGCGTGTTTTCCGGGTCATTCGCCTGCGCCAAGGCCGGGGCGGCCAAGGCGCCCATACCGGCTGCAAGCATAAGGCGGCGATGCATAGGTTTTTCCTTTCCTCAGGCGCCAGCTTTGACGCGCGCCATGGTGCGCTCCAGCGTCAGCTTCGGCACAAAGCTGCTGATATCACCGCCGAGCCTGGCGATTTCCTTGACCAGGCGCGATGCGATGAATTGGTTGGTTTCTGACGCCATCAGGAAGACGGTTTCGATTTCATGATCCAGCCGGCGGTTCATGCCGGTCATCTGGAATTCGTAATCGAAATCCGTCACCGCGCGCAGCCCACGCACAATCATGCAGGCGCCAATTTCACGCGCGAAGGCAACCAGCAAGCCTTCAAAGGGGCGCACTTCAATTACCGTGCCGGTGCGCGCCGCAATCGGTGCCACTTCCGCCTGCACCAACTCAACACGCTCAGCCAATTCAAACAGCGGCCCTTTGCCGATATTGATGGCAACGCCAATCACCAGACGATCCACCAACCGCGCGGCGCGGCCGATAATGTCCAAATGGCCATTGGTCACGGGGTCGAACGTACCGGGATAAAGCGCAATCCGCTCAGCCATTGCCGTTTTCCTCCTGCGCGGGGGCGGCTTCATCATCGCTGCCTTCATCGGCAACGGGGAAGCAGGAAATCACCCGCTCACCTTCCGCGGGGCGCATCAGCGTGACACCCATCGCCATGCGCCCGGTCAGCCGCACATCATCGGCCTTCAGCCGGATCAATTGCCCGCCATTTGTCACCAGCATGATGTCATCGCCAGGTCGCACCGGGAAGCTTGCCACCACCTCACGGCCCGTGCGCGCACTCAACACAATGCCGGCAATGCCTTGGCCGCCACGGCCCGTGACGCGATATTCATGCGCGGAAGAACGCTTGCCAAAGCCCGCATCCGTCACGGTCAGCAGGATTTCCTCGGCTTCCGCCAGTGCTTCAAAGCGTTCAGGGGAGAGGGTGATTTCTGCCACCGCTTCCTCTGCCTCAGCCTCGGGCACCGGTGGCGTTTCGGCATCCTCATCGGCAGCGCGGCGGCGTTGTGCGGCGGCCTTCAAATAGGCCGCGCGTTCTTCAGTGCTGGCTTCCACATGGCGCAGCACGGAAAGCGCAATCACCGCATCACCCTGCGCCAGCTTGATGCCGCGTACGCCGGTTGAATCACGCCCGGCGAAAACGCGCAGCGTATCCGCATCTGCGGTGAAGCGGATGCATTTGCCGCCGCGTGTCGCCAGCATCACATCATCGCCTTCGCGGCAGGTGGAAACGCCGACCAGACTGTCACCCTCATCCAACTTCATGGCGATCAGACCGACCGAGCGCACATTCTTGAAGTCAGACAGCCGATTGCGCCGCACATTGCCCTGCACGGTTGCGAAGACCAGGTGCAGCCCTTCCCAGAGATCCTCATCCATCGGCAGCGGCAGGATGGCGGTGACAGATTCACCTTCCTGCAATTGCAGCACTTGGCGCAAGGAACGCCCGCGCCCCTGCGGCCCGGCTTCCGGCAATTGCCAGACCTTTTCGCGGAAGGCGATGCCGCGATCGGTAAAGAACAACACCCATTGATGCGTATGCGCGACAAAGGAACGGATGATGACATCATCTTCCCGCGTCGCCGCCGCGCTACGGCCCTTGCCACCACGGCCCTGGGCGCGGAAGGTTTCCAAGGGCGTGCGTTTCACATAGCCATCGCGCGTCAGCGTCACCACCATGGTGCCAGGTTCGATCAGGCTTTCATCATCCACATCGGCGATGCCATCCACAATCTCGGTCATGCGAGGCGAGGCGATCTCGGCGCGGATTTCGCGCAATTCCTGATCCATCACTTCCAGGCGCCGCGGGCGGCTCGCCAGGATTTCCAGCAACTCGCGGATGCGCCCGCCAACCTCGCCAAGTTCGGCGACGATCTTTTCACGCTCCAGCCCCGTGAGGCGTTGCAGGCGCAAATCCAGAATGCCGCGCGCCTGTTCTTCGGTCAGCCGCACCGTGCCTTCTGGTGACACTGCATTGCGATAATCATCCACCAAGGCTAGCAGCACGCCCACATCACCCGCCGGCCAATCCCGCGCCATCAAGGCAGCGCGCGCTGCGGCGCCATCCGCGCTTTCACGAATGACGCGAATAACCTCATCCAGATTGGCGACGGCAATCGCAAGGCCAATCAACAGATGCCCACGTTCCCGCGCCTTGGCGAGGCGGTGGCGGGACCGGCGCAGAATCACCTCCTCACGGAAGGCGATGAAGGCCATCAGCGCGTCCTTCAGGCCCATTTGCCGCGGCCTGCCTTCATGCAGGGCCACAAAATTCACGGGGAAGGAGGTCTGCAACTGCGTCATGCGATAAAGTTGGTTCAGCACCACTTCCGCGGTCGCATCGCGCTTCAGTTCTATGACAATGCGCATGCCCGAACGGTCGCTTTCGTCGCGCAGATCGGAAATGCCTTCTACGGCCTTGGCGCGCACCAATTCGGCGATTTTCTCAAGCAGCGTCGCCTTATTGACCTGATAGGGGATTTCGGAGACCGCAATCGCCTGGCGGCCACCGCGCAATTCCTCAATCTCCGCTCGAGCGCGCAGCGGGATGGAACCCCGCCCGGTTTCAAAGGCTGCGCGAATGCCGGAACGGCCCAAAATCAGCGCCCCGGTCGGGAAATCCGGCCCCGGCACGATCTTCATGAGCTCTTCCAGCGTCAGCGCCGGATTGGCGATCAGCGCCAGGGTCGCATCCAAAATTTCGGTTGGATTATGCGGCGGAATATTGGTGGCCATACCCACCGCAATGCCGCCCGCGCCATTGATCAGCAGGTTGGGGAAGGCCGCCGGCAATACGCGCGGCTCATCCACGCTTTCATCGTAATTCGGCTGGAAATCCACCGTATCTTCGTCAATGCCGGCCAGCAGCGCCCCGGCTGCGGCGGCAAGCCGCGCTTCCGTGTAGCGCATCGCCGCCGGCGGATCGCCATCAACGGAACCAAAATTCCCCTGCCCATCAATCAGCGGCAAGCGCATGGAAAAGGGCTGCGCCATGCGCACCAGCGCATCATAGATCGAAGCATCGCCATGCGGATGGTATTTACCCATCACATCGCCAACCACGCGCGCCGATTTGCGATAGGGTTTGTCAGCCGTGTAGCCGGCTTCCTGCATGGCAAACAAAATGCGCCGATGCACCGGCTTCAACCCATCGCGCACATCGGGCAAAGCGCGCGCCACGATCACGCTCATCGCGTAATCGAGGTAGGAGCGCCGCATTTCCTCCTCGAGGGCGACCGGGGTCGTATCCTGCGGGGGTTGGCCGGGGTTTTGGATGTCGCTCACGCTTGAAAACCGATTCTGAAGGCCGCGATTCCGGGGAAGTTACAATGTAAAAGACGCATAGGCACCCTCAGGCGCGCCGCGTCAACCAGCACGGCGGCGCCCTGCCTAACCGAACCTCAACCCATTGAATTAGAATGGAATTTCATCATCCAGATCGGATTTCTTGGCATCCCAACCGCCCGAACGCTGGGCCGGCTTCGCCGCGCCACCGCGATCCCCCGCCGGTTCACTCGGATCATCCATGCCACCACCCGCGCCGCGCCCGCCAATCAACTGCAATTCGCCGCGATATTGGCGCAGCACAACTTCAGTCGTGTAGCGGTCCTGGCCCGATTGATCCTGCCATTTGCGGGTCTCAAGCTGGCCTTCAACATAGACCTCACTCCCCTTGCGCAGGTACTTTTCCGCCACATCGCCCAGGCGATCATTGAAAATCGCGACCGAGTGCCATTCGGTGCGTTCCTGCTGATTGCCTTCGCGATCCTTGTAGCGCTCAGATGTGGCGATACGCAGATTCACCACCTTGCCGCCATTCTGGAAATTGCGCACTTCCGGGTCCCGCCCCAGACGGCCCAGGATGATGACCTTATTGATACCCGCCATGGAACAGCTCTCCCGCGATTTCGACACACAGGATAGACCATCGCCCCAAGGCGGGCCATCCCGCACCCTTCCCAGGGCGCCATTCAGGCGTATATATAACGAGAACATTTTTAGAACAACCGCTTTTCCCCTCCCCGGGTCGGCGGTCGGAGCCCCCTTTGCATGACCGGCCATATTCGCATCCGCGGCGCGCGCCAGCACAACCTCAAGAACCTCGATCTTGATATCCCGCGCGATACGCTGACGGTGATCACGGGGCTGTCGGGGTCGGGCAAATCCTCCCTCGCTTTCGATACCATCTATGCCGAAGGCCAAAGGCGCTATGTGGAGAGCCTTTCGGCCTATGCGCGGCAATTCCTGCAATTGATGCAAAAGCCGGATGTGGATTCGATTGAGGGCCTGTCGCCCGCCATATCCATCGAACAGAAAACCACCAGCCATAATCCGCGCTCCACTGTCGGCACCGTCACGGAAATCCATGATTATATGCGCCTGCTTTGGGCGCGGGTTGGTGTGCCTTATTCGCCCGCGACGGGTCTACCGATTGAAGCGCAGACGGTGTCCCAAATGGTGGACCGTGTCATGGGGATGGCGGAAGGCACGCGGCTTTTGCTGCTGGCGCCGGTGGCGCGCGGCAAGAAGGGTGAATTCCGCAAGGAATTGGCCGAATTCCAGCGCCGCGGGTTTGAAC
>JADCES010000055.1 GCA_020250005.1 Roseomonas sp.
CGATTGGGCTTCAGGAAGATCGAAAGAAACAAGGCGCCTTCCGGGGCGCGCGCCACATGCGTATTCCCCGCCGGGCGCCCGACGAATTCGCCTGGGCCGCAGCGCCCTTCATCATCTTCCAGATAGCCTTCCATGACATAGGTCTGTTCAATATCCGTATGCTCATGCAGCGGCACTTCTGCGCCGGGCGCCATGCGGAACAGGATGGTGGACATGCCGCGCGCCTCATCCCGGCACAGCAGCTTCATTTCAATCCCTGGAAACTCGGTCGCCTGCCAGGCCATCTGATCGGGCTTCAGATAATGGGACGCGAGCTTCGGATCGCCCAATTGGGCCTGGATGCGCTGCTTGGTTGCTTTATCAATCATCATCTCTCTCCCTTTCTGTGTCAGGCAAAACGCGCCTTGAGCCATTCACCGCCCTGCCGCGCCGCGCGATCTGCCGCCGCCATATGACCAAGCGCGCGCAGAAAGCCATGGATGGTGCCGGGGAAAGTTTCTTCTGTCACAGCCACGCCAGCGGTGCGTAGCTTATTGGCGAAAAGCCTGTTCTCATCGGCAAGCACGTCAAGCTCTGCGATATGCACCAAAACGGGCGGTAGGCCACGCAGATCGGCACGCATGGGGGAAGCGAAGGGGCTCACGCGATCGGCTTCCTTCGGCGCATAGCAGCGCCAATAGAACTCCATCTTCTCGCGCGTCAGGAAATGCCCGGTCGCGAAAGCCTCATAGCTTGGCGTCGCCATGGCGCAATCCATGACACCGTAATTGATCAGCAAGCCGCGCAGCTTCAGCGCGGGATCGGTTTCCCGCAACAATAGCGCCGTGCCGGCAGCAAGGTTGCCACCGGCGGAATCACCACCCAGCACAATCCGGCTGATGTCCAAACCCCATTCCGCACCGCGCTTGGCGACCCAGAGCGTGACAGCGGCGCATTCCTCAAGCGCTTGCGGGAAAATCGCCTCAGGGCTCAGCGCATAATCCACGCCAATCACGGCGCAGCCAGAGGCAGCCGCATATTCGCGCATCAGCCGATCATGCGTATCCACACTGCCCCAAACCCAGCCGCCACCATGCAGATAAACCAGCACCGGATGCCACGTGCCCGCGGTTGGGCGATGGAAGCGGCAGAGAATCCGCCGCCCGCGCAGCGCCAACCAGCGATCCTCGCTTTCCGCCATCACCGCGCCACCCTTGGCGAGCGGCAGGCTGAGCCCATCATTCAATTCCCGCGAGTTATCCAGCGGCAATTCCAGCTTCACTGGGGGCTGCGCTGCGGCGCGCGCCTCCATCATTTCGGTGAAGCGCAGCATTTCTTTGTCCCAATTCTCGCGGGCCATGGCGTTTCCTCATCTTCTGCCGGGTAAGGCCCGGCGCATGCATACTGGAGACGCTGTGGCGCGGAAGGGCAAGCCCCGGCCAGCGGTGCGGTTCATGCCGACCTTTCCCGATGCAAAACTGCCCCGTGCGCCACCCGTTTTATACTTGGTGGGCCGATTCACGCTACTGTCGGTAACCGACAGTAGCGATCGGACCACTAGCCCCATATTTGGTGGGCCGATTCACGCTACTGTCGGTAACCGAAAGTAGCGATCGGACCACTATGCAGAACGGGTTTCCATGATCAGCATGCGCAGCCATTGCGCCGCGGCCGCGCCCTTGCGCGCCTGGCGCCAACAGGCCTCGGCCACGCGCTGATGAATGGCCAGCGCATCATCGGCCGAAGTCACGCTCGCGATCCCGATATGCCAGCTTGGATGCGCATCCGGCGGGAAGGGATTTGCAATGACATGGGCGCGATCACGCGCGCGATAGATGATCGCCTGATGGCTTGGGTCCGGTTCCTGCAATAGGCCAATCTGCACGCCAAGCGGCGCCTGTTCCATCAAATTGGCCAGATGCTCGGCTTCAGAGACCGCCGCAGCCTTGGCTTGGGCGCGGCCACGTTCGGAAAGTGGCAGCCCGGCGCCAATGCCCTGGGTCAGCAGGCGAAGCAGGGCCGTTTCGGACAGCAGCAAGGTAATGCTGGGCCGGCGCTGTTCCAGCAAAAACCGCCGCTGTGCCAGGCTGGCCAGGCTTTGGTCGGCCAGGCTGAGCGCCGCGGCCCGATCCGCTGCCATGCCGGCCGCTTCCAGCCATAGCCCGCGCAAGGTCTGGTCAAAGCCCGCGGAGGTGAGGGCAAAGCAAAGCGCCCCCCCAAGCTGCAATTGGCTATCAGCGGCTTCTTCGATCTGGCGCTGGCGTTCCAGAAAGGCATTGATGCGGGAGAAGTAATCAACCCCGATCCCAAGCAAGGCGAGGGGCGAGACCTGCAGCATCTCCGCAAGGCGCCGCACCGTGTCCAGCTTGATGACCTCGCCCTTTTCGTAGCGATACAGCGCAGCGCGGGAGATGCCGAGGCGCGCGGCGATCTCATCCGCCTTCAGGCCGGATTCCAAGCGATAGGTGCGAAGCTGCTCTCCAATCTCTTCGAACCGCATGAGGTTCCAGCCTTGCTACAGCGCACTTGGCGGGCGCCAAGCGAATCATGAATTTAGTTGAGGTACCATAGAATATTCATTGTGCAAAAATTAAACCTCGTGGGAAATTTGAGAAAAATGTATAAAAAAAGTAAGAAAGCCCTGCCGAAACAGGGCTTCCATTTGGCATTACATGCGCTCAGGCGTCCGGCGCCACGGGATGCGCGGCGAGTGTCTCAAGCGCCTTGACCAGCCCGGAATGGTCCAAATCGCCGCCCCCCGCCGCAGCAACGGCGGCGAAAAGCTGCTGGGTGGACGCCGTATTGGGCAAGGCCACGCCCAATTCGCGGCCCGCTTGCAGGGCCAGGTTCAAATCCTTCTGGTGCAGGCGGATGCGGAAGCCCGGCGCGAAGGTCCGCTTGATCATGCGTTCCCCATGCAGTTCCAGAATGCGCGATGTCGCGAGCCCGCCCGTGATCGCCTGCCGCACCTTGGCCGGATCGGCCCCGGCCTTGGAAGCAAAGGTGAGCGCTTCCGCCACCGCTTCGATGGTGAGTGCGACGATGATCTGATTGGCGACCTTGCAGGTCTGCCCCGCGCCAATGCCGCCGACCAAGGTGATATTCTTGCCCATGGCTTCAAACAGCGGCTTGGCGCGTTCAAAGGCCGCGTCCGAGCCACCGACCATGATCGTCAGGCTCGCTTGCTTGGCGCCCACTTCACCGCCCGAGACCGGGGCATCAAGGTAATCGCCGCCCTTGGCGGCGATCTTGGCTGCGAATTCCTTGGTCGCGGTCGGGCTGATGGAGGACATGTCAATCACCAGCGTGCCGGGCTTGAGCCCTTCCGCGACACCGCCCGCGCCAAACAGCACGGCTTCGACATCGGGCGTGTCGGGCACCATCAGAATCACGGCTTCCGCCCCGGCGGCGGCGGTTTTGGCATCGGGCGCCACGGCGAAGGCCGCGCGGTCCTCAGCGGTCAGGCTTTTGCGCTCCACCACCGTGATGGCGTGGCCGGCGTTCTTCAGATGCCCGGCCATGGGGCGGCCCATGATGCCAAGGCCGATAAAGGCGATTTTCATTGTGTTTCAGTCCTTATAGGGGGCGAACCAGGAAAGCCCGGCCAGCGTCTCGCCGGCAGGGCGGTATTCGCAGCCGATCCAGCCGCGATAGCCCATTTCATCCAATTGGGCGAAGACAAAGGGCCAATTCACCTCACCGGTGCCGGGTTCATTGCGGCCTGGGGTATCGGCCACCTGCATATGGGCGATGTAAGGCAATGCGGCGCGCGCACGGGGCACCAGATCACCCTCGGTGATTTGCGTGTGATACAGGTCGAATTGCAGCCCAAGCCGGTCGGGACCCACGGCCTCGATCACCTGAATGGCATTGGCGATGCCGGTCAGGGAATAGCCCGGCATGTCGCGCTGATTGATTGGTTCAATGCAGCACTTAACCCCCTGGGCAATGGCCTTTTCCGCCGCCCAGGCAAGGTTGATGGCATAAAGGCAGGTGAGCGTGCCTTGCGCGACGCCCGGCGGCACCATGCCGGCCATCACATGCAGCCGCGGGCAGCCAAGCGCCCCGGCGTAATCCAAGGCGCGCATGATGCTGTCGCGAAATTCCTGCTCGCGGCCGGGGTGGCAGGCCATGCCGCGCTCGCCCTTCGCCCAATCGCCAGGCGGCGCATTGAACAGCACCTGTTGCAGGCCATTATCCTTGAGCCGGGCCGCAATCTCGGCCGCCGGATGGTCGTAAGGAAAAAGGAACTCAACCCCCTTAAAGCCCGCCTTCGCCGCCAGCGCGAAGCGGTCCAGGAAGGGGACTTCATTGAACATCATGGATAGATTGGCGGCAAAGCGCGGCATGGGCAGGGCTCTCTCGGACGGTTGGAGGCGAAACTAAAGCAGTTTCGCGCCTGGGGAAATCTCCCCCACAAAGCCTCTTCCCGGCCGGGGCCGGCGCCCCTATAGGCGAGGCTTGGACTTTAACCAAAAATAGGAGAACGGGATGCGAAAGCTGTTATGGGCGACCGCGCTGGCCTGCGGGCTGGCGCTTGGCGCGGCAAACTCGGATGCGCGGACGGTGCGCTGGGCGGCCTCGGGCGATCCCAATACGCTCGACCCGCATAGCCAGAATGTCGGCACCGTCACCATGGTGCTGCAACAGGTCTATGACATGCTGATCAGCCGCAACCAGGAATTGGGTCTGGCGCCGGGCCTGGCGACGCGTTGGGAACAACAGGAACCCAATCGCTGGCGCTTCTGGCTGCGCGATGGCGTGAAATTCCATGAGGGCGAGGCTTTCACCGCGGATGACGTGGTGTTCAGCGTGACGCGCGCCTTGGCGCCCACCTCCAATTACGGGATTTTCGTGGATACGGTGGAACGCGCCGTGCAGGTGGAACCGCTGGTGGTGGATATCATTACCAAGATCCCGGACCCGATTCTGCCCAATAAGATCGCCTCTGTCTTCATCATGTCGCGGAGCTGGTCCGAAAGGAACAATGCCGCGCGGCCGCAAAACACCCGCCAGCGCGA
>JADCES010000056.1 GCA_020250005.1 Roseomonas sp.
AAGTGGGGGATAGCCCAGATGACCGACACCACCACCTATACAATTTGTCGCGGCGACCTGGCACTGGCCAAGCGTGGCCTGAGCCTGGAAGACGCCGCTGACGAGTGCCTGTCTTACGATGGCCATGATTGGGAATGGCGCGAGAATCCCCAATATGCAGTCGGCGATGAAAAATTCTGGGAAATCTGGCGCAGCCCATACTCGCGGAACAGCACTCTTGGAGGTAAGGCGATGGTGGCGACGCGGTTCGCTGGGTATGACCGCACCGCCATCCTGCTCGAAGTGGTGACCGCTGAGTGGAGCGACAACTTCGATGTGATGACCGAGGCGCAGTTTGACGCCCTGCTGGCGGAGATTGCGGCGGAAGCAGCTGAAGATGAGGGGGCTTGAGATGAGCAATCCAGAGATAGTCGCGTCCGGCTTCATCGTTTATCAGTCGGGCTGCGCCACATTTGGCTACGGCCGTGATTTATTCGCCGCAAAGTGTGACGCTGCCCAATGGAGTAGTGAAAAAATCGACGAACCGGCCAAGGGCGGCGGCAATGAGGTCTATGGCGAATTCTATTATCTACCGGCCACCGCGCTGCTGATCCAGGAAATCGCACGCCATGGCGGTCAAGTGGCGTTTTTCGTTCGGGACGGCGTCGCTTGCACTGAATCGGAGGCCGAATGACACCGTACCGGCTGTTGTTGTCCCGCGTCGGCCTATCTCAGGCCGACGCCGCCGCGCTTCATGGCGTTCGGCTGGACACTGTGAAATCATGGTGCGCTGGCCGAAACGCTGCGCCAGCGGGGGTGGTCGGGGACCTTCGCGCGCTATACGCGTTCCAGCGCCGATCAGCCGACGAGGCCGTGGCGCTGGCAGCGAAAGCGCCAGCCGGCGCCGAAATCGAAATCGGGTATGCGGTGGATGATGCGGAAGCCCAATCGCTCGGCTGGCCCTGCGCGGCCGCGCAGCATGCGTCCCTGGGCATGGTGGTGGCGCGCTTGGGGCGGCCCGTGCGCCTGGTGCCGCGAGGCACTACCCATGCCACGGCAGCGGCTGCTGATGCTCATGATGCGCGGTGAGGGGCAGCGCGGCGCGTATGAAAAAGGGGCCTTTGAGGCCCCTTTTGTACTGCTCAAAGACCCGGCTGATCAATTGCGGACAGGGGTGCGGAACCGCTTGTCAATTTGTCCGAAACGTTCTGGCGCGCTACACCGATCATGCAGAAGCAGGGAAAGGGAGCCGTGGTCAGCATCGCCTCCACGGCGGGCATTCGCTACACGGGCAAGCCCCAGGCGGCCTATTCGGCGGCCAAGGCGGGGCTGATCCATTTCAGCAAGACCACCGCCATTACCTATGCTCCGCACGGCATCCGCATGAACTGCGTGCTGCCTGGCCTCATGTACACACCGCTGGTGGCCAAGCTCGCGGAGCAATTTGCGGGCGGCGACCTGGAGGGGTTCGTGGCGAAGCGCAACGCCGCCGTTCCCATGGGCCAGATGGGCGAGGGATGGGACGTGGCGCATGCCGCGCTATTCCTTGCTTCTGACGAGGCGAAATACGTGACCGCAACGGAACTCGTCGTGGATGGTGGATTGACGGCTTCCACACGTTGATTGCGGCACGCTGGCTTATTCTCCGGGATTGTCCGGCTTCGGCGCCTATGGGACTCACGTGCCTTCCTGAATGTATCCACTCAGACGGTGAGCCTCCTGCTTTGGACCTGCCACGGTTTTGTGCCGCTCCTTTGGTCACATATTTTGCAGCAAAGGAGATGAAATGTCCGTTGCCAAATCATTTGAGACCCATTGGAGCGATGACTAACGGAGTATTGGCCCATCTGCTACCCGATTTCGGATGCTGCGATGGCCAGTAAAGTGAGACGGACTCTATGTCTCCCAACCGGCGCGGCCTAAGCTGGCCTTAAATCGAGAGGATACGATGGCTAAAACAACACCCCGTATTGTCCTTGTTACTGGTGCTGCTGGCGGCATCGGACGCGCCATGGTGGCATCGCTTCTCGCTGCCGGACACCGCATTGCCGCACTTGATTACGATGCGAAGGGGCTGGATGCGTTGCTGACGGCGCATGCTGCCCATCCAGATTTGCACGCAATTGAAGCGGATCTTTCAACGGCACAGGGATGCGAAGCGGGTATGGCCGCCGCTGTGTCCCGTTTTGGCCGCGTAGACGTGGTGGTGAATAATGCAGGCATTGGTGTATCCAGTCTTCGTTCTGACGCCGAAACCCGACTGCCAAGCCTTGAAGAGCTAAGCGCACCTGTCTGGGATCGCTTTTTTGCAATTAATGTCACTGCCCCGATGCTGTTGACGCGTGCTGCCATCCCCATGATGCGTGCGGCTGGCTGGGGAAGGATCATCAATAACACCACCTCCTTCCGCACCATGCTGCGCGTATTGCCCTATGGCGCCACCAAAGCGGCACTGGAGGCCAGCTCGGCAGTGTGGGCAGCGGAGTTGGCTGGCACTGGCGTCACGGTGAATGTTCTGATCCCAGGTGGCCCCACTGATACGCCTTTCATTGGCGCCGAGTCAGGCTGGGCCAGGGATGCGATGCTGAGGCCAAGCGTCATGGGCCCACCCTTGGCCTGGCTTGCCTCCGACGCAGCGGGGGATTTCACGGGCCAGCGCATCATCGCGGCACGTTGGGACAAC
>JADCES010000057.1 GCA_020250005.1 Roseomonas sp.
TCAATGCCGATTGTTGCCCCCTTATCCACGACAAAGCCGTTCAGATATTCAATCTCCGTCCGCCGGCCCTTCACCATATCCTGGCCCATGGAAGGCCGATGCGCGCCGCCACCACCCTTGGCTGTTTCGGCCAGCCGATGCTCATCATAGGTCTGGCGCGCTGCCGCATCGCCTTCACCCGCGCGAGCAATGATTTCCGGATCAAGGTGGAAAATTTCTTCCAGATCGTAACCCAGCGCCTGACCGATACGGATCGCCTCAGACCCCAAACGCGCCGCAAAGCCACGAATGGCATCATCGGCCACCATGTCGCGCGTGGTCAGCCCGGTGCAGGCGGAAAGCCCATTGCCCATGACATTGGCCACAAGTTTGGACCAGCGCTCACCCCAAAGATTGCTGGTGGTCAAAGCACTATCGGTCAGCCCGACAAGCTTGGTGATGTGTTCAGCGCGCGGTGAAATCCGCCCATGCGGTTCGCCCACGCGAAACACCGTATGCGATGTTCCGCTTTTGCCCGCCGCGCGCCGCACATGGCCGGGTTCGGCCAATTCCACCGTAATGAGGCTCGCAATCGCGCCCAACACGCGGCCCCAGCCGACAATGCCCGCGATCACTTCCTCATTGATGCAATTCTGGAGCGAAACCACATAGCCATTGGGCGAGAGATATTGCGCGATCATGGTCGTTGCCCAGGCGGTGTCGTACGACTTCATGCACATGAAGGCGATATCAATCGGCTTTTCCTTCGCCAGCGCCTGCACTTCCGTCAGATGCAGCGCGCGCGGCTTGACGGTGAATTCCGGCACATCGCGCAAATGGGTGATGCGAAGGCCGGTCTTCCTCATTGCCTCCACATGCTCGGGCCAGGGATCAATGAAGGTCACATCCTCCCCCGCCTGGACCATATGCGCGCCGGCATAACCACCAACCGCGCCCGCACCGAAAATCGCTATTCTTGGCTTCATCGCGTGTCCCCAACCTCAACCCAAGCTGCTGCGATGCTCCGCCCGGAATCGCGCGGCGGCAAGAGGGGGTCAGGCCTTGGCCTTGATCGCTTCCTCAATGGCGAGCGCCCATTTCAAGGCGCGCCGCCCGGCGGCGCCATCCACCACCACCGGGCCCCGTCCCTGGCAGGCCGCGATGAAGGCCGCCTGTTCGGCTTCAAGGCTATCATGATCCGTCCAGGTGGCGCGATCCACGCCATGGCCCGGCATGGTCTCAACCGGCTCCGCCCCGCCACGGCGCAGCACGGCGAGCGCGCGTGTGAGGAAATCCACCGCCATCTCGCCCTCAGTCCCCAGCACACGAAGCCGCCTTTCCATGGCAAGCGAAACGCGCGATGCCGTAATGGAAGCCGCCCGCCCGCCCGAAAAGCGCAGCCGCGCCACAGCGAAATCCGGATGGTCTGAGGCGATGGCCGCCCCCACCGCCTCCACTGCCTCCGGCTCCCCGCCCGCCAATTCCATGACCAGGTCCAGATCATGGATCATCAGGTCCAGCACGACAGAGACATCCAGGCTGCGCGGGCGGAAGGGCGCAGCGCGCACCGCCTCAAAAGAAAGCGCCCGCCCGCCGGAGGGTGCCCCCATCACGGTACGAAACGCCGCCGAAAACCGTTCAATATGGCCGACTTGCAGCACCCGCCCCTTCCGGGCGGCCAAAGCAATCAGCCGATCCGCCTCATCCAGGCTCGCCGCAATGGGCTTTTCGATAAAGACATGCCGCCCAGCCGCCAGCGCCTGTTCCGCCAGCGCGTAATGAAAGCGCGTGGGCGCGGCGATGATCACCGCCTCCGCCGCCGCGATCACTTCCTCCGGCGCCAGGGCCGGGGCGCTGGCCTCCCCGGCGATCTGGGCGGCCCGATCAGCCGAGGCATCATGCAGGCCAATCAGATGGATGGCGGGGTTGGCGGCGGCCTTGAGCGCATGGAAACGGCCGAAATGGCCGACCCCCAAAATGCCAAGGCGAAGCGGGGCGGGGTTCACATTCATGCGCTAAAGCTACACCTAAGCGGGGCGGGCTTGCATCCCCTGAGGTGCATCGCCATTGTCCGCCCGCTCAACCAGGGGATTCCACCCGCCCATGCTTCATTTCGCGCGCTGGAAACAGGCTGTCATTCTCGGCGTTTGTCTGCTCGGGGTGCTTTTGTGCCTGCCGAACCTGATGCCGCGTTCGGCCTTTCCCTCCTGGATGGAACCCCGCCAGATCAGCCTGGGGCTTGATTTGCGCGGCGGGTCCTATCTGTTGCTGGAAGTGGATTTGAACACTGTTGTGCGGGAAAGGCTGGAATCGGCGGTGGATGGCGTGCGCGGCAAGCTCCGCACCGCCAATATTCGCTATGTGAATCTGGCCGCCGATGGGCCGAACCGCCGCATGGGTTTCCGTGTGCTGGACACAGCCCAGGCTGGCGCGGCGGCCGCGGCTTTGCGTGAATTGGCAGAGCCCGTGACGCTGCCGACCGGCCAGAATGTCCCGGATATTGAGGTCACGACTGCTCCCGATGGTACCATCACCGCCACCCTCAGCGAAGCCGGGCTGCGTGCCAAGGCCAGCGCGGCGGTCGAGCAATCCATCGAAATCATCCGCCGCCGCGTGGATGAAACCGGTGTCGCCGAAGCACTGATCGCCCGCCAAGGCCAATCGCGTATCCTGGTGACCCTACCCGGCGTTGAAGATCCCAATCGGATAAAGGACCTTCTGGGCCGCACCGCGCGCATGACCTTCCATCTGGTGGATGAAAGCGCCAATCTGGCCGGCAGCCCGCCGCCCGGTGTGATGTTCCTACCCAGCGAACGCCCCGGCGAACGTGTCGCGGTACGCCGCAATGTCGCCGTGGATGGCAAGAACCTGACCAATGCCCGCGCCGGGCAGGATTCGCGCACCGGCGAATGGGTGGTGAACTTCACCTTTGATGGCACCGGCACCAGGCGCTTTGCCGATATCACCCGCGCCAATGTCGGTCGCCCCTTCGCCATTGTGCTGGATGACAAGGTGATCAGCGCCCCCGTGATCCGTGAGCCCATTACCGGCGGCCAGGGCCAGATCAGCGGGTCCTTCACCGTGCGCACCGCCAATGACCTTGCCGTGCTGCTGCGCGCCGGCGCCCTGCCCGCGCCGCTGACCATTGTGGAAGAACGCACGGTCGGGCCGGAACTGGGCGCGGATGCCATTCGCGCGGGCATGATCTCACTCGCGGTCGGGACACTGTTTGTCTTTCTCTATATGGGTTTTGCCTATGGCATATTGGGCTGGTTCGCCAATATCGCGCTTGCAATCAATATCGTGCTGCTGATGGCGGGGCTTTCTGCATTGGGGGCGACTCTGACCCTGCCGGGCATTGCCGGAATTGTGCTGACACTCGGCACCGCCTTGGATGCGAATATCCTGATCAATGAACGCATACGCGAGGAAGTGAAAAACGGGCGAACGCCGATCAACGCTTTGGAGGCAGGCTATACCAAGGCATCTGGCACTATTCTGGATTCCAACCTGACCAACCTGATCGCCATGGCCTGTTTGTATGGTTTTGGCTCTGGCCCGGTGAAGGGTTTTGCTGTCACGGTCGCCATCGGCACCATTGTGCAAATGTGGACGGCGACGGTGCTGACGCGGCTTTTCGTTTCCTGGTGGTATCGCCGCACCAGGCCCAAGGAGTTGCCGGTATTTCAGCGTCCGGGGCTTTCGCTGCTGGATCGGCTGCGCCGGCCCTTATTTCGCATCTTCCCCGATGGCACGCGCATTCCCTTCATGCGTGGCGCCAAGATGGGGCTGATTGTCTCGGCATTGCTGTCCAGTCTTTCAGTCGCCATTGCCTTCCATCCCGGGCTTGAAAAGGGCATTGATTTCAAGGGCGGGGTGGAGATGGAAATCCGCACCCCCGGCCCTGGCGATATCAGCGTGCTGCGCAGCGCCGTCGGCGGGCTTGGGCTTGGCGATGCGACGCTGCTGCAATTCGGCGATCCTGCCACCTTCGCGCTCCGCCTGCCTGCGCAGGGCGATGAAGGCGGCGTGCAAAGGGCAGTCACTGCGGTGCGAGAGGCTTTGGAACGCGCCGCACCCGGCACGCGCATCCTCCGCGTGGAAGCCGTTGGCAATCGCATTTCGGATGAGCTTTTCCTGGGCGGGCTGATGGCGCTTGGCCTGAGCTTCCTTGCCATGCTGATCTATATCTGGATCAGGTTTGAATGGCAGTTCGGCATCGCCGCCATCACCACGCTGATCCTGGATGCAACAAAAACCATCGGCTTCATGGTGCTGTTCGGCATTGAATTCAACCTGACCACCGTTGCCGCAATCCTGACCATCATTGGCTTTTCGGCAAATGACAAGGTCGTGGTGTTTGACCGCATGCGAGAGAATTTGCGCAAGTTCAAAGCCATGCCGCTTGAGCAATTGGTGGATCTTTCCATCAATGAAACCATGAACCGATCGCTCGGCACCTCCATGACCTTGCTGCTCTCGGCGCTGCCCTTGGCGCTGTTTGGCGGTGATACGCTTTCGGGCTTTGCCTGGGTCATGGTGGTCGGCATTGTGATTTCGGCCGGTTCTTCGGTGTTTATCGCTGCCCCCATCGTGCTATTCAGCGGGCGCAATCGGCTGCGCATGCCGGATGCTGCCCCGCCGGGCAAAGCTGAGGGTGCGGCGGCGAGCTAGAGCCTGGCCAGATAAAGCAGGTTTCCTCTGGCCGGAATGCTGTTACAGTTCCGGAAATAGGTTTGCCGACGGCAGGGGATAAGGGCGCGTGGCGCAGCGCGGAAAAAGCGGGCTTGGGGGAAAAGGGCAAAGCCGCAAGCTGCCCCCTCAACCGCGCGCGAAAAACCTGTCCGATCAGGAACAGGAATTGCGCGCAGCCTTAACTGGGCGCCTACTGCTTCTCCGCTATCAGCCCATCATCCGCCTGCGCAATGGCCATACAGCGGCCTTGGAGGGTCTGGTACGCTGGCCGCGGCAAGAGGCGCTATTGCAAGCGGGCGCCTTTGTGCCGCTGGCTGAGAAGCTTGGCCTGGCGCTTGATCTGACCCATGCGGTGCTGGAACGTGTCGCGCATGATTGGCAGCAAACGCCCTCCCCCAAGGGCGGGCTTGCGGTGAATATGCCGCTCAGTGTGCTGTTGCTGCCGGAAACGCCGGCTTTGCTCGCCGACACACTCCGCCGGCATGGCGCAGGGCGCAGGCCGCTTTTGCTTGAACTGACGGAAACCGAGGCGATTCGCGACCCTTCCCGCCTGCGTCGCGTGATGCCGCGCCTGAAGCGCCTCGGCATCCCCGTCCTGCTGGATGATGTGACGCTCGGCGATCACCGTTGGCGGCTTGCCGGCCTGCCCTTTGCCGGCGTCAAGCTGGATCGAAGCCTGGTCGAAGCCCTGCCCCGCCAAATGCGCGCAAGGCATTTCCTGCGCCGCATTCTAAGCGATTCCCACGCCAAGGGCCGCTATGTGATCGCCGAGGGTGTTTCCAACAGCCTGCTGCAAAGGACAACGCGCGGCCTGGGCGTGGATTTCGCCCAGGGCTATTTGCTCGGCCAGCCGGAAGCGCCGCAGCAGAACCGCGGCGGCCAGACGCGCCTCAGCCCTGCCAGGCGCGGCGGTAGAGCGCCATAATCGCATCAGCATCCGGTACGGCCGGGTTATTGGCCGGGCTGCCTGAAGCCAAAGCCTGCGCGGCCATGGTGGGCAGAAGCCCGTCCCATTTCACTGCATCAATGCCGTAAGCCGCAGGTGTGGGCACGGCCAATTCGCGGTTGAGTGCGGAAAGTTCTTCAAGCAGCTTCGCACCCGCGCTTTGGTCGCCCTCATCTCGCCCAGCGACACCAATCGCGCGTGCCGCTTCGGCGTAACGCGGCAAGGCGGCATTGAGCGAATAGGCCGTCACGGCCGGCAGCAGCATGGCGTTGGAAAGCCCATGCGGCACATGGAAATGCGCCCCGATCGGGCGCGACATGCCATGCACCAGCGCGACCGAGCTATTGCTGAAGGCAAGCCCCGCCAATGTGGCGCCCTTCATCATCGCTTCGCGTGCTGCGGCATTCTTGGGGTCGTGATAGACCGCGCGCAGATTGGGCCCGATCAGGCGCATGGCGCGCAAAGCATATTCATCCGATTCCGGATTGGCGCGACGAGACACCAGGGCTTCCAGCGCATGGGTCAGGCTATCAATGCCCGTATCGGCGGTGGTGCGCGGCGGCACGCTGAAGGTCAGTTCGTAATCCACAATCGCGGCCAGAGGCAGCGCGCCAAGCCCCGCAATCAGCATCTTCTCATCGGTTTCGGTATCGGTGATCACGGTGAAGCGCGTGGCTTCACTGCCCGTGCCGGCCGTGGTGGGGATGCAAATCACCGGAAGCGCGGCCTTATTCGCCTGGGCCGGCACCTTGAAGTCGCGCATCTTGGCGCCGACGGGTGCGGCGGCCAGAATAGTCATGGCCTTGGCGGTATCCATCGGGCTGCCGCCACCAAAACCGATCAGGCAATCATAATCGCGGCCCTGCATGGCAGCGACACCGGTGGCGATCACGGTATCGGTCGGGTCCGGCACGGTATCGCTGAAAACGCCGTAGCTGATCCCAGCCGCCTTCAAGGGGGCGAGCAGCTTTTCGACCGTGCCGGAAGACATCATCCAAGGATCGGTCACGACCAGCGGGCGCGAGAGGCCCAGCTGCGCCAGCACCGCCGCCGCCTGGCCGATAGACCCCCCGCCCATCACAAGCAGGCGGGGTGAGACGAAGGAGGTGATCACTTAACACCCCCTTCGCGGATCATATTGATGATGCCGGAGAAATCCTTATCCCCGCCGCCGCGTTCCAGATACTGCCGGAACAGGGACAGCGCATGCGCCCCAATGGGGGAGGCCGTGCCCACCTGTTCCACCGCTTCCTGCGCCAGGCCCAAATCCTTCGCCATCAGTGCTGCCGCAAAACCGGGCTTGTAGTCCCGATTGGCCGGGCTGGCGGGCACCGGGCCCGGTACCGGGCAATAGCTGGACAGCGCCCAGGAATTGCTGGTGGAGGTTGAGCAGACATCAAACAGCGCCTGATGCGAAAGCCCCAATTTTTCCGCCAGCACAAAGGCTTCCGAGGTGACGATCATGGTCGCCGCGAGCATCATATTGTTGCAAAGCTTCACCCCCTGGCCCGCGCCAGCGACACCGCAATGAATAACATTGCGCCCCATCTGCTTCAGGATCGGCTCAGCGCGCGCGAAATGCTCTGGCGAGCCGCCCACCATGAAAGTCAGCGTGCCGGCTTCCGCCCCCATGGTTCCGCCGGAGACCGGCGCATCCACAAAGGCGCGGCCGGATTTCGCGGCAACCTCGCGCGCGGTCGCGACATCAATGGTGGAGCAATCAATCAGCAGCGCATCGGGTGCGCTGGCCGCCGCCATGCCGCCCGCGCCCAGCCAGGCATCGCGCACATGCTGGCCCGCGGGCAGCATGGTGATGACAATCTCCGCCCCGCGCGCCGCTTCTGCTGCATTGGAAGCGGCCTTGGCGCCATTGGGCGTGACCGAAGCAATGGCGGCGGGCACTATGTCAAAGACCGAGACCTCATGCCCGGCCTTCAGCAAGTTGCGCACCATATGCGCGCCCATATTGCCAAGACCAACAAAGCCGATGCGTGCCATGGTTTCTTCCTTTCCTGCAAATTCAACGGGTTTTGGGTTTGAGCGAGAGCCGCTTCGCAGCCTCGCCAGAACGGCGCAGGGCAAGCCGCGCCAGGATATCTTCGGGCCAGGGCGCCACGCGCCGCTTGGCGAGATCAATACTGAGATAGAGCACTTCATTCTCGGCGACCTGCCAGCCTTCCTTGGCATGGAACATGAGATGTCGGCAGAGCAGGCGCTTATCGTCAAAATCCAGGACGATGCTTTCACAGGCGAGCGGCGCGCCTTCGCGCACTTCGCGGATATAGGCCTGCCAGGATTCAGCCGCGAAAGTCCCCATGCCGCGCGCGCGATATTCGGGACCGAAGCCAAGGTCGAGCCACTGCACATCGCAGGCCATGTCAAAGACAACAAGGTAATAAGCCAGATTCATATGGCCGTAGTGATCCACCCATTGGGGCTTCACCTCGGTCAGGATCGGGCGTTCGGTCATGCGCGGTGAAGATGGGGGCGGTTGCCCGCCCCCGCCCCAATCAATGGATGTCTTCGGACCGCGCCAGCGCTTCGCGGAGCTTGGCGATATTGAAGCCAGGGGCGCGGGCCATATCCAGGATCACGGCTTCCTTCCGCGCGCCAAGATCAATCGCGGCGGGGATTTTCGTCACCACATCATGCGGGATCACCACCGCGCCGTGATGGTCGGCATGGATCACATCATCATGCGACACCTGCATGCCATGGATGGTGACCTCACACTTCAGTGCCACGATATGGACATAGGAATGGGAGGGGTTCACCACCCCGGCAATGCCCTGAAAGCCCGGCGCGAACATCTCAAGGTCGCGCACCGAGCCATTGGTCACCACGCCAAGCGCGCCCAGGCCCTTATGCACGGCGCTATTCACTTCGCCCCAAAAGGCGCCAACGCCGGGGGTATCGTCCAGGTCTTGCAAGCAGACAATGGTCGGCAGCGAGGCATCGGCGACATATTCATACCAGCCGATCCGCATGGCCTTATCGGCATCCTTGCTGCGGCCGGAGGGGAAGGCCGCGCGTTGCGTGCCGGTGCGCGCCAGGCCGCAAATCGGCGGCAGCTTGCGATCCACCGCCACAAAGGGGCGCACGGTGAAGCCGTAATTGCGCCGATGCGGTGCGACCACTTCCAACGCATTGCAGATGGTGGGCGTATCCCAGGCGCGCAGCGCTTCAAGATCGGCGGCGGTAAAGGGGTATTTGCTCATGTGTCTGTTTCCTCCAGGAGCGCAGCATCGGGCGGACAGGGCTTCCGGTCAAACCCTTTGAATTGGTGCGGACGATCGAGCGGACAAAGTATGCTCTATTTTTAGGTATCGTTTGGAGAATTATGCGTGCTAGCCTCACTTCCATGAAGCGGACCCATCCGGACAAAAAGGCGGACAAAAAGCCACCGGCGGATCGCGGCGAAGCCATCAGCATGATGGAGCCTATGGCGATTTCCGATACTTCTCGGCACCGCGCCAAACTCGCTGACCTGGCACTTGAACTGGCCGCAGAATCATCCGCTTTCAAGAGTAGCCTGCCACATGGCGTGCTTGCGGCCCTGGCCGATCTGGTGCGTTCGATGAATTGTTACTACAGCAACCTCATTGAAGGGCATGACACCCACCCCACCGATATTGAGCGCGCATTGAGGGATGATTTCAGCACGGACGCGCGAAAGCGGGACCTGCAGCTTGAAGCGAAAGCCCATATCACTGTCCAGAAATGGATTGATGAGGGTGGTTTGACCGGGCGCGCCACCACGGCAGATAATCTGCGGGAAATCCATCGCCGGTTTTGCGCATTATTGCCGCCGGATATGCTCTGGATCACTGATCCTGATACGGGCGAGAAGCATCCGCTCACACCCGGTGCGTTTCGCGAAAGGGATGTGCGCGTGGGCCAGCATGTGGCCATCAGCCCCGGTGCCATCCCACGATTTCTGGCGCGCTTCGAAACTGCCTATGCCAAGCCCGGCAAGGTAGATGCCATTCTGACTGCCGCATCGGCGCATCACCGCTTGCTCTGGATCCATCCCTTTTTGGATGGCAATGGCCGGGTGGCACGCTTGATGACCCACGCCATGCTCCTAGATGCGCTCGACACCGGGGCGGTGTGGTCAGTGGCGCGCGGCTTTGCGCGCGCCGAGACGCGCTACAAGGCCTGTCTCGCGGCCTGCGATCTTGGCCGGCGCAATGACCTTGATGGGCACGGCGCACTGAGCGAGGAGGAGCTTGCCGCATTCACACGCTTCTTTTTGGAAACCTGTCTCGATCAGGTGCGTTTTATGCGCCAATTGGTGGAGCCGAACAGGTTGCGCGCCCGCATTCTGCTCTGGGCGGAGGGGGAGATCAGGCTCGGCGCGCTGCCAGCGAAGGCAGGCAGTATTCTGGAGGCGGTGCTCTATCGAGGCGAGGTCCCCCGCGCTGATGCACCCGCGATTGTGGGTGCCACTGATCGTCACGCAAGGCGCATCACCTCTGCCCTGCTGAAGGCGGGGGTGCTCGCCGCCGATAATGACCGCGCACCGCTGCGCCTGACTTTCCCGGCGCGCCTGGCATCGCGTTGGATGCCAGGCCTGTTCCCTGAGGATGCGCGGTAATTTGTGGGCTTCAATCCGCCTGCACATTCCCCTGGCGCACCACCTCAAACCAGCGCTGGCGTTCGCGTGTGACCAGCGCGGCATAATCGGCGGGCGGACCGCCGCGCGGGGTGGTGCCGCGCGCGGCCAATTGCTGACGCACCGCCGGGTCATTCAGCGCGGCCTGCGCCACTTCCGCCATACGCGCCACCACAGCGTCCGAGGCTGAGCGATGCGCATGCAGGCCGAACCAGGCCTCGGCCTCAAACCCTGCCAGGTTGAACTCGGTGCCGAGTTCCGAGACCGCCGGTACATTGGGCAGATCGGGCAGGCGTTCGCGCGACGTCACCGCCAGCGCGACCACATTGCCGTTCTGGATTTGCGGCAGCGCGGTGGGCAGATTGTCAATCAGGCTATCCACCTCGCCCCCGATCACCGCGGTCATGGCCGGGCCGGCGCCGCGATAGGGCACATGCTGCACGCGCACGCTGGCCAATTGATTGATCAGCTCCCCGGTCAGATGGGTTGAGGTGCCATTGCCGGCAGAGGCGAAATTACGCTCCCCGGGCTTGGCCTTTGCATCGCGCAAGAAGGCGCGCAAATCGCCGCCCGGCACGCGGCGTGGATTGACGACCCAGACATTGGGCACGGTCACCACCAGGGTCACGGCGCGGAAATCCGTCTCAGGATCATAGGCAAGGTTGCGGAACAGCGCCGGGCCAATGGCGTGGGAGGCAATCTGGCTCAAGAACAGCGCATGATCATCCGCTTCGCGCGCAAAGCGCCCGGCGGCGAGGGTGCTGCCCGCGCCCGGCTGGTTTTCCACCACAACATTGCGCCCAAGCCTGTCCCGCATGGCGGCCGCGATCAGACGCGCCACCACATCCGTGGTGCCCCCTGGCGGGAAGGGGCAGACAAGGCGCAGATCTCTGTTCGGCCAAGCGGCGGTTTGGGCGCGGAGCGCCGGCGCGGCAAGCAGCCCGGCAGCGGCAGCGATGGTGGTACGGCGAGTGACGCGGTTCATATGGTGTAGCCTTCTTCCCGGTTTCGCCGACGCTTTGCCTGAATTGGCGCCCCTGGCAAGATGGCAAAATGGAGTACCCCGCATGACCCCAAAACCCGAAACCCTGCCGACCCATGATGTCGCCGGCCGCTTCGCCGCGCCGATTGAGCAGACCGCGCATGAACCCGCGCATTGGGAGAAGGAGGCTGACGCGATCCGCCTGCTGCTGGCCGACAAGAAGCGCCAGATTTTCACCACCGATGAAAGCCGGCGCGTGCAGGAAGCGCTGGATGCTGAGACCTATTGGAAGCTGCCCTATTATGAGCGCTGGATTCACGGTTTTTCCAGCCTGCTCAAGGAAAAGGGTGTGCTTCAGGAAGCCGATCTGACCGCCGAGGAAGCACGGCTTCGTGCCGCCGGGGAAGACAAGGTGGAAGACCCGCCCGGGGGCCATCACCACCACCATCATGATCATGACCACGATCACGACCATGATCACCACCCCTATCAGCAAGATGATGATGCGGGGGTTGCCGTGCTATCCCCCCTGCAATTGCGTGGGCGGGCGGTGCGTAATCTGCTGATCGCGCGGGGCATTCTGACGGCGGCTGAAATCCGCGCCCAGATTGAGGCGATGGATAGCCGGGGTGAGCAGCTCGGCGCGCGGGTTGTCGCGCGCGCCTGGACCGATCCTGGTTTTGCCGTGCGGCTTGCCGCCGATGCCGGCGCGGCGGTGGAAGAATTGGGCCTGTCGCGCGGGGAGACTGTGCTGACGGCGCTCTTCAATACGCCGGATGTGCATAATCTGGTCGTCTGCACGCTCTGTTCCTGTTATCCGCGCAGCGTGCTCGGCCGCCCGCCCGCCTGGTACAAAAGCCGCGCCTATCGCGCGCGGGCAGTGCGGGACCCGCGCGGCGTGCTCGCCGAATTCGGCACGCATTTGCCGGAAGGCACCAGCATTCGCGTGCATGATAGCAATGCGGAGCTACGCTACCTGGTCGTGCCGCGCCGGCCCGCAGGGACGGAAGGCTGGGATGCGGCGAAGCTGGAACAGCTTGTCACGCGCGACGCGATGATTGGGGTGACCGAGGCGCGGCAGCCGTGATTACGGGCTAAGCCTTCCAGCATAACGCGCGCGCCAATCCGCCCTACTGATCCAGCGCTTGAAAGAAGCCGCATCGGCAGCTTCACCGCGCAGCACCGCCATGGCGCGCCACATCAGCGCCAGATTGCAGGAAATCACTGGCGCGCCCTCCACTTCCGGCCGTGCCAGAATGGCGCCGAGGGAGGGCATGCCAGTACCAAGCAGAATAATCGCCTCCGCCCCCACGCCTTGCATGGCGGCAAGGGCCGCGCTGGCATCACCCTCGGCCAGGGCATAGATCGGGTGGAAGGCGGCACCCGGCGTGGCAATGACAACAACTCGCGCCACCTCAAACCCCCGCGCTGTCCAATAGGCGGCCGAGGCTTCGGTCAGATCAGGTGGATAGGGCGACACCAAGCCGATGCGTTTCGCGCCAAGCGCGGCAAAGGCCTCACACACCGCGCGGCCGGCGGTGATGAAGGGCGTGCGGGCGGAAAGCCGCGCAACGGCAGCGTCCTCGGCTGCCGGCCCGACCAGATAGGAAGATCCCGTGCAGGCAAAGGCGATCGCACCCAGCGGCGCATTGGCGAATTGCGCGCAGGTGGCATCCAGCCCTGCGACATAATCGCGCAGCCGGTCATTCAGGCTGGGCCGCGTGCTCACCAGACGCGCGGTCAGCATCGCCGTCCCTGGCGGCAGCAGCAGCGAAAATTCCGGCTCCACCGTGGTATTGGCCTGCGGCGTCAGCACCCCAAGCAGGCCATCTTTGGCATAGGCGAGAGACATTTGATCCTCCGACACCATGAAGACATGGCCGCACCTTTCGGTCTATGGAACGCGCGAATTTCCGGGGGATCATGACATGAACACCACTACGCGCCGCGCCGTCCTGGCCGCCATGCTGGCCTCACCTGCGCTGGCGGCAGGCGCGCAAACCGCGCGGCCCATTCGCTTCATTGTCCCCTTCCCGCCCGGTGGTACGGCAGATTTGCTGGCGCGCCTTGTGGCGCGGGAGATGGAGAACCGCCTTGGCGCGCCGGTGGTTGTCGAAAACCGCGCGGGCGCGGGTGGTGTTGTCGGGAGTGATTCGGTAGCGAAAAGCCCAGGCGATGGCACCACCATTCTGCTGTCCAACATCGCCTCCCAGGGTATTGCGCCGGCCATTCTGCCCTCCATGCCCTATGATGTGCTGCGCGATTTCACCCATATCGGGCTGCTCGCTGCGGTGCCGAGTGCCATTGCGGTTTCCTCGACCGGCCCCTGGCAGACCCTGCCCGCGCTGCTCACCGCCGCGCGCGACAAGCCGGGCAGCATCCGCTTCGGGTCCAATGGCAATGGCACATCGTCTCACGCCAAGCTTGAGATCCTGAAGCGGCTGGCGGGGGTGGATATCACCCATGTGCCCTATCGCGGCGCGGCGCCGGCGGCAACTGATGTGATTGCCGGCAATATTGATGGGCTGATCGCCGCCATCCCCGATGTTGGGCGCAATGAACGGCTGCGCTTGCTTGCCATGACCACCCCGGAACGCCTGCCGCGCTGGCCAGATGTGCCATCCGTTGCGGAGCTTGGCCTGGGGCAATTGGTCGCAGCGAATTGGTTCGGCATCAGCGGCCCGGCGGGCATTCCGGCGCCGGTTGCGGATCGGCTGAACGCCGTGCTGGTGGAAAGCCTGGCGACACCCGCGCTCAGTGAACGCTTGGTGGAATTGGGCGCTGCCCCCAATCGGCTGGACCGCGCGGCCTTCACCGCCCTGGTGGAGGCCGACATGAAGCGCTGGGCGCAGATTGTGCGGGAAGCAGGGATCAAGGCGGACTAACCTGCTGGCACGGTGATTGCCTAGCTCCTGAGCAGAAGCGGTACTATCGCGGGAATTCGGGCCATTCTGCCCGCTTTTTAGGCGATAGGTGCCAGCTTAGCAGCAAGGAGCTTTCGCATGAACCGTCGTCGTCTTCTTGGCCTCACCGGGGGCGCCATTGCCGGCGCGCTGGCCAGCCCAGGCATCCTCTCCGCGCAAAGCGGCGCCTGGCCAACCCGCGGGTCCATCCGCCTGATCGCACAATTCCCGCCGGGTGGCCTGGTGGATACCGTGAGCCGCCTGATGGCCCCTGCCCTGTCCCAGGCGCTTGGTCAGACCGTGGTGGTGGAAAACCGCGCCGGCGCGGGCGGCGTGATCGGCACGGATTTCGTCGCGAAGCAGCCGGCGGATGGCTATACGCTGCTCGTCTCCCACGCTTCGGTGCATGTGTTTTCGGCGGCCACCATGCCGACGCTGCCCTTCAACCCGATCACGGATTTCACCCATATCGGCCTTTTGGTCGAAGCGCCGAATGTGCTGCTGGTGAAGGCGGAATCCCCCTTTAAGACACTCGCGGATTACATTGACGCGGCGAAGAAGCGCCCGGTACGCTTCGGGTCTTCGGGCATTGGTTCGGCCCCGCATCTGCTGGGCGCGATGCTTTCCGGCGAGGCCAAGCTCACCAATCTGGATCACGTGCCCTATCGTGGCAGCGCGCCCGCCATGCAGGATCTGATGGCCAATCAGATCGAAAGCCTGATTGATCCCATCACCACCAATGTACAGTTGATGAAGGATGGCGTGTTGCGCGCACTCGCGGTTTCCTCACCGCAGCGCCTGCCCGCCTTCCCAAATGTGCCGACCTTTGCCGAGCTTGGCTTCCCGAAGCTGACTTCCGCGCAATGGCTTGGGCTTTCCGCACCCAAGGGCCTGCCTCAGCCCATCACGGAACGGCTTGCCGGCTTGGTCAACCCCATTCTGGCGCGGCCGGAATTGATGACGCGGTTTGAGGATTTGCAGACCCTGCCGCGCCGGCCTTCGCCTCTGAATGGCGATTTCGTGAAAATGATGCAGGAGCAGATCACGGAATGGACCGCGGTCGCCAAGCAATTCGATATTGTTGTGACTTGATGTAACCACTCCTCAAACCCTGATCTGGGGCCTTTTGTGTCAAGTGACGCGCCTTGGCAGTAAAGGCTCCAGTCAAGGGGTGACAGCCCTTTTGGGCCTCAAGCCTGCACGGCAGACGAGGCCTGCTTTACGGAAGCTGCGGTGGCCGGATCGCAAAGGCCACCACAGCAAGTCGTGTCGTCGCACCGCCGATCACTGCTATCGCCACGGCCAACAGCATCTCCCCCGCTTCGATGACGCCGCTGCGTTCACCAAGATAGAGGCTGAGCGCCAAGGCCCAAACAAGCGCGATTTCACAGTAGAAGCTTGATCGTAGATTGGGGATCTCGCCTCTGCCGCGTACAATGTCGCGCAGGATGCCCCCACCCGCGCCAGTGAGGGTGCCAAGGATCGGCCCCCAAAGCCACAGCGGCTCCACACCGAAGCCAACGGCAATCGCGACCCCAACGACCATGAAGCTCGATAGCGCAAGCGCATCTGCCACTTCGAACAGCATCAAATGGGGCCGACGGCTTTGCAGCCAGCCCAGGCTATGGGCAAAGACGACTGCAGAAGAAGCGCCTCCGGGCGAGGTGATGGCTTGCACGGCCCTGCGCGCCTGCCCCAGCAGAAAGCAGACCAAGACCGTGCCGAAGACCAGCAAAAGATAGAGCGGGTTTTGCATGATGCCGATGGGATGGCGCCCGATCAGAAGATCGCGGAGCACACCAGCCGCCAGGGCAGCAAGCGAAGCCAATACAAGCGCCCCGAAAAGGCTATACCGGTCCTGTTTTGCGGCCAGATATCCGGCCAGCGCAGCCGTCACCGTTCCAAGAATTTCCAAGATCAGAAACCAATCACTGCCAAGCGTCAGTGAGAGCAGCGCGGGCAGGCGAAAGCGGGCGCTGATCCGTGCAAGCGTGCCATCTGCTGAAAGCTCCGCAATGGCGGCATCAAAGGCAGCTACTTTTTCAGCCGGTACGGCGCGGCTGAACATGAGATGCAGCGGCACCCTGAGGCGCAGCGCTGCCTCCTCGACCCTTGGGCCGGCATTGCTGCGGGAAATCAGTAGCGCGATGGACAGCCGTTCCGCAAGAAAACCATCCACTTCGCCAGCCAGAAGTCGGCGAAGATTCTCCGCGTCACTGCCGGCCTGGCGCACCCGCTGCGCCTGTGTGGGATCGGCGATGAAGGCATCAAGACCCGGATCCACATAAGAAAAACCCGCACGCACGCCAAGGCGGAAGCCCGGATCGGCCAAAAGCGCCGCACGGAGACCAGCCGCGTCAGGCGCGGTCACGCGCCCCGCTTCACCACGGCGCACCACCAGCACATTGATGTCCTGCCTATAGGGTCGCGAGAGCTGACCGCGTGCCGCGCGGTCCGCATTGGCCACGGTGCCTGGCAGCAAGTCTCTTGTGCCAGCCTCCACCGCGGCGAGCAGGGTGGGAAAGGGTACTTGTTCGAAGATCACCGAATGGCCAGCGCGCGCGGCAATGGCGCGCACCATTTCGATATCGAGGCCGGTCAGTACCTCGGCCCCACTGCGTTGTTGCAGGAATTGCTGGGGCTCCCCGGCATACCAGCCGGCGCGCAGCGGCTGCGCCGCGGCCGGATAGGCCGCGACCAACAACAAGAGTGAAAGCAGCCATCTGATCATGTACCACCCTTCGCCTTGCACCAGCGCGCCACTTCTTCATGTGTCGCGAACCAGACATCACCGAAACTCTTCATATGCTGCACCAACCGATCCAACAGCGCGATCCGGCTGCGATGGCCGATCACATGCGGGTGCATGGTCAGCAGGAACAAGCCACCTTCCCGATAGGCGCCTTCGAATTCGGCGGTGAACACCTCCTCCACGCTTGAAGGCGGCGTATAGGGGCGGAGTGCCGAAAAGCGCAGCATGTTGAAATAAACCGCATCATCGCGGATCCATTCCGGCGGCAATTCCACAATGCCGGTGGGCGTGCCCTGATCGAGCAATTCATAGGCATCATCATCCGCCATCAGCGATGAGTCATAAAGCAAACCCAATTCGCGGATGATCGAAAGCGTATCCACCGAAAAATCCCAGGACGCCGTGCGGATACCAACCGGCCGGCGGCCGGTCAGTTTTTCCAAAGTATCAGCAGCGCGGAAGGTCAGATCGCGTTCAACACCCGGCGGCAATTGCGTATTGGCCTCATGAATCCAGGAATGGATGCCGATCTCATGGCCCTCATCCGCGACACCGCGCACCTCATCCGGGTGCAGCAGCGCCGAGACAGCGGGGTAGAAGAAGCTTGCCTTGATGTCGTGGCGGGCGAGCAAAGCGCGGATGCGCGGCACGCCTTGCCGTGCGCCATATTGCCCCTGGCTGATGCGCATCGGGCTTTCATCGGCATCGCGGAGCGGAATTGTCTCATGATCCGCATCGAAGGAGAGCGAGACACAGCAGCGCGCCCCATTGGGCCAGGAGGCGGGCGCCAAGGACCGCCCGGCACGGGCGCGGCCCACAATCTCCCGCCATTGCGCTTCGGGCCATTCCCAGGGTTTGGCGGCTTTGTCATTCATCGGGGGTTCTCCTGCCTGCAATCAGGCGGCATGCTGCACCCATCGAAAGCATATCGGAACCCCCATGAGCGATACCGATCCCGCCCTGATGTCCGCCGAGACCCTGCTCGGCCTTTACGCGCGCCGGCGCCTTTCCCCGGTGGAGGCGCTGAAGGCGGTGATGGAACGCGTCGCGCGCTATAATCCTTGGGTGAATGCCTTTGCCACGATGAACCCGCGCGCCTTGCAGGCCGCCGGTGAGGCTGAGGCGCGTTGGCAGGCCGGCCGACCCATGGGCGCCTTGGATGGCGTGCCGGCCACGGTGAAGGATTTGCTGAATATGGCGGGCTTCCCGACCAGGCGCGGCAGCCGCACCACGGATACGACGCCCGCGACCGAGGATGCCCCAGCCGTGGTTGGGCTGAAGCAGGCGGGCGCGGTGATCATCGGCAAGACCACCACCACAGAATTCGGCTGGAAATCGCCGGGCGATTGCCCGCTGCATGGCATTACGCGCAATCCCTGGAACCCCAAACGCACGCCGGGCGGGTCATCTTCCGGCGCCGGGGCGGCGGGGGCAGCGTGCTTCGGGCCGCTCCATATCGGCACGGATGCGGGCGGGTCCATTCGTATCCCGGCGGCCTATTGCGGGCTGGTCGGGATGAAGCCTTCCTTCGGGCGCATTCCGCAATGGCCGCTGGGCGCCTTTGGCCATGTCGCGGTGGCCGGCCCGATGACCCGCACGGTGCGCGATACCGCGCTGATGTTTGGCGCCATGGCGCGGCATGATCTGCGTGATCCCTATGCGCTGCCGGATGATCCGCGCGATTGGCTGGCTGGCATTGAAGAAGGTGTCGCGGGGCTGCGTGTGGCCGTGGTGCGGCGGATGGGCTTCGCGCCTCCCCTGGATGCGGAAGGCGAGGATGTGCTCGCCGCCGCCGCGCGGCTTTTGGAAGACCAGGGCGCGATTGTGGAGGAAGCCGATCCCGGCCTGCCCGACACGCGCGCCATTTTCGGCCGCGTCTGGGGCGTGGCGCTGTCGCGCATCATCGCCACCACGCCGGAAGACAAGCGCGACTTGCTTGATGCCGGCATTGCCGAGGTTGCGGCGCGTGAGGGCGAAATGCTCGCCGTGGAGTATTTGGCCGCCGAGGCGATGCGCCTGGAAGCCGCCCATGCCATGGCGCGGTTTCATCAGCGCCACGATTTGGTGCTGACCGCCTGCACGCCAACGGCTGCCTTCGCGGCGGATCAGCCGACCATCCGGCCGGCCGAGGCGCTCTGGCGCGATTGGGCGCCCTGGACCTTCGCCTTCAACCTGACACGCCAACCGGCGATTTCCGTGCCCGTGGCCCTGGATGCTGAGGGCATGCCGCGCGCGGTGCAAATGGTAGCGGCGCTCTACCGCGATGATCTGGCGCTGCGCGGCGCGCGGGCCTTGGAACGCGCGGCGAGCCTGCCCCTGGCAAATCCCTCAGAAAGCGCTACCTGAAGCGCTGAATGACAGTGAGGATGAACTGATGCGTTTGGTCACTTTTTCGGATGCTTCGGGCACGCGCATTGGCGCGCTGGATGCGGCAGGTGCCGTGCGTGATATCGCCGCCGCCGCGCCTTCTCTGCCGCGCGACATGCTGGGCCTGATCGCGGCGGGGCCGGCGGCGCTGGCCGCAGCGCGCGATGCGCTCGGCAAGGCGCCGGTGGTGGCGGGTGCAAAAATCCTCGCCCCCATTCCGCGCCCACCGAAGAATGTCTTCTGCGTTGGCAAGAACTACCATGAACACGCGAAGGAATTCGCCGGATCGGGCTTTGATGGCGGGGCCAAGGATGTCGTGCCGCCCTTCCCTGTTGTCTTTTCCAAACCCCATACCGCGATCATCGCAATCGGTGAGCCGATCCTGAGCCATTTGGACCCAACGGGCGGGCTTGATTACGAAGGCGAATTGGCGATTGTCATCGGCACGGGCGGGCGTGGCATTTCCAAGGCTGCCGCGCTTTCCCATGTGTTCGGCTATACCATCATCAATGACGTGACCGCGCGGCATTTGCAGAAGCGCCATAGCCAATGGGTGCTCGGCAAGGGTTTGGACAGTTTCTGCCCCATGGGCCCCGCCATCCTGACCGCGGATGAAGCGCCTGACCCCACCAAGCTGCGCCTGATCACGCATGTGAATGGCGAAAAGCGCCAGGATGCGCTGGTGGCGGATTTGATTTTTGATGTGCCGACATTGATCGAAGCGATCAGCGCCGCCATCACGCTTGAACCTGGCGATGTGATTGCCACCGGCACGCCGGTTGGCGTTGGCATTGGCTTCACCCCGCCGAAATTCCTGCAAAAAGGCGATGTGGTGCGGATTGAAATCAGCGGGATTGGTGTGCTCGAAAATCCTGTCGCCTGAAACAACAATAAACGGGAGGATACAACATGCAAAGACGCACTCTTTTGGTCGGGGCCACAACGCTCCCCTTCGCCATACCGGCGCTGGCGCAAGAGAATTTCCCGACACGCGCGGTTTCCATGGTGGTCGCCTTCCCACCTGGTGGGCAGGCGGATGTGGTGGGCCGCCCTGCGGCGGCCACGCTGGAGAGGATTTGGCGCGTGCCAGTGCCAATCACCAATCGCGGCGGTGCGGCGGGCGAAATCGGCAATGGTTTCGTCGCGCGCAGCACGCCCGATGGCTATACGCTGCTGATGGGTCTTTCTTCCATGACCTTCCTGCCGGAAGCAGCGCGCATCAATGGCCGCACGCCGGCCTATACGCCGGAAATGCTGACGCCGATTGCCTTGTTCTCCGCCGATCCCACCGTGCTGGTGGTGCCGGCATCAAGCCCCATTCGCACGATCGAGGAATTCATCGCCGAGGTGCGCGCAAAGCCAGGTCAGATCGCCTATTCGTCAGCCGGGAATTACTCGGCCTTGCATGTGCCGATGGCGATGCTGTCCCAGGCGGCAGGGCTTCAGATGCTGCATGTGCCCTTCCAGGGCGGCGGGCCGGCGCTGACCGCGATTTTGAGCGGGCAGGTGCAGGCGCTTTCCTCCGGCCCCGGCCCCGTGGCGCAGCATGTGCGTGATGGGCGGTTGCGCGCGCTTGCCACCTGGGGGCGCCAGCGCCTCAAGGGTTTTGAGGATGTGCCGACGCTCGTGGAAAAAGGCTTTGCGGATGTGGAATTCTACATCTGGGTCGGGCTTTTCGCGCCCGCCGGCACGCCGCCCGCGATCATTGACCGCATTCGCGATGCCGCGCGGCAGGTGGCGCAGGATGCGGAATTCCAGCGCATCATGGCGGGCAGCGGCAATACGCTTGATTTCCGTGAGGGCGATGCTTTCCGGCGCTTTTATGATGAGGATGCGGGAAGGTTGCTCCGCGTCATCCGTGCGCTCGGCAAGATTGAATAGCGCCCTTGCCTGCGCTGCATCGCTAGCGCAGGCTTTCGTCTGGTTTTGACATATTCGAGGATACCATGACCACCGAAGCGCAAATCACCGCCTGGCTTGCTACGCAACAGGACGCCATGCTGGCTGAACTGAAGGAAATGGTGAATACCGATGGCGGTTCCTATGACAAGGCGGGCGTGGATCGCACCGGCGCCCAGGTGAAGCGCTTTCTGGAAGGCCATGGCATCGCGGTGGAGGTGGTGCCGCGCGAAAAACATGGCGATTGCCTGCGCGGCATTGTGCCCGGCGCGCATGAAATCGCTTCCGGCAATCAGCAGAAGAATATCGTGCTGATGGGGCATCGGGACACGGTGTTCCCGAAGGGTGAGCCCGAGCGCCGACCATTCACCATTCAGGGCAATATCGCCTATGGGCCAGGTGTGGCCGATATGAAGGCCGGCATTGTGATGAATATGTTTGTGCTGGCGGCCTTTCATAAATTCGGCGGCGCGCCCGGCCCGCTGGTTGGGCTTTTCACCGGCGATGAGGAAATCGGCAGCCCCGAAGGCCGCCCGGTGATTGAAAATGAAGCGCGCAGTGCCCGCGTGGTCTTCAATAGCGAACCGGGCCGTCCTTCCGGCAATGTCGTGACCGGGCGCAAGGGCGGCGTGTTTTCCGTGGTGGATATTGAAGGCAAGGCCGCGCATTCCGGTGGCAATTTCGAAGCCGGCATCAGCGCGATTGGTGAGGCCGCGCAGAAGATTGTCGCCATTCATGCGCTGACGGATTTGAAGCGCGGCATTACGCTGAATGTTGGCTTGGTCAGCGGCGGGCAGAGCGTGAATACCGTCGCCCCGGCCTGCCAATTCCAGATTGATCTGCGTTACGTTGAATTGGCGGATCGCGATGAGGTTGTGGGCAAGCTGCATGACATTGTCGCGAAATCCTACGTGCCCGGCACCAAGGCGAAGCTGGTCATCAAGGGCGAATTCCTGCCGCTGAATGCAACGCCGGCCAGTGAGCGTGTCTTCGCGCTATACCAGGGCGCGGCCACGGATAGCGGCCTGAAAGTGGGCGGCGAATTTTCCGGTGGCTGCGCCGATAGCGGTTTTACGGCCGCGATTGGCGCGCCCACCATCTGCGCGGTCGGCCCCGTCGGCGGCAAGGCGCATAGCCCGGAGGAATACCTAGAAATTGACAGCATGATCCCGCGCGCCCAGGCCATGGCGCGCGCCATCATGCGCTTGGAAAAGGCGGGGCTGTAAGGCCCCCTCACCCGCGCCAGGGGCGGACCTGCCAAAGCCGCTTCAACCGATCTTCCACGGTTTGTGCAAAGGCACGATATTCAGCGCCGACCATGGTATTGAGCGGCATGAAATTGCGTGCCGCTTCGCGCTTGAAATTCTCATCGGCCAAGGCCGTGCGGAACGCTGCTTCGAGCCGCGCCACAATGGCGGGCGGCATATTTGGCGGGCCGACAATGCCGCGGCTCGCGCCATGCACCAGATCAAAGCCCAATTCGCGGAAGGTCGGCACGTCTCCCGCTTCCGGTTGGCGTTGTGCTGCCGCCTGCGCCAGCATCCGCACCTTGCCTTCGCGCGCCAATTGCAAAGCGTCATTCACATTGATCGCGGCGACATCCATATTGCCGCCGAGCAATTGCGGAATAAGCGGTGCGGCGCCGGCAAAGGGCACCTGGATCATGGGCTTGAGGCCCGCCAATTCCTCAAAATGCAGCACGAAAAGATGGTCATCACTGCCGATACCCGTGGTGGCATAGGTGATCTGTTCCGGCCGAGCCTTGGCCGCCGCCACCAAATCCTGCAAGGTCTTCAGCGGGCTATCGGCACGCACGTAAAAGCAATTGGCATCTTCAACGATATTGCAAAGGAAGGTGAAATCCATCGCGCGGTAACGCACCTGGCGTTCCAGCGGAATGGCGTTATGCGCGGGGATGGTGGTGGCGCCGATGGTGTAGCCATCAGGCGCGGCGTTGAAAGTGGCTTCCAGCCCGATCTGCCCGGCAGCGCCGGTGCGGTTGATGATGACAGGCCTCAGGCCCGGGATCTGCGCCGCCACCAGCGGCATGACCAGGCGCGTCATGATATCCACGCCCCCGCCGGCGGGGAAAGGCACAATCACTTCCATGGGCTTGTCACCCGGCCAGGCGGTTTGCGCCCGAGCAATGGCAGGGGCGGCAAGCAGGCTCGCGGATGCCAAAAGGCTGCGGCGATTGATCATGTGAAGCTCCTCCCTCTCGTTTCTTGGCCGGTTTCCGGCCCGACTAGACTTGCGCTTCAGGCGCCGCGTTGCAAGCCTAATCCCCCCATGCCAAGCAAGGCGGTACGGGGCGGCTCCCGCAGGGGGAAGGTTGGATGGACGCAGTAACACGGGCGGAATTTCAAGTGGAAGGCCATTGGGCCATGGCGCGCCGGCATCGCATTCGCTGGATCCAATGCGACATCTACGCCCATATCAACCACGCTGCCTATTTCACGATGTTTGAGGATATGCGGATTGATTGGTGGCTCGCTTCTGGCGGGCGCTTTGGGCCGGATGCAGAAGGGCCGGTGGTGGCTTCGATCGAAGCGAAATACCTCCGCCCCGGGCATTTCAATGAGGATGTGCTGCTGACCGTGCGTGCCATCAGCTTCCGGCGCAGTTCCTTCATTCACGAATATGGGTTGTGGCGCGATGGGCTTTTATGCTCCGGGCGCGCGGTTTGCGTGATTGTGAATAACGCGACGGGTGCCAAGGCGCCGATTTCGGATGCGCTCCGGCAATTGATGCTGACGCGTGATCAGGCGATTGCTGAGGGTTGAACAAGACGGGAAGGAAACGCCATGCCCTATCAATTCTGCAACGTCCATGATGAAGGGCGTTTGCGCATTGTCACGCTCAATCGGCCAGAGGTGATGAATGCACTGCATGCCGATGCGCATGAGGAGTTGGAGGCGATTTGGGATGAATTCGCCGCCAGTCCCGACCTTTGGGTTGGTATCGTTACCGGCGCGGGGGATCGCGCTTTTTCTGCGGGCAATGATTTGAAAATCCAGGCCGCCGGCAAGCGCCGCCCCATGCCGCGCAGTGGCTTTGCCGGCCTCACCAACCGCTTTGACCTCGAAAAGCCGGTGATCGCCGCCGTCAATGGCATCGCCATGGGGGGCGGGTTTGAAATCGCGCTTGCTTGCGATTTGATCATCGCGGCCGAGAACGCGCTTTTCGCCCTGCCGGAACCACGCGTTGGCTTGGTGGCGGGTGCAGGTGGGCTGCACCGCCTGCCACGCATGATTGGCCAGAAGCAGGCGCTTGGCATGATCCTGACCGGGCGGCGCGTGCCGGCGGCCGAAGGGCTCCGGCTTGGTTTTGTGAATGAGGTTGTGCCGCAAGGTGAGGCCCTGGAGGCCGCCAAACGCTGGGCGGCGCTGATCCTGGAATGCTCGCCACTCGCAATCCGGGCTTCAAAGCAGGCGGTTTATGCGGGGTTGGATGAGGAAAGCCTCGCGAAGGCGATAGGCACCATGTATCCGGCGCAGGCACGCAATCGCGACAGCCAGGACTATATCGAAGGCCCGAAAGCCTTCGCAGAAAAGCGCAAGCCGAATTGGCGGAACATGTAGCGCCTTATACTCCGCGCTCCGCCTTGGTTGCGGCCAGATCATCCTCGATAAATCCTTGGATGATCTCCTCCATCGGTTCCTGTTCCTTGAAGCCAAGGCGGCGCGCGCGGGTGGCCGCAAAGGCGCCGGGCCAGCCCTTCACAATATCAAACACTTCCTTGTCGAAGACGAAGCCCACCTTCTCCCGCGTGGCTTTGCCGGCAACCTGTTCCAAAGCACTCAGGATTTTCGCGACCGTCAGGCTGCGGCCTGGCGGGTTGATGCCGCGGTCGAGCCCAAGCGGTGCGGTATCCATCGCGGCCGCGTGCAAAAACCATTCAATCGTGGCGCGGGGCGAGCAAATCCACACCGCAAAATCATCCGGCACCGGACAATTCGTTTCAAGTCCTAGAAGGGGTTCGCGCACAATGGCGGAAACGAAGGATGATGCCGCCTTATTGGGCCGGCCCGGGCGCACCATTACGGTTGGCAAACGCAGGTTCACCGCATCCATAAAACCGCGACGCGATGCATCATGCAGCAGCAATTCGCCAATCGCCTTTTGCGCGCCATAGGAATTGGTCGGGATTTGCCGCCCATCATCCGGCACCACCGCATCCTGCCCACCGCCAAAGGACGCGACGGAAGAGGTGAAAATCACCCGCGGCCTGGTGCCGAGCGCGCGGCAGGCGGCGAGCACCGCCAGCGTGCCATGCAGATTGACCTTCATGCCGAGATCGAAATCGGCTTCCGCTGCCGCGCTGACTACCGCGGCCAGATGGAACACGACTTCCGTCCCCGCCGGAATCGCGGCAGCCACCGCAGCGGGGTCCGCCACATCGCCACCAAGACAGGTCACCGGGAAGGGCGCGGGCAGCGTGGCGGGCGCCGCCAGGTCGAATAGCGTCAGGCCCGTAATGGCCCGCCCGCCAAGGGCACCATCCTTGGCGAGCCGCGCCGCCAATTTACGCCCCAAAAAGCCGGCCCCGCCCAGAATGGTGATCCGCATCGCCCTAGCCTCCCCGTTACATTGCAAGGTTTGGCGCGCGGCGCGGAAGGGCGCAATATGGTGGCATGATCGAAAAGCGCCCTTTCCGTTATTTCTTGAACCGCAACCATGGCGTGCCGGGGATCGCCGTGCTGCCCGAAGCCGGCTATGCCCGCGCCAAGGCGGAAATCATGACCTGGCCCGGCTATGCGCCAACGCCGCTTGTCTCTCTGGATGCCATCGCCAAGGCCGCGGGCGTCGCGCGACTGCATTACAAGGATGAAGCCGCGCGTTTTGGCCTTGCTTCCTTCAAGGCACTCGGCGGCGCTTATGCGGTGATGCGCGTGCTGCAAGCGGAACTCGCCAAGCGGGATGTGGCGCGGGAAGCAACCAGCGCCGATCTGATCGAAGGCCGCTACAAGGAAGCCACCAGCAAGATCACGGTCTGTTGCGCGACCGATGGCAATCATGGGCGGTCTGTCGCCTGGGGCGCGCAGCGCTTTGGCGCGGCTTGCGTGATTTTTGTGCATGAGACAGTCAGCCAAGGAAGGCGCGATGCCATCGCCAAATATGGCGCAACTATTCGCGTAGTACCTGGCAATTATGATGACGCCGTGCGTGAAGCGCAGAAGCAGGCCGAGGCTAATTCCTGGTTCGTCGTCTCCGACACCTCATATCCCGGCTACACGGAAGTGCCGCGCGATGTGATGCAGGGCTATCGGCTGATGGCGGATGAAGCCGCGGATCATATCGGCGAAGCACCCACGCATGTGTTCATCCAAGGCGGTGTCGGCGGTGTCGCCGCAGCGGTTTCGGTGCAAATGCGCGCGCGGTTTGGTCCGGGCGTGAAGCTGATTGTCGCCGAACCCGACAAGGCGGATTGCCTGCTGGCGAGTGCCGAGGCCGGCGAGCCCGTTACCGTGCCGGGCGATCTTGATACCCTGATGGCCGGGCTTGCCTGTGGGGAGCCTTCCTTGCTGGCTTGGCAGGAATTGGAACGCGGCGCCTTTGCCTTCATGTCGGTATCTGATGAAAGTGCCGTCGCATGCATGAAGCTGCTCGCGCAGCAGACGCCACCGATTGTCGCGGGTGAAAGCGCGGTGGCCGGCTTGGCGGCGCTGCTGCTCGCGATGCAGGAACCCTATGCGCGGGGCGCGCTTGGGCTTGGGCCTGATAGCCGCGTGCTGTTGTTTGGCACCGAAGGGGCGACCGATCCGGAAGTCTATGACAGGCTGGTGAAGGGCTGACCCGAAGTCTCAGCCCGCGAGCAGCGCATCCAGCTTGCCGGCGCGGTCCAAAGCCACAAGATCATCCGAACCGCCGATGGATTTTCCGTTGATGAAAATCTGCGGCACGGTGGTGCGCCCGCCGGAATTTTCGATCGCACGGCGCCGGGCGTCAGACCCATGCGGCGCGTCATATTCCTGATAGGTGACGCCCTTCTTTTGCAGCAGCGCCTTGGCGCGGGAGCAATAGGGGCAGAAATCGGTGGTGTAGATTTCGATCTTGGTCATGCGCGCAAGATTGGCGTTTAGGTGCTTGTGGTCAAGCCGCGCGCAGCCGTGGGTCCGGCACCCGTGCAGCGGCCAATACCTCCACCCGCGCGGCCCCTGCTGCCAGCAAGGCCCGCGCGCAGGCTTCCGCCGTGGCGCCGGAGGTCATGACATCATCCACCAGCAAAACGCGCTTGCCGACCACCCGCGCGGGGCGGGCCACGCTGAAGGCATCGGCCACCAGCGTGGCGCGCTCCGCCGCCCCCTTATCGCCCAAAGGCACGGTTGCGCGGTTGCGGCGAAGCAAATCCGGCACCACGCGCCGCCCTGAAAGCCGGCCCAGCCGCTGCGCCAGCAAAGCCGCCTGGTCATAGCGCCGCGCGATCAAGCGCCGCCAATGCGCCGGCACCGGCGCCAGCACATCCGCCGCCGCCAACATCTCCGCCCCCGCGCGCGCCATGAAACGCGCGAGTGGCAACGCCATCTCTGTCCGATCCGCATGCTTGAAGGGCAGGATCAGGCGCTTGGCGCCTTCGTCATAGCGCAGTGCCGCACGCGCCACTGCGAAACCCGGCGCGCGGTTGAGGCAAGGCGCGCATAACAACGCGCCATCCGAGCTGCGCTCGGCTTCTCCTTCATGCGCGAAGGGCACGCCGCAGCGCGCGCAAAACGGGGCGGAGATCAGGTTCAGGCCGCTGAAACAGGCGGCACAAAAACTGCCTTGGCGCTCCACCTGCGCATCGCAAGTCAGGCAATGCGGCGGCAGCAACACATCAAGAAGTTTCTCCGGCGCCCGGCCAAGCGTGGCTTTGAAACGTCCAAGCAAGGCGCCGGAGGCGCGCATTCAATGCCAATGGCCGAAGGGGGCATCGCCATCCTTCGCCACTTCATTAATCAGATCAATCTCCCAGGACAGGTATTCACGCATCGCCGCTTCCACCCCATCATTCCGGTCATAGGGGCGCAGATAGAAATCAACGCAGTCGGCATCAGCCGGGTTGCGCCGATTCGCTTCCATCGGCAGCCCCGCCGCGCGCCAGGCCTTGGTGCCGCCTTCCAGCATGTAAACCGGCAGGCCCGTCAGCGCCGCCGCTTCCGGTGCCGCCAGCCGTGCCAGCGCTGCATCAGGTGCGGCAATCGCGACCAGCCGCGCGCCTGCCAAAGCGCCGCGCAGTTTTTCAAGCCGCGTGCGAATGCCCCAATGCGCGCCCGGAATATGCCCATCGCGAAAATCAATGGACCGCGCCAAGTCAATCACCTGCACCCCACCCTTCACGCTTTCGGCGGCGAGTTCTTCCGGCGTCAGGCTTGGCGGCTTTACTGCGGCCGCTTCCGGGCTTTCCGGCTGCCAGGGTCCGGCGGCCAGCGTGCCGGCCAGACCATCGGTCAGCACCATCACCTCCCAGCCGCCCAATTGGCGGAGCCACCCGCCGGTCATGCGCGCGCGCGTGCCCGTATCATCCACCAGCACAATGCGCGCATGGCGCACCGCGACCCATTGATCAGTCGCCTGCACCAATTGCCCACCGGGCGCTGAACGGCTGCCTGGCATATGCCCTGCCGCGTATTCGGCCGGGTCACGCACATCCAGCACATAAGTGCTGCGCGAAGCATCTGGCTGCCAGCGCGCCAGATCAGCGCGCGTGCCGAAGGTCACACCATGCCGTTTGGCGAAAGCATCCGCACGCGCAAAGGCTTCATCGGCACCTTTCGGCGTGCCTTGCGGGAAGCTCGCGGTCTTGCCGCGGTCACACTTAAAGCCCGCCAATTCCCAACCCATGGTGCCATTGCGCAAAGCCACCACCTTGTTCGGAA
>JADCES010000058.1 GCA_020250005.1 Roseomonas sp.
TGGCCTTCCTGCAGCCCTTGCTGGAACGGGGCGATCTTCATTTGGTGCTGCGCTCAGGCGGGCCGGTTGAATTGCTCGCTGAATTGCGCGCGCTCAATCTTGATGTGGTGCTGATGGATCGGCTGCCGGCGGCCGGGCCGGGGCCTGCCTTGGTCGGCCATCGCGTGGCGCGGCAGCGGGTTGAGCTTTTCGGCACGCCCAAAAGGCTCCGCCAGGGGGGCGGCCTGCCGGAATTGCTGGGGCGCCATCCGGTGATTGTGCCGGGGCCGGAAAGCGGGCTGCGCGCCGAATTCGAAGCCTTGGCCAATCGGCTGCGCGTCCAGCCCCGCATCGCGGCCGAGGTTGATGACATGGCGATGATGCGCCTGCTCGCGCGGCAGGATGTGGGGCTTGCGGTGATGCCCGCCATTGTGGTGCGCGATGAGCTCCGCGCCGGGACCCTTATTCGCGCAACGCAGCTTTCGGGCCTGGTTGAGACCTTTTATGCCGTGACCATCGCCCGGTCCTTCCCGAATCCGCTCTTGCGGCCCTTGCTCAAGGCGCGTTCGGCGGCGCTGGAGGACTGACATTCCCGGCGGCGCCGCGCTTTCTTCTTTACCCGCGCGCCGCCATTTCGTGGTAAGGAATCCAAATGTTGCCTGATTTCCACGCCACCGCCGCTGCCCTGGGCGCCCTGCCGCGGGAAGGCATTCACGGCCATGTCAATGCCATCACGGGGCTCACGATTACGCTGGAAGGCTTTGGCCCGCTGGCCGCGATTGGGGATCGGGTTGCGATCACCTCGCCCTCTGGTGCGCCGGTCATGGCGGAAATCGCCGGCTTCCGGGATGGCAAGGCGCAGGCGATTGCGCTTGGGCCGCTGACGGGGCTGACATCCGGCATGCGCGCCTCGCTCGCGCCGCGCCCAGCCTTGCCGGTTTCCGATGCCTGGCTCGGGCGCGTGCTGGACCCGATGGGCAGGCCGCTTGATGGCGGACCCATGCCGGCGCCGGGCGCGATCCAGCGCCCAACCCATGCGCCGGCACCGGCGGCCGGCCAGCGTTCCCGCCTTGGGGTGCGGCTGCCGCTGGGTGTACGCGTGCTTGATCTTTTCACGCCAGTCAGGCGCGGGCAAAGGCTTGGGCTTTTCGCGGCTTCAGGCGTTGGGAAATCCACGCTCATGGCCATGCTGGCGGGGGGCTTGGCGGCGGATGTGATTGTCTTTGCGCTGGTCGGTGAACGCGGGCGCGAATTGCGCGAATTCATCGAAGATGATTTGGGGCCGGAAAGGCTCGCGCGCAGTGTCGTGGTTTGCGCGACATCGGATAGTGCCGCGCCACTCAGGCGCGAAGCGGCCTATGCCGCCATGACAGTGGCTGAGCATTTCCGCGATCAGGGCCTGCAGGTGCTGTTGCTGATGGATAGCGTGACGCGTTTTGCCTTGGCCTTGCGCGAAATTGGCCTGGCGGTGGGTGAACCCCCGGCCACGCGCGGCTATCCGCCTTCGGTCTTCACTGAATTGCCGCGCTTGCTGGAACGCGCCGGGCCGGGGCCTGATAACTCGCCGGGGGCGATTACCGCGCTTTTCACCGTGCTGGTGGAAGGCGATGATCATGATGAACCCGTGGCCGATGCCGTGCGCGGCATTCTGGATGGGCATGTGGTTTTGGATCGCGCCATAGCCGAAGCCGGGCGTTATCCGCCGGTGGATGTATTGCGCTCCGTCTCCCGCAGCATGCCGGGGGTTTTGGAAGAAGATGAATGGCAATTGGTGGCGGACGCCAAGCGCCTGCTGTCCACCTATGGCGAGATCAAGGATCTGGTGCGCCTTGGCGCCTATCGCGCCGGGCATGATCCTGAAGCGGATGCAGCGGTGAAGCTGGCGCCGCGGATTGAGGCCGTGTTGCGCCAGCGCAAGGGCGAGATTTCACCGGTTGAGCAATCCTTCGCGGCGCTTGCTGAGGCGATAGACGGGGCTTGAGGTTCGCACTGGGCGAGATTTCTGCTCGACCTGCTTCGCCTGTTGTGCCAAAGGCCATGGAATGCGGGGTGGGGGGCGTTGGTGGCGGGCGAGGGTCTTTATCGGCTGGAATTGGCTGTGCGCCGGGCTTTGCCCGAAAGCGTGAAGAAGCTTTGGCGGCTTGGGCGGCTTGCGGTGCAGCCTGTGCCGCCATCGGCGCCACCGATTCCACAATCGCAGCTTGAAGGCTGCCAATTGCTTACCAACCGGATTGAAATGCTGTGTCGTTTACCCCAGGGCGGCGTAGTGGCGGAACTGGGCACTTACCAAGGCGATTTCGCCCGCGCCATTCTGGATATCATGGCGCCTTCCCGCTTGCATCTGGCCGATATCACCTTCAGCCTGTGTCGGGCTGATGTGCTGGCAGACCCGCGCGTTGAACGGCATGAGGGTTTGTCAGTGCCCTTCCTGCAATCCTGCGCCGATGCCAGTTTCGACATGATCTATGTGGATGCCGATCACGGTTATGATGCGGTGCGCGCTGATGCTGCCGCAGCCGCGCCCAAGGTGAAGCCGGGTGGCTTTCTGATTTTCAATGATTTCGCACGCATCATCCGCCCGGGCTTTGGCGTGCTTGGCGTGCATCAGGCGGTGTGCGAATTCGCAGTCTCCAGCGGCTGGCCTGTCGCGTTTTTCTGCCTGGAAGGTGAGGCGCTTTACGATATCGCGCTGCGCCGGCCTGAGTAGTCGGCGTGGCTATTTCTCACAGCGAATGAAGACGGTGCTTTGATGCGCGCGTTCGCCGACCTCAGCCGCGCTTAACTCCGTGGGCGGGCTTTCGCGCAAGGTAGGCTCCACACCGGCGCGGCGGAGGAAGCCCAGCGCCTCGGTCCCCTTTACGGCGAAATTCACATTCTGCGGAATATCGCCGGTACGTTGCGCGATGCGCTGCGCATTGAGCTTGGAGACAATCACGCCCATCACATGACCTTGCCGGTCGAGCAATGGCCCGCCGGAATTGCCCTGCTGCACGGGCGCGCTGATCTGAAAATGCTGTTCATTATTGGCGAGCCCCGCGAGCGCGCTGACCTCACCCGTGGTCAGGGTTGGGCCGGCGGCCAATAGGCCCGCGAGCGGGAAGCCATAGGTCACCACACTTTCGCCGCGCCGCACTGGATTGGCACGAAAGGGCAGGATGGGGCCGGGGTCATTCGGCACGGCGAGCAGCGCGAGGTCACGCTGCACATCAACCCGCGCGGGCATGGTGGCGGGCAGGCTGCGGCCATCGGCGGTGCGCACGGTAATCGCATTGCAGCCATCAATCACATGATGATTGGTCAGCACGCGGTCGCGTGCCACAACAAAGCCCGTGCCGGTGGAAGCCCTTCCGCGCGCCTGCGGCGGCGCGCCGGGGGTAGGGGTGGGGGCCGCGGCGCCGGGCGGGCGGGGCAGGGGCGATTGCATGGCAACGACCTTTTCCGCGCAAATATCCATGCCGCGATTGATGATTTCCCGCCCATCACTCAGCACCATGCGGAAATCAAAGCGGCAGCCGGCATTCTCGGCCGCGCGTATATTGATGCCGGCGCCAGGCGCCAGCGGGCCGCGGGTCAACATATTGGCACCCCAATCCGGCCGCCCCGTGCGCACGGCAAAAAGCGAATGGGCCGATTGCTCGGTCTGATTGAGCACACGGAAGGGTTCCGTCTGCGAAAGGGCAGGGAGGGGGCCCAGGAGTAGGGCGAAAAGGGTGAGGAAAAGGGCAGGCATGGCACTTTGTATCTCGGCATGGATAACGCCTTCGTCAATCGCATTGGGCTTGACCTTCCCATAATTGGAAGCGCCAGATGAGGGCTGCCATGCCAGATGCCACCGCGCCCCTGCCGCGCCTTTCCCTGCCCATTGAAGGCATGACCTGCGCTGCCTGTGCCGGGCGGGTGGAGCGCGCGCTCCGTAAACTGCCCGGCGTGGTGGAGGTGCAGGTAAACCCCGCGACGGATCGCGCGGAAGTGCAGGGCAGCGCGAGCGCCGCCGCCTTGAAACAGGCGGTTGAAGGCGCCGGCTATGGGGTGACTGAAGCGCAATTTGACCTTGCCATTGGGGGCATGAGTTGCGCCGCCTGCGCCGGCCGGGTGGAGGCCGCTTTGCGCGCCGTGCCTGGGGTGCTGGAAGCAAGCGTCAATCCAGCTTCGGAACAGGCGCATGTCAGGGCCATCGCCGGGGTATCGGAAGCCGCTTTGCGTGTGGCGGTGGAAGCTGCTGGCTATGAATTGTGCGGCAGCACCACAGAAGCTGGGGAGGAAGCGGCGGCGCGTGCGCTGGCCGCTGAACGGCGCGATGTGGTTTTGGCGGGGATATTCTCGGCCCCGTTTCTGATCGGCATGATCGGCATGGGGCTTGGCCAGGATTGGATGCCAAGCGGTTGGGCGCAGTTTGGCTTGGCGAGCTTTGTGGAATTCTGGCTCGGCGCGCGGTTCTGGCGCGCGGGCTATGCCGCGGTGCGCGCCGGCACGGGCAATATGGATGTGCTGGTGGCACTCGGCACCGGCGCGGCCTGGGCGCTTTCCACCTGGCTTTTGCTGACCACACCCGCGCATCACGGCACGCCGCATCTTTATTTCGAAGCGGCAGCGATGGTGATTTTCTTTGTCCTGCTCGGCAAATATCTGGAAGCCCGCGCCAAGCGCGCCACGGGTGCGGCGATCCGTGCCTTGCTGGACCTCAGCCCGCGTCAGGCGCGCCGGCTGGAAGCGGGTGAGGAACGCGAAGTGCCAGCTGCCTTGCTTACTATCGGCGATCTGGTGGTGGTGCGCCCTGGTGAGCGTATTCCCGTGGATGGCCTGGTGCGTGAAGGCCGTTCCGGTGTGGATGAAAGCGCGCTGACCGGCGAAAGCCTTGCCGTGGAAAAGGAAGAAGGTGCGAAGGTTTCAACCGGTACCATGGCTTTGGATGGGCGCTTGGTGATCGAAGCGCGTGCGGTGGGCGGCGATACCACGCTTGCCCGCGTGGCGCAGTTGGTAGCAGCGGCGCAGGCTTCCCGCGCGCCCGTGCAAAAGATGGTGGACCGCGTGAGTGCGGTCTTTGTGCCGGTGGTGCTGGGCGTGGCGCTGGCGACTTTGGCGGGCTGGTTGCTGGCGGGTGAGGGTTTTGAAGCCGCGCTCATCCATGCGGTTTCCGTGCTGGTGATTGCTTGTCCCTGTGCTTTGGGCCTTGCCACACCGGCGGCCATCATGGCGGGCACCGGCGCCGCGGCACGGGCCGGCATATTGCTGCGCGATGCCGAGGCGATTGAGCGTGCCGGGCGCATCACCCTGGTTGCCTTTGATAAGACCGGCACGCTGACAGAAGGCAAGCCGCGCCTCGCGGCCTTGCATCCCGCGCCGGGCATGACGCGCGACGAAGGCTTGGCGATTGCAGCCGCGCTGCAAGCGGGCAGTGAACATCCCCTGGCGCGGGCGGTGCTGCGCGCAGCAGGTACCGTGCCGCCCGCCAATGATTTCCGCGCCTTGCCCGGACGCGGCGTGGAGGGCGTGGTTGGCGGGCGGCGCTATGCGCTTGGCAGTTCCCGGTTGTTGCAGGAAGCGGGTGCGGCACGCGGCGCCTTGGCCGAAGCGGCTGCCGCCGGTGAGGCTGCGGGGCAAAGCCTTTCCTGGTTGATTGAGGGCAGCGAAGCCCGCGCGCTATTTCTGTTTGAGGATGCGCCACGCGCAGGCGCCGCCGCCGCCGTGGCCGGGCTTGCCGCGCTTGGCGTGAAGCCCGCCATGATCAGCGGGGATCAGCGCGCGGCTGCGCTTGCGGTCGCGGCGCCGCTTGGCATTACCGATGTCGCGGCCGAGGTTTTGCCCGATGGCAAGGCAGCGCGCATCGCTGCCTGGCAGGAAGCGGGCGAAGCTGTCGCCATGGTGGGCGATGGCGTGAATGATGCGCCGGCCCTCGCCCGGGCTGATCTTGGCATTGCGATGGGGACAGGCACGGATATCGCCATTCGATCCGCGGGGATTACCTTGTTGCGCGGTGATCCCGCGCTGGTGCCGGCGGCTTTGGAGATTACGCGGCTGACCTTGCGCAAGATCAGGCAGAATCTGTTCTGGGCCTTTGGCTATAATCTGCTCGGCGTGCCGCTTGCCGCGCTTGGCTTGCTGTCTCCGCCGATTGCCGGTGCGGCCATGGCGGCTTCAAGTGTCAGTGTGCTGACGAATGCGCTGTTGCTTTCGCGCTGGCGGCCCCGGTCATGAATATCGGTGACGCCGCCCGGGCATCGGGCATTTCCGCCAAGATGATCCGGCATTATGAGGCGATTGGGCTGATCTCCGCCGGGCGCGGCGCCAATCAATATCGTGTTTATACGCAGGCCGATGTCGCGGAGCTGCGCTTCATTCGCCATGCGCGTGATCTTGGCTTTCCGCTGCAGGATGTGAAGCGGTTGCTGGATTTATGGCGCAATCGCGCGCGGGCGAGTGCGGAAGTGAAGCGCCTTGCGCTGGATCATGTCGCGGCACTTGAAGCCAAGGCTAAATCGCTTAGCGCCATGGCGGAAAGCCTGCGCCATTTGGCCGCGCATTGCCATGGCGATGACCGGCCCGATTGCCCGATTTTGGAAGAGCTAGCTGGAAAGGAAGGTTGCCATGGCTGATGCCATCACGCTGCAGGTTGAAGGCATGAGCTGCGGGCATTGCATCCGCGCCGTGACCAAGGCCATCACCGCGCTGGATGCTGCGGCGAAGGTTGAGGTGGATTTGGCCGCCAAGCGCGTTGTCGCGCAAACCAAGCTGCCGCGCGCCGATGTGGTGCGCGCGGTGGAAGAAGAAGGTTTTGCCGTAAAGGGCTGAGGCGTCAGTCAGGCCGCGCGCCGGAAGCGCGCACCACCGGCGCCCAGCGCGCCGTTTCCTGGCGCAGGAATTCCGCCAGCGCTTCAGGCGTGGAGGCTTCCAGCACCAGCCGGCGCGCTGCCATGGCAGCGACCAATTCCGGTTCCCTCAGAACGCTTTGCATGGCGGCATTGAGCTTCGCCAGAATCGGCGCCGGCAGGCCAGGCGGGGCCATCATCGCCGCCCAATCCACGCCATCAAAACCGGGCAAGCCGGATTCCGCGATGGTTGGAATCTCCGGCAAAAGCGGCACACGTTTGCCATTGGGTACGCCAAGAATGCGCAGCTTGCCGGCTTCCGCCTGCGGAATGCCATTCAGCGCGGTGGTGAAAGCATAATCCACCCGCCCCGCGATCAATTCCGGCAAAAGCGCCCCGCCGCCGCGATAGGGCACATGGGTGGTGCGAATGCCGGCCATCAGATTGAGCTGCTCAGCCGCCAAATGCCCCGCCGAGCCAATGCCGGAGGAGCCGAAATTCAACGCCTCTGGCCGCGCCTTGGCGGCGGCAATGATGTCAGCCACGCTGCGAAAGGGCCGATCCACCGGCACGGCGAGCACATTCGGCACCTCGCCCACCAGCGAAACGGGTGTGAGATCCTTCAACGGATCAAAAGAAAGATTGCCATAAAGCGTCGGGTTGATCGCGAGCGGCCCGATGGTGCCGAGCAGCAGCGTATAACCGTCCGGCGCGCTGCGTGCCGTTGCTTCGGTTGCGATATTGCCGCCGGCACCAGGGCGATTTTCGATCACGACAGGCTGGCCGAGCAAGGCTTGCAAACGCGGCGCGATGGCGCGCGCAAAAACATCGGTGGAACCGCCCGCGGCGAAGCCCACCAGCAGGCGGATCGGGCGAGAGGGGTATTCCTGCGCCAAGGCGGGCGTGGCCCAAGGCAACAGCGCCAAACCGGCAAGCAATTCGCGTTTTTTCATCATGGTCCCGGCCCTTTTCTTGATCAATTCAGGCGGATGCTGATGCTCCGGCCATGGGCTTGCAGCCCTTCGGCTTCTGCCAAAGCCACCGCCGCCGGCCCGATTTGCGCGAGCGCCGCGCCATCCGCTTCAACCCAGCTTGTGCGCTTGAGAAAGTCGAAACTCGAAAGCCCGGAGGCAAAGCGCGCGGTGCGCCCGGTGGGCAGCACGTGATTCGGACCCGCAATGTAATCCCCCACCGCTTCCGGGCAGAAGCGGCCGAGAAAGGCCGCGCCGGCATGACGGATTTGGCCGAGCAAGCCACGCGGATCATCCACCATCAATTGCAGATGCTCAGGCGCCAGGCGATTGGTGAGTGTGGCTGCTTCGTCCAAATCTCGCACCACTATCACCGCGCCATGGCGTGCCCAGCTTTCACCGGCAATCGCCGCACGCGGCAGGGTTTTCAGCGCGTGTTCCACGGCCTGCGCCGCCGCATCTGCCAGCGCCGCATCTGGCGTGATCAGGATGGATTGCGCGCTTTCATCATGTTCGGCCTGGGCCAGCAAATCCATTGCGACATGCGCGGGATCATTGGCGCCATCGGCAATCACCACCACTTCTGAAGGCCCGGCGATGGAATCAATGCCAACCCGACCAAAGACCTGGCGCTTGGCTTCCGCGACATAGGCATTGCCTGGCCCGACAATCCGATCCACCGGCGCGATACTGCCCGTGCCCCAGGCCAAAGCTGCCACGGCTTGCGCGCCACCGATCCGGTAAATCTCCGTCACGCCAGCGCGCTTGGCGGCCGCCAGCACCAGCGGATTGAGCGCGCCATCCGGCGTTGGCACCGCCATGGCAATGCGCGGCACACCGGCAGCGCGCGCCGGTAGTGCATTCATCAAAACCGAGGATGGATAGGCCGCCTTCCCGCCAGGCACATAAATGCCCACCGCATCCACCGGCCCCCAGCGGAGCCCAAGCGTAAGACCAGCATCGTCGCGCATCACCAAATCCTGCGGCAATTGCGCGCGGTGAAAGGTTTCGATCCGTTCCGCTGCCAGATTGAGCGCGGCGCGGAGTTCGGGCGCGATGGTCGCATCCGCCGCGTTGATCTCGGCCTCTGTGACGCGTAGCGCTGCCGCATTGGCCGGCTGCCAGCGATCAAATCGCGCGGTCAATTCCACCAGCGCCGCATCACCGCGCGTGCGGATATCGGCGATGATGCCGGCAACAACGCCATCCACCTTTTGCGTGGTTTCGCGCGCATCATCCAATAGCGCGGTGAAGGCGGCTTCAAAGCCTGCGTCGCGCGAACAAAACCGCTTCATGCGGCGGCTTCCAAGGCAGCACGGAAGCGCGCGATCCAGGCGCCAATCGCCTCTGGCCGCGTTTTCAGCGCGGTGCGATTGACAATGAGTTTGGAGGTGACATGGGCAATCACCTCAGTTTCCTTAAGGCCATTGGCCTTCAGCGTGGACCCGGTTTGCACCAAGTCCACGATGAGGCGCGCGAGGCCCATGGAGGGCGCCAATTCCATGGCGCCATTCAAATGCACAATCTCGGCCTGCACGCCGCGCGCGGCGTAATGGCGCTGCGCAATATTCGGATATTTGGTGGCGACCGTCACGCGCGACCAGCGGCGCGGATCATCCGGGGTGGCGTTCACGGGTTCAGCGACGGAGACACGGCAGCGGCCAATACCCAGATCAAGCGGCGCATAGATTTCCGGGTAATCGAATTCCATCAGCACATCAGCGCCGCAAACGCCAATCGCCGCCGCGCCATGCGCGACAAAGGTCGCAACATCAAAGGGGCGCACGCGAATGACATCAACCGTCGGATCATTGGTCGGGAAGCGTAGCCGCCGGCTATCCTCATCTGCGTAATCCTCGGCCGGGATCAGGCCGGCGCGCGCCAGCACGGGGTGGAGTTCTTTCAGGATGCGCCCCTTGGGCAGGGCAATCACCAAAGGCGCATCTGCCTGCGCCGGCGCGCCATTCAGCGCATTGGGGATCGGGATATCCATGGCTACCTGCCCGCCAGTCTTTCAATATCGGCGCCCACCGCCGCGAGTTTCGCTTCCACGCGTTCATAACCGCGATCCAGGTGATAAACGCGGTTCACAATCGTCTCACCCTCCGCGGCCAAGCCCGCGAGAATAAGGGAGACAGAGGCGCGCAAATCAGTCGCCATCACTGGCGCCCCGGAAAGATGCTTCACGCCGCGCACAATGGCGGAAGCGCCGTGGAAATTGATGCGCGCCCCCATGCGCGAAAGCTCCGGCACATGCATGAAGCGGTTTTCGAAAATCGTCTCCGTGATCATGGAAGCGCCTTCGGCCACGCACATTAGGGCCATGAATTGCGCCTGCATATCGGTCGCAAAACCCGGGAAGGGCTCGGTCATCACATCGGCGCCGCGCAAGCCATTGCTCCGCGTCACGCGCAGCCCGCCTTCTTCTTCCGCGACATCAACGCCGGCTTCACGCAGCGTGCGCGTCACCGCGCCCAAATGATCCAGCCGCGCGCCTTGCAGCAGCAGCGAACCGCCCGTGATGGCGGCAGCGCAGGCAAAGGTGCCGGCTTCGATCCGATCCGCGATGATGGGATGCGTCGCGGCACCAAGGCTGGCGACACCTTCCACCACCAGCCGATCCGTCCCGATGCCTTCAATGCGCGCGCCCATGCGCATCAGGCAGGCGGCCAAGTCGGTGATTTCGGGCTCTCGCGCCGCATTAACGATTTCGCTTTGCCCACGCGCCAGGGCGGCGGCCATCAGGATATTCTCGGTGGCACCGACCGAGACCTGCGGGAAGATGATGCGCGCACCCTTCAGGCCACCCGGCGCGCGGGCTTCAATATAGCCGGCGGTGATTTCGATCTCCGCGCCCATTTGCTCAAGCGCCTTCAGGTGCAGATCAACCGGGCGCGTGCCGATGGCGCAACCGCCGGGCAGGCTCACGCGGGCGCGGCCATGGCGGGCCAGCAAGGGGCCGAGCACCAGGACCGAGGCACGCATCTTGCGCACCAGATCATAAGGCGCTTCCAGATCAGTCGCCGCGCCGCTGATGGTGATGCTGCGCTGGGGTGTGTCACGTGAAACATCAAGGCCGTGATGCGCCAGCAACCCCGCCATGGTGGCAACATCGGCAAGGTCGGGCGCATTGGTGAGCGTGAGCGGCCCATCGGACAGCAACCCCGCCGCCATCAGCGGCAGGGCTGCGTTCTTGGCGCCCGAGATCGGGATACTGCCCGAAAGCACCCGCCCGCCACGGATCCGAATGCGATCCATCAGAGCTTCGGCAGCGCGACGCCGCGCTGGCCCATGTATTTGCCGCGACGGTCGGCATAGCTGACCTCGGGCGGGGCATCACCCTTCAGGAACAGGAATTGGCAAATGCCTTCATTGGCATAGACCTTGGCGGGCAGGGGAGTGGTGTTGCTGATTTCGATGGTGACCTGGCCTTCCCATTCGGGTTCCAGCGGCGTCACATTCACAATCAGCCCGCAGCGCGCATAGGTGGATTTGCCAAGGCAGATCACCAGAATATCGCGCGGGATGCGGAAATATTCGACCGTATGCGTCAGCACGAAGGAATTGGGCGGGATGATGCAAACCGGGCCCTTGCGCGTGACGAACCCGTCTTCCGAGAATGCCTTGGGGTCCACAAGGGCATTGTCCACATTGGTGAAAATCTTGAATTCATCCGCTGCCCGCGCGTCATAGCCATAGGATGACAGGCCGAAGGAGATCACGCCCTCCCGCCGCTGGGCCTCGACGAAAGGTTCGATCATGCCGTGTTCCGCCGCCATTTTGCGGATCCAGCTATCGGGCATGATGGGCATGGTGGTCTGGCCTGGCTCAAGAATGCGGCGCGGCAAGGCGCCTCGGAAGGCGTGGCTTAGCCCAGCCGGGGCAGGGGGACAACTATCCAAGGCGCAGCCAGTGGGTACGATTCGGCATATTTCTTCCAGGCGGCGATGACTTGGTGCGAATCTGTGATAAGGTTTAGGCCTTCCGGCGTGAAGTTGTATAAAGCCCGAAGTGCTAGTTTCTTCCGCCTCCCCGCGGCGAAAGCTAGGTTGTCTGTCTTTTTATCAGGTGAATGAATTTGAGGAACAGAATGCCATCCGCTACCGTTCATCAATTGTCGCGTGAAACGCAGGTTTTTATGGCCTGCGAAGATAATCTGACATTTATGAGGCCCTTGAAGTCAGGCTCGATGCATTTGATTGTAACGTCACCGCCCTATAATTTGGGGAAAGTTTATGAGCGTCGTCGGCCTTTGGAAAGTTATGTGAGTCAGCAAGCGCAAGTTATTTCAGAATGTGTTCGGTTGCTCTCGCCCCATGGATCGCTCTGTTGGCAGGTCGGAAATCACGTGCAGTCGGGCGAAATTTTCCCGTTAGATATGGTGCTTTATCCTATTTTCCGAGAACATGGATTGCGCTTACGTAACCGAATCGTCTGGCATTTCGAGCATGGTCTTCATTGCTCAAAGCGCCTCTCCGGCCGATACGAGACAATCCTCTGGTTCACAAAGACTGATGACTATGTCTTCAACCTTGATCCGATACGCGTTCCTTCGAAATATCCCGGCAAGAAGTACTTCAAAGGTCCAAAAGCGGGTCAGCTGTCCGGTAATCCCTTGGGAAAGAACCCAGGTGATGTTTGGATTTTTCCCAATGTAAAGAATAATCACGTTGAGAAGACGGAGCATCCTTGCCAGTTTCCGGTTGAACTTGTTGAGCGCTTAGTTTTGTCCCTCACTAACCGTGGTGACTCGGTATTCGACCCCTACATGGGCGTTGGTTCCTCGGTTATCGCAGCGCTAAAGCATGACCGAAGAGGGTTTGGTTGCGATATTGTAGATGATTACGTGAAAATTGCTTGGTCACGGGTTGAGGACTACCGGGCTGGCAATCTCAAGTTGAGGCCGATGGGAAGACCCGTTTTCGACCCATCTAAACCCCATGGGGGACATCGATGAGAATTGTTGAGAAATATTCGCATTTGAATGGATTAGAATTTCTCCTGGTGCATAAGCCTAAGTTGTGGGCTGAGATAGAGGCCGTAATCGCTAGCGTCGATGCGCAGGCTTGTAAAACAAAAATCTCCAAAGAGGTCAGATCGCTAACCCGCATTATTCACGATCCCCTTCGCCTGGTTGATTGTCTGCCTCCATTTTCTGCTGAGGCAAATTGCTGACGCGGCTTCACTCCCGGACTGCCTTTCCGGTTTTGTGTTGCGTATCGCGGGGTTTGTCGGTTGAGGTTTCTGTGGTTTGCGCTGGGGCATCCGCCCCTTATGTCAATAGGTCAGGCGCGGCAGGCGCTCAAGCGCCATGCGCAGCACAGACCGATCAGGACAAGCGCTTGGCATATGCAGCAGGATACGGCTTTTCCTGCTGACCACCTGCGTTGCAATCTTCACCAGGCGCAATCGCAATGTATCGAATTGCGCAACATACCAGGAGGATCGCTTCGGCATCAGGCTGCGCAACGACCACAACAACCAGTAGGCGCCGGTATGCAGCATCAGCCGAAACTGATTGGCGGCTGCGCGCGTGCAGGAAGTTCGGTCTGCGGCAAGATGGCGCTTCCAGGCCTTGATATGGTTCTCCGCCTGCCCCCTGCGGCAGTAGATACACTCATACAGTGACCGCGCAGAACCGCCTTTCAGGCTGGTGACGATGTAACGCGTATCAACCCCCTGCGGCCCAGCCTCGATACGGGCGATAATGCGCTCCACCCGCTTCCAGCTTGCGGCACCATCGTGGAACTCCTTATAGCGCCGGAGCTTGTCATCGCTCCGGGCAGCGGCCTGTCGCTGGCGAATGCTGACTTCAAGTGCCTCAACATGGCGCCGCAAGGTCTTTGTTGGCGCAACACCAAAGATGAAATCCACCCGCGCCGCACGGCAAAAATCCAGCACCTCTGGTGCGCAATAGTGGCTGTCCGCGCGGAGCAGGATATCAACCCGTGGCCAATGGCGGCGGATCTCCTTGACCAGACGCCGCAGAAAGCAACGCAACTCAACACCCGTCGGGCGTTTGGCCGGGCGCAGCATGGCAGCAACAGGCCGGCCCGCCGCATCAAACACGACAATCGGCTGAAAGCCGTAATCATCGTGATAGGCATTGAACAGCCGCAATTGCTGCCCGCCATGCACGGCATCAAACGTGTCATCAATATCAAGCGTGATGCACCGCGGCACCGTGCGAAAACTATCGCAGTAGAGTTCCACCATGGCGCGCGACATGCGGATCAGTGCGCGGGTATCGGGCGTATTCTCAAGTCGGGAGAGCGTGGGCTGCGAACAGAGCGCACCATCATCAGGCAGCCGACCATTAGCCAGCTTGAACACAGGATCGTGGCGCAGGCTATCGGCATCGTTGCCATCCTCATACGCCGCCGCGATCATCAGCAGCCGAAAGCGCAACATCTCCGCAACGCCATGCCGGATGCGTTCCGGCGCGCGCAGATCCCGCAGGCAGGCGGCCAATCGGCCCGCCACGCCAAGCCGCGCCTCAATCTCACGAAGCGCCAGAAGCCCGCCATCAGAGGACATGTCCCCGCCGTCAAAGCGGGCAATCAGCGACTTGCCAGAAACAGGTGACAGGCCGGGCAGAGATGGGGTAGCTTCCGTCACGGCGGGTGTGGCCTTTGAATGCGTGGGTTTTGAGATTCAACAGCAAAATCATACGATATTTCAAAAGGATATACCACATCCGCCAACTCTTGGTGAATAATGCGGGCTAAATCAGATGCTGTACTCCCCAATTCAGATGAACAAAAAAGTTGGTGATGGCTTTGAATCACGCGGTTGGGGCGAGCGAAGGAGCCAGTATTGGGTAACGTCCGATGCGCAGTTGATTCGGAAAACGATGCAGATGCCTGCTGATCAACAGAAACTTCAAATTGAAAAAGCTGGCCTAAAGCCAATCCTGTCTTACAATCAAACAGATTATGTGAAGGACCGTGTGGCAGTTGAAGTTCAATTCGGTAAATATGCCTTTGTGGCATATGATCTCTTCGTTAAGCACATGGCCTTTTATGTTGGCGACTTAATTGATGTGGGCATCGAGATCCTCCCAATGAAGAGCTTACAGGCGCAAATGTCGTCTGGCGTAGGCTACTATGAGGGAGAGCTATACAATCTAATTCGCGAAGGGCGTGGAGTGCCGGCAGTTCCTTTGGTAATGGTTGGCATTGCGGCCTGATCCGTCAACGACCTAAGTTGGGAAGATACCGGAGTAGGCATTATCGTTCACGCCGTCGCCATCCGTGGCGGGCGCGTGATCCAATTCGCCAGCGCGGCAATCACGCCGACCACCATCATGACCGGCCAGAAGGCGGCATAGCTGCCCGTGACATCCACCACCCAGGCGCCGGCACCCGCGCCCAGAAACCCGCCGAGTTGGTGCGAAAAGAAGCAAATCCCGTAAAGCGCGCCCAGATCGGCCACGCCAAAGCGCCGTGCAATCGCGGCCGAGGTCAGCGGTATGGTGCCCAGCCAAATAAAGCCCATCACCGCGGCGAAGATCAGCGTGCCCCATTCGGTGGGCGTCACGCTGGCAAAAACCGCAATCGCCAGCGTGCGCACCATGTAAATCCCGCCCAAAGCCACTTCCGGGCGGATGCTATTGCCAATCCGGCCACAA
>JADCES010000059.1 GCA_020250005.1 Roseomonas sp.
AAACCAGCTTGGATTACCCGGACCAGCCCTCACGTGTCGCATCGGCCACCCACTGTGGCAAATTTGCAATACCTCCCCCTGGCCCAAGCAGCAATCAGGGGCTCAGTCGCTTTATTCCCAGAGTCAGCAAGGGCCAGAAGGGGCCTTCCTCATGCCTCGCTTTCCGGGCGCCGGGCGGCTGGCGCCTCGCCCCATCCCTCCGAGCGGCCCTCATGCCGCGGATCGGCCCTTGGGCGGTAACTTTGGCTGGATGAGGCGCGGGGGCGGCAGAGATCACGCTGCAACCCGAGGGTTCCATCATCTCCCTTTGGGCGTTGCGCGCGGCCTTCCCCCTTTGTGCGGGCGCCCTGGGGAAACCGGCGTCATGCCGAGATTTGCGGCGGACCAGCCCAAAGCCTTTCCTTCGGACATTGAGGGCTTTCACGCCAAGCGCAGCCACTTGGCGACCCAGAAAACTCTCCGAAACAGTGGGTTAGGGCGATTTCCGCGAAGGGTCTGGAGCGGAGGCTACCCGCAGAGGGATCACCCTCTCAATCCGGCACCGCACGTCATCCCCTTGCGCAAACACGGCCGCCCCCGCCGGCGCAGGCGCGCGCCACGGCGCGGTGTGCGATTTCCGCACGTCCCACGCGTTTTCCATCGTAAAAACCACCGCCAGCATGATCAGGATCAGCACGGTGCAATAGGCGATGGCAAGCGCCATTTCTCCCGCTTCCACACAACCGAAAACATTGACGGTGGCAAGGTTATGGCGGGCCGAGACAAGGAAGATCACGGCGGAAACAGCAGTCACGGCATGGACAAGGCTGAAGGCGAGTACCGCAATCCCGATGACTCATATGAATACCCCAAAGCACCGGCATAGATGCCAAGGATATGGAAGCGGGGTTCTTGTTCCCGTTCATGCTGACATCAAACGCATCAACCCTGGCCCTAAAGCAGGCGCAGCAAAGCAGATGGGATTGCCGCTGGCCAGCCAATCACCGCTGTCGAACGCATTCGTCCAGCAACCGGCTTCGCGGGCGATGGCAAGCGCGCCACAAGCATCCCAGGCATTGATGTGCAATTCCATATAGCCATCGAGCCGCCCGATCGCGGTTTCCACGAGGCCGAGCGTACCAGAACCACCGCAACGCATACCAGCACCGCTTGCCATGACGCGCCCGGCAAGCGCGATGTAATCCGCAACCGGCCGGCGCAGTGACCAGCCGATTTCAATCGTCGCGCGGCTAAGGTCATGCGTGGCCGCTGCCGTAATGGGTGCACCATTCAGCGTGGCACCGCAGCCCTGCGCGCCGAGGATCAGCTCTTGCGGCGCATGGCGCGCAATGGCGCCCAACACGGCACGGCCATCCAGCGCAAGACCGATGGAAACACACCAGCGATCCCCCCCGCGCGCGAAATTGGAGGTGCCGTCAATGGGATCAATGATCCAAAGCGGGCCAGAATCAGATACCTCGCCACCGCCTTCCTCACCCAGGATCGCCTCACCGGGAAAAAGCCGCGCGAGTTCATCGCGAATGAAATCCTCTGTCGCGCCATCGGCTTCGGTCAGGAAATCCTGCGCGCCCTTCAAGCGCGCGGCGCCCTTGCCTTCATGGCGCAACCGCGCGGCAAGTGCGGCGGCATCCCGCGCAATTGGCGCCAAAAGCGCAAGGCGGCGCTGTAACTCGGCAGGGTTCACGTATAGGCCCCCATGATATTCTGATCGAAATCCACCAAGGCGCCGGTCATCATCTCGGCCGCGTCAGACAGCAAATAAATCGCAAGCCCGGCCACATCGGCGGGTTTGATCAGCCGCCCGAAGGGCTGCGCTGCTTCAGCCTTGGGCAGCCAATCTGGCGGATTGCCATCACGCTGTTGGATCACGTGTTCACCCGGCGTATCGGCCCAGCCAAGATTAATGCCATTCACCCGAATGCGCATGGGGCGCAGGCCAAGCGCGGTGTTTTTCGTGAGTGTCGCAAGCGCGCCCTTGGAAGCCGCATAGGCAGTCAGGAAAGGCTGCCCGCCATGGCTCGACATGGTGATGATGTTCACAATGGCACCGGGGCGTTTGGCTTCAGCCAGGCGTTGCGCCATCGCCTGCGTCAATTGAAAAGGTGCGCGCGCATTCACCGCAAAAAGCCGATCCCAAAGCGCCACTGGTGTATCCAGAATGCTGCCGCGATCCGTGAGGCCCGCCGCATTGATCAGCCCATCCACCAGGCCAAGTGTTGCTTCGGCTTCAGGGATGATCCGCGCAACGCTTTCGGCATCTGCCAGATCAGCCGCACAAAACTGCGCGCGCGCGCCGAGCGCCTGGAGCTTCGCCACCACGGCAGCACCACGCGCCTCATGCCGACCGGTAATGGTAATGCCGCCTGCGCCGCCTTCCGCCGCGGCCAGGGCGCAGCCTTCCCCAATGCCCTGCGTGCCACCCGTGATCAGGATATGCCGCCCAGCGAGAGAGATTTTCGGCAGCGCGCCCATCACAGCCTCACGGGCTTGCCGCTGGCAAGTGACGCATTGGCTGCCTCCGCCAACACCAAGGCGCGGCGGCCATCTTCCGCGCCGACCGGCATGGGCGTTTTGTGCAGCACCGCGTCAATGAAGGCCGCCAATTCGATACGATAGGCATCGGCGTAGCGTTCCAGAAAGAAATGCAGCGGCTTGTCGGAAACAACCGCCTGGCCATCCGCCAATTCCACCGTGGTGGGTGTAAGATTGCCGGCGATCAGGCGCCCGGCACTGCCAAAAACCTCCACACGCTGATCATAGCCGTAGCTGGCGCGCCGGCTGTTATTGATATGCGCCATGCGCCCGCTTGGCGTGCGCAGCAACACCATGGCGCTATCAATATCGCCGGCAGCGCCAATCGCCTGATCCACCAGATTGGCGCCATGGGCGAAGACCTCATTGGGTTCTTCGCCCAGCATCCAGCGCGCCATATCGAAATCATGAATGGTCATGTCACGGAACAACCCGCCCGATACCTTCACATAGGCAAGCGGCGGCGGCGCGGGGTCGCGGCTCGTGATGATGACCTGTTCCACCGCGCCAATCGCGCCGGCAGCGATCCGGCGATGCAGTTCCGCGAAAGAAGGATCAAAACGCCGATTGAAACCAACCAGCATGGGCACGCCCGCCTTCGCTACCTCAGCAAGGCACGCATCCACACGCGGCAGCGCAAGATCAATCGGCTTTTCGCAGAATATCGCCTTGCCTTGGCGCGCCGCGGCAATCACCAGATCGGCATGGGTATCGGTGGAAGATGCGATAATAACCGCGCCGACTTCCGGATCGGCCAAAGCGCTCGCAGTATCGCTGACTTGCGCGCCATGGCGCCCGGCCAATGCGGCCGCCGCTTCGCCATTGATATCCACCACATGCTTCAGCCTGGCATGGCCGGATGCGGCAAGATTGCCGGCATGGATGGCGCCGATACGTCCGGCGCCGAATTGGGCGAAGGTCAGCATGCGTGGTCTGGCGTTTCCTGGATGGTTCTTGCGCGGTGGTTTCAATGACCGTAACACGCAAGAAAGGCGGGACAATACCCCCAGCCGAGGAGATTCCATGGCGAGCCTCACTCTGACCGCGGCTGAGGCTGTGGTCCGCTTCCTGGCAGCGCAGGAAACCGAGATTGATGGCCGGGCGCTGCCGCTTTTCGGCGGTGTCTGGGCGATTTTCGGCCATGGCAATGTTGCTGGGCTGGGGCCGGCTTTGGAAGCGCAGCGCGGCAAGCTGCCGGTTTTTCGCGCGCATAATGAACAGGCCATGGCGCTGGCCGCGATTGCCTATGCCAAAACCCATGCGCGGCGGCGCATCATGGCCTGCACGAGTTCCATCGGACCCGGCGCCACGAATATGGTGACCGCAGCGGCCGTGGCGCATGCGAATCGCCTCCCGCTTTTGCTGCTGCCCGGCGATGTCTTTGCCAGCCGGCGCCCTGATCCTGTCCTGCAGCAGATTGAGAATTTCGGCGATGCCACGCTTTCCGCCAATGATTGCTTCCGCCCCGTATCGCGCCATTTCGATCGCATTACGCGCGCCGAGCAATTGCTGACCGCTTTGCCCGCCGCCATGCGCGTCCTGACCGATCCCGCCGAATGCGGCCCCGTCACGCTGGCCTTCCCGCAGGATGTGCAGACCGAAGCCATGGCATGGCCTGCTGCCTTCTTCCGCAAGCGCCTATGGCGCCCACGCGCCGCGGAACCTGATGCGCGAGAGGCCGCCGCCGCGGCTGCGCTGCTCGGGCAGGCGAAACGCCCAATCATCATCATCGGTGGTGGTGTGAAATATGCGCGCGCGGAAGCAGCACTTGCGGATTTTGCTCCGCGGCATGGCATTCCCTATGTCGAAACCCAAGCCGGCAAGGGCAGCTTGCCCTGGGATGCGCCGGGCAATCTGGGCGCGATTGGCGTGACCGGTACGGCGGCGGCCAATGCGCTGGCCGCTCAGGCCGATGTTGTTCTGGCGATTGGCACCAGGTTGCAGGATTTCTCCACGGGCTCTCGTGCCTTGTTTCCGAAGGCGCGCGTAATTGGCCTGAATGTTGTGGGCTTTGATGCGCATAAGCATGGTGCGCTGCCGCTTGTGGCCGATGCGGCGCGAGGGCTTGCGGCACTCTCAACCGCGCTTGGTGCCTGGGCAGCGCCGCAAGCCTGGCAAGGCAAGGCACGCAGCGCCATCCAGCAATGGCAGCGCGTGGTGGATCGCGTCACCGCCGCCCCCAAGGGCAAAAATGCTGGCCTGCCGACCGATGCGCAAGTTGTCGGCGCGGTCAATCGCGCCATGCCGCGCCATGGCATGGTGGTATGCGCGGCCGGCGGGCTACCCGGTGAGCTGCACAAGCTATGGCGCGCGACAGATGGCACTGGCTACCATCTGGAATATGGCTATTCCTGCATGGGCTATGAAATCGCGGGCGGGCTTGGTGCGAAACTCGCGGCGCCAGAACGCGAAGTGGTGGTGATGGTCGGTGATGGCAGCTATCTGATGATGAATAGCGAAATCGCGACTTCCATCGCGCTTGGCGCCAAGCTTACGATCATCGTGCTTGATAATCGCGGCTTTGGCTGTATTCATCGCCTGCAACGCGGCACGGGCGGCGTGGCCTTCAATAACCTGCTGGCCGATACCGCACCGCGCATTGATTTCGCAGCGCATGCTGCGGCCCTGGGTGCCGAGGCGCGCAAGGTCAGCGATATCGCGGCACTGGAAGCCGCCCTGCCCGCAGCCTTCGCCGCCAAGCGCACGCAAGTGATCGTGATTGAGACAGATCCGGAGACCGGCACGGCCGAGGGCGGCGTCTGGTGGGAAGTGCCGGTCAGCGCCGTGCCAAATTCCCCCGCGCAAAAATCCGCGCGCAGCGATTATGAAGTGAAGCGCCGCAACCAGGCAGAAGGGGACTGATCATGCGTGTTCGTCTTGGCATCAATCCGCTCACCTGGACCAATGATGACATGCCGGAATTGGGCGCAGCCACGCCGCTCGAGACCTGCCTCGCTGAAGGCAAGCAGGCCGGCTTTGCAGGGTTTGAGCTTGGCAATAAGTTTCCGCGCGATGCTGCTGTGCTCAGCCCCATCCTCGCGCGGCATGGGCTTGACCTTGTGTCCGGCTGGTATGGTTCGCGTCTGCTGGAACGCGATGTGGATGCCGAAATGGCAGCGGCGGAAGCGCATATCAGCCTTTTGGTGGCGATGGGCTGCAAGGTGATGGTGCATGCGGAAATCGCCCGCGCCATTCATGGCGAAAAGGGTGTCGCGCTATCACAGCGCCCTGTCATGACCGATGCTGACTGGGCCATTTTTGCACCGCGCATTACGGAATTTGCCAAGCGCATCAAGGCGCGCGGGTTATGGCTTGCCTATCACCACCATATGGGTACGGTGATTGAAACAAAGGCCGAGATTGATCGGCTGATGGCACTAACAGGGCCTCAGGTCGGGCTTTTGCTCGATACCGGGCATCTCACTTTTGCCGGCGGCGGTCCCGCGCTGGCGGCGCGCCAGCATGCAGCGCGCATTGTGCATGTGCATTGCAAGGATATCCGCGCGGCCGTGTTGCAGGAAGCCAAGGCGCGTGATTTGCCTTTTCTGGAAGCGGTGCTTCAGGGTGTCTTTACCGTGCCCGGCGATGGCTGCGTGGATTACCCGGCGGTGCTGAAACCCTTGGCGGCGGCGGGCTATGCAGGCTGGCTTGTGGTGGAAGCCGAACAAGACCCCGCCAAGGCGCATCCTTTGACCTATGCACGCATGGGACATGACAATCTGGCGCGGCTTGCGCGCGATGCTTTTGGGTGAGGCATGAATTATCGCCACGCCTTTCATGCCGGCAATCATGCGGATTGCCTGAAGCATGCCTTGCTGCTGTCGCTGCTCTCGGCACTCAAGCGCAAGCCGACACCCTTTGCCGTTCTGGATACGCATGCAGGCTGCGGCATCTATGATCTGGCAGCATCGGAGGCCAACCGCACCGGCGAAGCGACGCGCGGCGCGTTGCGGCTTGCCGACAGCACCAACCCTGCGCTGGCGCCATTTCTTGCAGCTTTGCGGCAGGCAGGTTTTCCGAGCTTCTACCCGGGCTCACCAGCGCTTATCCGTGCTGCACTCCGCCCGCAGGATCGGCTGATGGCGGTGGAACTTCACCCGGAAGACCACGCCAGGCTGAAGGCACATTTCAAGCGCGATGCGCAGGTTGCGGTGCATAAGCGCGACGCCTGGGAAGCACTGCGCGCCTTGACGCCCTTTCCCGAAAAACGCGGCCTGGTGCTGATTGATCCACCCTTTGAACAGGAAGGTGATTATGGCCGCATCACTGATGCCATGGCCATGATGCGGCATCGTTTTCGCGCTGCCATCATCGCCGCCTGGTATCCCATCAAGCATCGCGCGCCGGTGCGCGGCTTTCATCATGCGCTGATGGAAGCAGGCGTGGCACCGCTACTGTCGGCTGAATTGTGGTTGCGGGAGCCGACCGATCCGCAAAGGCTGAATGGCAGTGGGCTGGTGGTCGCCAATCCACCGCAGGGCTTTGCCGAAGACGCCGCCGAAATTCTGCCCGCCTTGCTGGCCGGCCTCGGCGCCAATGAGGCCGGCGCGGGAAGCACCGTCACATGGCTGAAACCATGAAGGATCATATTGCCATCATCGGCGCAGGCGCCTGGGGCACGGCGCTAGCCATTCAGGCGCATCGCGCGGGTCAGCGCGCTGTGCTCTGGGCGCGTGATCCGGCGCGCGCAGCTTTGATCCAGCAAAGCCGCGCGAATGAGCGTTTGCTGCCAGGCATCATCCTGCCTGATGGCATCAGCATCACCGCCGATGCGGGGCAAGCGTTGGAAGGCGCGGCGCTGATCCTGCTGGTGGTACCGGCGCAGGCGCTTCGCGCGGTGCTGCAAAGCCTGCCGGTGCTGCCCGCCCCTCTGTTGATTTGTGCCAAGGGTGTTGAGGCAGGCAGCCTGATGCTGCCGCTGGAAATCCTCGCGGATACGCATCCGCGTAGTGTCGCCGGTGTGCTGAGCGGCCCCAATTTCGCCCATGAAATTGCGCGCGGCCTTCCCGCTGCGGCGGTGGTGGCCAGCCTTGATGCCGGCTTGCGCGCGCTTGGTGTGGCACGGCTTGGGTCAGCGAGTTTCCGGCTTTACGGCGGTGATGATCCCGTAGGTGCGGAAATTGGCGGCGCAGCCAAGAATGTGATTGCCATTGCTGCCGGCGCGGTGATGGGCGCAGGCCTTGGGGAGAATGCGCGCGCCGCGTTGATCACGCGCGGGCTTGCGGAAATTGCGCGCCTGGCCAGCGCGCTTGGTGGCCGCGCTGACACGGTTTCAGGCCTTTCCGGGCTTGGCGATTTGCTGCTGACGGCAACGGGGGCGGGCAGCCGCAATACCTCGCTCGGCATGGCGCTTGGGCGCGGTGAAAACTTGGCTGACATTCTCGCCGCGCGGCAGGGTGTCACGGAAGGGGTGACGACGGCGCCAGCCTTGGTTGCGCGCGCGGCACAGCTTGGCGTTGACCTGCCGATTTGCGGCGCGGTGGCGGCGCTGGTGCGCGGCGAGGTGACGGTGCAGGAAGCAGTGGCGCGGTTGCTGGCGCGGCCGCAGCGCGATGAATAGCCGAAGATATCCTCGCCAACCGCGCCCGATCAGGTCTAGCCTTGCGCCATGCCGCGCCAAGCCGCCCGCGCTTCACGCGCCATTCTGATCACCCGCCCGGAACCCGGCGCGGCGGAGTCCGCGCGCGCGGTTGCAGCCCTTGGTTGGGAAGCGGTGCTGGCGCCCGCGCTGATCCTGACCGCCCTGCCCTTCAAGGCGCCCGGCAATTGCCAGGCGATCATCATCACCAGCCGCGCCGCGGCACGCGCTTTGCCACTTGTGGCACTGCCCGTGATCGCCGTGGGTGAAGCGACCGCTGCCGAAGCCCGCGCGCGCGGTTTTGCCGATGTGCGCGCGGCAGGGGGGGATGCGCAGGCGCTTGCGGCACTGATTGGCGCAACGCTCAAGCCGGAAACAGGCACGCTTTGCCTTGCGGTTGGCGAAGGCTATGCGCTTGATCTCGCCGCTGCTTTGCGCGCCAAGGGGTTTCGCGTGATCCGCCGTGTGATTTATGCCGCGCGGCCCAGCACCGAACTGCCAGCAGAAGCGCGCCAAGCCATTCGGGAAGGGCGCGTCCATGCCGCGCTTTTCACCTCGCCACGCTCAGCACTAGAGGCAATGCGCTTGCTGGCTGATGCGGGTTTGCACAAGGCAACCCAGAACATCATCGCCATCGCGCTCAGCCCGCGCATTGCTTCGGCATTAGCCGCCTTGCCCTGGGCGGAAATCTGCACGGCAAGCAGGCCAGATCACGCCGCCTTGTTGGCATGCCTTGGCCCCGCGGATGTGCTAAAGGCTCCCGCATGAGCGATACCTCCCCCGCCCCCAAGCGTCGCCTTGATCCGCTTTTGCTGCCGCTTTTCGCCGGCGGCGCGGTGCTGGTTTTGGCGCTTGGCTGGCTGCTGATCACGCCACGCCCCAGCGCCCCGCCGCTGCCTAATCTCGGCCCGCTGGAGGCGCGGCTTGCCGCCCTGGAAGCCCGCCCCGGCTTCAACGCCGCGCCGCTCGAAACCCGCATCACCGCGCTGGAAGCCCGGCCCCGCACCGCCGCTCCTGATCTGGCGCCTCTGCTGCAGCGGCTTGAAGCGCTGGAAGGCCGCCTTGCCGGGTTGGAAGGCAGGCCTGCGCCAAGCCTGGATGTCTCGGGCCTCGCCCCGCGCGCCCTGGCCGAGACCTTAGCAACACGGCTGGACCGCCTGACCGAGCGGCAGGATGCGCTGGCCGCCCGGCTGCAAGCCGCCGATGCCGAAGCTTTGCGCCGGACCGAGGATTTGGCGCGCAGCCTGCTCATCCGCCTGGAAGCCGCCGAAAAGGCTGAGGCCGAGCGCATCGCTGCCGCGGGCGCCGCTTTGGAAGGCCGCTTGGCCGGTGCCGAATCCACGCTTGGCGCCCGCATGCAGGCTCTTGAAGCGGCGCAGGCGCGCATCGCGGGGATTGAGGCGCGGACTAATCGCGTACAGGCCATTGCGGCGCTGCGTGCGCGACTGGATGCAGGGCAGGCGCTGGGGCCAGCGCTTGCGCCCTTCCCCAACCCGCCGGCTGCGCTCAGCCGCTTTGCCGCAGCCAGCCCGCCCACGGAAGCTGCACTTCGCCTGGCGTTTGAAGACGCCGCCCGCGCGGCGCGTGCCGCGAGCGAACCAGCGCGGGAGGGGCAATCGATTCTGGAAAGTGCCTCTGCCCGGCTTGCCGGCCTGATCACCATCAGGCGTGGCGAGACGATCATTTGGGGTGATGAAGCCGCCGCCGCCTTGGAAGCGGCACGCCGCGCGCTTGAAGCCGGCGATCTGCCGGGGGCTTTGGGAAGGCTTTCGCCCCTGCCGCCCGCGGCCCGCACGGCCTTGGGCGCTTGGGAAGCCGAAGCCCAGGCGCTGCTCGCGGCGCGCGCCGCCATCATCACCCTGGCCGGGGGCTGAGGCGCCATGCGCAAGGCGCTTTTGCTGCTGGCGGCACTGGTTGCTGTCGCCGCTATCACGCTTTGGCTGCTCAGGCTGGGCGGTTCGGTGGAAATCCGTGCGGGTGATTTCTGGGTGGGCCTGCCTGTGCCGGTGGCGGCGGCGATTTTGGCGCTTGGCTTTATTCTGCTGCATGGCGGCTTGCGGCTTTGGGCCTGGTCGCGCGCTGTGCCCGGCAGGATGGCGCTGCGCCGTGCCGCCCGGCGCCGCGCGGATGGTGATGCGGCCATCACGCGTGCCCTGATTGCACTCGGTGCCGGCACCGCCCCGCGCGCCTTGGAAGAAACCCGCCGCGCCCGGGCGCTTTTGGGCGATACGCCGCAAACCCTGTTGTTGGCGGCGGAGGCCGAGAAACTCGCCGGCAAGGAAGACGCTGCCGGCGCGATTTTCAAGAAATTGTCGGAAGATTCCGCAGCGCGCTTCCTTGGGCTGCGCGGGTTGTTGCGCCAGGCGATGCAGCGGGAGGATTGGCCCGAAGCCCAGCGCCTGGCGCGGGAGGCCGAGGCAGCGCAACCCGGTGCCGCGTGGCTGCGCGAAGAGCGTCGGCTGCTCGCGGAACGCACGCGGGATTGGCGTGAAGCGCTGGCGCTATGTCCGCCGGATGGCCCGCGCGCTGCCTTTGCCCTGGCCGCCGCAGCAGCGGAGCCCGATCCGGCCAAGGCGGCGGAGCTTGAAAAGCAGGCCGTTACAGCGGATGCGAAATTCGCCCCGGCGGCTTTGGCACAGGCCGCGCGGCTGATGGCCGCGGGCAGCCGGCGCCGCGCCCGCAATGTGCTGGAAGCGGCCTGGAATGCCGCGCCGCATCCGGATTTGGGGACGGCTTGGGTTGCGGCCATGCCGGCGCCACTCGCCCGCGTAAAGGCGGTGGAAGATCTGACGCATCGCAACCCCGGCCACCCCGAAGCGCGGCTATTGATGGCGCGGGTCGCGCTGGCAGCCGGGCTGACGGGCCGGGCGCGCAGTGAATTGGATGGTTTGCTCGCGAGCGGCGCAGCGGATCGGCGCGCCTTTCTGCTTTTCGCGGAATTGGAGCGCGCCGAGCATGGCGATAGCGCCGAAGGCCGCGCGGCGGAGGCCGCTTGGCTCCGCGAAGCTGCCAATGCCGCCGGCGCGCCGCGCTGGCGCTGCGATGCCTGTGGCGCGGAACACAGCGCCTGGAAGCCTGATTGCGCGGCGTGTGGCATGATGGGGCGGATTGGCTGGTCACGCCCCTGACGCTGCCCACCTTGCCCGATGGCGCAAGCGCTGTATGGAAGCGCCAGGATTTGACAAGGAAGCTGGCTATGGCCCTAACCCCCGCCCAAAAGACCGCGCTTGAAGCGGTTACCACCGCGACGCTGACGACCGTTCTGCTCAAGAAGGGCGTGCGCTTCTGCTACATCGCGGGATCAAACCCGATTGTGCAGGGTGATCGTCGGCGCATTGTGGGGCCGGCCTTCACGCTCCGCTTCACGCCGACGCGGGAAGATTTGGCAACAGTGGATAGCTGGTCCTCACCGCGCTCCACACGCGCCGCGATTGAAGAAATGCCGGAAGGTTGCGTGGCCGTGGCTGACGCGATGGGCAACAAGGCGGCGGGGATTTTCGGTGATATCCTGTGTGCGCGTATGGCAAAAAAGGGTGTGGCCGGCCTGGTGACGGATGGCGTGGTGCGTGATGGCGCGGGCGTGATTGGCACGGGCCTGCCCGTTTATTGCCAGGGCTATGTGGCGCCAGCTTCCGTGGCCGCGCTGAATTTCGTCGGCTGGCAGGAAACCATTGGCTGCGGCGGTGTTACCGTGGTGCCCGGCGATATCATTGTGGCCGATGCCGATGGCGCGGTGGTGATCCCGCAAGCGCTGCTGGATGCCGTGGTGGAAGCCGCGGTGGAACAGGAACGCCTCGAAGCCTGGATCATGGAAGAAGTGGGCAAGGGCGTACCTCTGCCCGGCCTTTACCCGCCCAATGCCGAAACCAAGGCGCGCTACGAAGCCACCCGCAAGGGTTGATCTGAAAGGGGGGCTTTGCAGCCCCCCAATTTTCAAAATCCGTAAAGCCGCGCAGGGTTTTCCACCAGGACGCGGCGGCGTTGCGCATCACTCGGCGCCCATTGGCCGAGAAGATCGAGCAAATGCCCATCCTCCGGCATCCAATGCTGCAAGCTTGGATGCGGCCAATCCGTGCCCCAAACGGCGCGATCCGGCGCGGCATCCAGAAGCGCCCGCGCAAAGGGCGCAACATCGGCAAAGGGCGGCCCGGCAGAGATGCGATAACCGGAAATCTTCACCCAGCATTGCGGACTTTCGAGCATCCTCAGCAGCGCCTTGAAGCCAGCGCCATTCAACCCTTCGCTGGTTTTCACCCCGCCCATGTGATCCACTACCACCGGCACCGGTAGCGTCGCCAGACGCGGCGCCAATTCCGGCAATTGATGGCCTTCCGCATAAAGCTGCAAATGCCAGCCGAGGGGCGCGATGCGCCGCGCCAAAGCCTCCAGCTGTTCAAGCGGCGTGCCATTGCCACTGACGGCATTGAAGCGCACGCCGCGCGTGCCGCGCGCATGCAGTTTCTTCAGCGCGGCATCATCAAAACCATCATCAATCACCACGACAACGCGCGCGCGATCCAGGCCGAATTGCTCCGCAGCATCGAGCGAGACTTCATTCTGCGTGCCATAGACACTCGGCTGCACAATCACCATGCGTTCAATGCCAAGTGCTGTGGCCATACGCTGGTAATCCGCGATGGTTGCCGCCTGCGGGTCATAATGCCGCCCGGCATCAAGCGGGAAGCGATCATAGGGCCCGAAGATATGGAAGTGGCAGTC
>JADCES010000006.1 GCA_020250005.1 Roseomonas sp.
CCCGCGATACGCAACACAAAACCGGAAAGGCAGTCCGGGAGTGAAGCCGCGTCAGCAATTTGCCTCAGCAGAAAATGGAGGCAGACAATCAACCAGGCGAAGGGGATCGTGAATAATGCGGGCTAGCATTGACGTGGCTATGAATCGCAGACGAAAAAACACCTAATCCTCCTAAAATGTATAGGGGGTGAATATTGAATAACCTGAAGAAAACTGCAACAGATCTTTCCAATGCAAATCTAGGCTAAGCTTCCAATCTTGCGCTAGGCAAATCACTTCAAAGCCCAGCAAAACGCCACCGGGAGAAACCCATGCTCCACCGCCGAACCCTCCTCGCCGCGCCCTTGGGACTCGCCTTTTCCCAGCAGGCCGCCGCGCAATCCGGCGCCCCCTGGCCCATGGGCCGGCCGATCCGACTTGTGGTTGGCTTCCCACCAGGTGGCTCCGGCGATTTCCTCGCGCGGACGCTCAGCGAACCTTTGGCGCGTGAATTGGGCGGCACGACCATCATCGTGGATAACCGCCCCGGTGCGGGTTCCAATATCGCGGCTGAGCATGTCGCGCGGAGCGAAGCGGATGGCTACACTATTCTGCTCGGCGGCAATTTCACCCATGCGGTGAACCCCGCCATGTATCGTCGCCTGCCCTTTGATCCGATCAATGATTTCACACCGATCACGCGCGTGAGTGACCTGCCGCTGATCATCGCCGTGCGGGCCGATTCCGGCATCAATAACCTGGCCGACCTGGCGGCGCGGATGCGCGCGCAACCGGGGCGCTGGAATTACGCGACACCTGGCATCGGCACGCCAAGCCATCTGGTGGGCGCCAAGCTTGCCAAGGTAACGGGGCAGGACATCACGCATGTCCCCTTCCGCGGCGGGGCGCCTTCGCTGCAAGCGGTATTGGCCGGGGATGTGCAAATCCTGGTCGGCACGCCGCCTGTCGCCTTGCCGCAAATCCGCGCTGGCACGCTGAAGGCGCTTTCGCTCAGCACGCGCTTGCCCTCACCGGTCATTCCCGAAGTGCCAGGCAGTGAAGCGGCGGGGCTGCCCGCGCTGGATATCACCGGCTGGTGGGGCGTTTGGACTGCGGCGCGCTTGCCCAACCCAATTCGCGACCGGCTGTTCAACGCCTTCCGTGCCGTGCTGGCGCAGCAAGCCGTGCAGGCGCGCTTCGCCCAGGAAGGGCTGCAAGCCCTGCCAAGTGAAAGCCCGGAAGAATTTGGCCGCTTCGTGCAGGCGGAAATGCCGATCTGGGCCGAGATTGTCAGGGATGCCGGCGCCACGGCGGATTGAAGCGCGCCCCCTACCCTTCCCCGGCCGGGCGCCCCGTCACATGGCGCCAATGATGCCAGAGCAGCCGCGCCGCCATGGATCGCCAGGGCCGCCAGCCATGGGCGATTACCGCCAATGCCTTCGGGCTTGGCCGCGCCGGCAAGCCGCGCAGCGCCGTAAGCGATGCCGCAAGCGCCAGATCGCCCGAGGGGAAGATATCCGGCCGATCCAGGCCAAAGAGCAGATGCACCTCCGCCGTCCAAGGACCGAAGCCTGGGATGGCAGCAATGGCGGCGATGGCTGCCTCATCCGGCAAGGCAGCCAAGCCTTCCGCCGAAAGCTGCCCATGCGCAAAAGCCTCCGCCAGGGCGCGCGCATGAACAAGCTTTGGCCGCGATAGCCCGGCCTGGCGCAAGGCCTCATCGCTCAGGGCCAGCAGCCCAGCGGGCGAGGTCGCGCCCGGCAGGCTGGCAAGCCGACCCCAGATTGCGCTTGCCGCCTGGCTGGAGATCATTTGCCCGCAAAGGCTTCTTAGCAGCCCAGGAAAGCCGGCTTCGCGGCGGCGCCAGGGCAATACGCCGGCACTTTCAGGTATGGCGGCAATCAGCGGGTCAATTGCCGCCAAGGCCATCAGCGCCTCTGCCGCCCAGGGGGGTGCATCGGCCGCCAACATGCCGACGAAGGCGCTAGGCCTTGCCGCCACGCAGCGCTGCCAGCTTGGCGAAGGGGTTGCGCGGTGCTTCCTCATCACCCTCCTGCAAGCCTTCCGGCAAATGCGCCCCGGCTGCGCGGGGATAGGGGTTGAGGGACAACGACAATTCCTCCGCCAAGGCCTCGCCCAAATCGAAATGGCCGGTGGCGTCGGCCTCAATCTCGTCCGGCCCATCCGGGTCTTCGGATGGGGCGGCCTCGGGCGGCAGCACCACCAGGGTGAAGGGCTTGTCCAAATGCTCAGTCACCGGCTCAAGGCTGACGACGCAAAGCTGCACCGCTTCGGCCTTGATGCGCCCATCAAGCAGCAACCCGCCGCCCGGATAGGGTTTGCGGGTGAAGCGCGCGCTGAAATGGCGCAAGGCTTCGATGCCAAAGCGCTTGGCAAGGGCTACGCATTCGGCCGGTGTTGCTTCCAATACTTCCGCAACACCCGCCTGGGGCGGTTCGGTCAGGAGTTGCCGGCGAGCGAATTCAGGCAGCATCACCAATGGCTTCCGGCGCCAGAAACTGCGCCTCCCCGGCCAGAAGCCGGGCGAAATCCTGGGTTTGCAGGTAATCCGCCTGGGCAAAGGCAATACGTGCCAGGCGCAGCGCGGCGGGGCCGGCTTCTTCCACCCGCCAGACATTGCGGGCCAGGGCGGCGGCCATCGCGCCTTGGTCAGCCCCATCCAGCGCCGTTTCATAGGCCGTGGCGCGGCCATGAAAGGCTTCCCAAAGCCCACGCACACGCTTGCCGACCACCAGATCACTCACGCCCATTTCGCGCAGATTGACATCCATATCGGAAAACATGGCGTCGAACACGGCCTGAGCCAAGGCGGGGCCGCGTTGATCGGCATCGCGCCTCAGGCGGCGCACCAGCAGCGCGGCATGCAGATGGATCAGATCAAGCCGCCCTTCCACCGAATCGCGCACGCCAAGATCGGCGTAGAAATAGGGCGCGCGCGCGGCGGCAACGGCGGCGCCGTAAAGGGTGAAGCCCGCTCTTTCATGCGGCGGGCGGCGCAAGGCGCTGAGTAGACCCATTGATCCTTTTCCAAAGCCGGAAGCTAGCGGTTGACCCCAGAGGCTCAGCCTGTCTATCGAAGACCCTGGACATGGGTCCGGAGCGGCGAATGGTCAATCTTGAACAAGGCGTCTTGGGCTGGGAACCGCGACATGGCTGAAGAATTGCGCGCCAAGCGCCGCATGAGCGCGTTGATATTGCTTGCCGCGCTGGCATTGGGCGCCTGCGAAAAACTGGCCCCGCCCCCGGTGCCGCGTGGCAATCGCGTTGATTCGGAAAGGCTTAGCCAAATCACCAAAGGGGTGCAGACCCGCGGGGATGTGCTGGCACTGCTGGGCCCGCCGACAGCGCGCGGCACCTTTGATGAGGAGAATTGGTTCTACATCAGTGGTCATACGCAGCTCATGCCCGGGCGTTACCTGGAATTGCGCGACCGGGTCGTGGTGGCGATCAGCTTTGATCGCCGCGGTGTGGTGCAGGATATCCGGCAATTGCGGCCCGAGGATGGGCGGGATGTCGGCATGGTATCGCGCGAAACCCCCGTGCCGGGGACCGAGCGAAACCTGATGCAGGCGCTATTCGGCAATATCGGCCGGCCAAGCCTGGGTGATGACGCCGCAGGCGGCATGAACAACCCGGCGCGCTTGAACCGTCAATAAATTCCGTTGCGCGGCGCTACTGCCCGCCCAGCAGGCGGGCTGAGAGGCTGGGCGCAAGCCCCTGGCTGATGCGCCCATGCGGCGGGGCATAGGAACCGCTCTGCGCCCTGGGCGGGTTCAAGGCCACCAGCGCTTCCGCAAGCTTCACGCCGCAACGAATACCATCAAACAAGGGCAAGGCGGCCCGCCCGGCCAGGCGCTGATCAAAGCCCGCCATGGCCGCGCCGGCCAGCACCACCGAATCAGCGCCCTGCGCTGCCAGCCCCTCCACCGCGATCCGGAGTTTTTCGGCAACCCCTTCGGGGTTAGCCAGCGCCTCGGGCGGGGTTGCATCCAAGCCAGCCAGCGCCGTGAGTCGTGCCGATAGCCCGTGGCGTGCGATCAATTCGCGATAGGGTTCCACATTGCCGAAGGTGATCAGGCCAAAGCGCCCGCCCATCATGCAGGCCGTGAGCGCCGCGGCTTCCGTCATGCCCAGCACCGGACAGGGCATCATCTGCCGCGCCGCATCCAGGGCCGTATCGAAACTGACCGCGAGCAAAACGGCATCAACCTTGCCGGCATGGTCGGCCAAAACCTCCAACAGCGCATGGCCGGCAATGACATTTTCCACGCGGGTTGCGATCACCGCCGGGCCGAAGCGCGGCGTGGCGCCGATGATCTCGGTGCCCGGCGCGGCGGCGGCACGCGCCACCGTGGCGCAGGTTTCGGTAATGGCTTCGGTGGTATTCGCATTGGCAACCAAAAGGCGCATCGGTCTTTGTCTCCGTTTCGGTGCAGCTTAACAGCAAGCCCCTGCCCTGCCGAGTTGCCCCCTTGCCCTGAGCCGCGCGGCGCCGCAGGCTTCAGGCGTGATCATTCCCGCGATACGGAGACACCATGCCTGACGCCACCGCCGCCCTTGCGCTGCCTTTTGACGCTGATGACATCCTGGCCCGCCTGATGCGCTGGGCGGCTTGCGAAAGCCCGACCTTTGATGCGGGGGCAGTCAATCGCATGATGGATTTGGCGTGCCGCGATTTGGCGTTGCTGGGGGCGCGGATTGATCGCATTCCAGGCCGCATGGGGCTTGGCGATTGCGTGCGCGCGCGCTTTCCGCACCCAGCCGGCGATGGCCCGCCCGGTATTCTGGTGATGGCACATCTGGATACGGTGCATCCCATTGGCACACTCGACAAACTGCCGATCCGGCGGGAGGGCAATCGCTGCTATGGCCCTGGCATTTTGGACATGAAGGGCGGCACGGTGCTGGCGGTGGAAGCCATGCGCCAGATCATTGCGGCCAAGATCGCGACCCCTTTGCCGATCACGATCTTGCTCACCAGCGATGAGGAAATCGGCAGCCCTTCCACGCGCGACCTGATCGAAGCGGAAGCGGCGCGGCATAAGTTTGTGCTGGTGCCGGAACCGGCGCGGGCGGATGGCGGCGTGGTGACCGGGCGCTATGCGATTGCGCGCTTCAATTTGAAGACTACGGGGCGGCCTTCCCATGCC
>JADCES010000060.1 GCA_020250005.1 Roseomonas sp.
TCCAAATGGCCGCAGAACAGATCAATGCTGCCGGCGGTGTGATGGGCGGGCGGCGGCTGGAATTCATCTTCCGCGATGACGGCGCGACACCTGGTGATGCGGTGCGCGTGGCCGAGGAATTGCTGACGCGCGAGAATGTTTCCTTCATCGCCGGCACCTTCCTGTCTAATGTCGGGCTGGCAGTGGCGGATTTCGCCAATCAGCGCAAACGGCTGTTCTTCGCGACCGAACCGCTGAGCGATGCGATCACCATGGCGCAGGGCAATCGCTATACGTGGCGGCTGCGCCCTTCCACCTTCATGCAAACGCGCATGCTGGTGGAAGCCGCGCGCGGCAGGACGCAAAGGCGCTGGGCGATCGTGGCGCCGAATTACGAATATGGCCAATCGGCGGCGGCGAATTTCAAGCGGCTGATCGGTGGTTCGATTCCTGGTGCGGAAATCATCGCCGAACAATATCCGGCGCTTGGCCGCGTGGATGCGGGCGCGACAGTGGGCGCGCTTTCCCAGGCGCGGCCGGATGCGATTTTCAATGTGCTGTTCGGTCCGGACCTGACGGCCTTTGTGCGGGAAGGCAATACGCGCGGCTTGTTTGAACGCCGCCTTGTGCTTTCCCTGCTGACCGGAGAGCCGGAATACATGATCCCGCTGGGCGATGAAGCCCCGGAAGGCTGGGTCGTGACGGGCTATCCTTGGGAACAGGCGGAAGGTGCCGCGCATCGCGCTTTTGTTGAAGCCTATCGCGCACGCTTCAATGACACGCCGCGCAAGGGCAGCCTGCTGGGTTATGTCACGGTGCAGGTGCTGGCCAATATGCTGAACCGCGCCAATAGCCTGGATAATGAGGTGTTGGTGGATACGCTTCGCGATTTGCGCACCGATACGCTGGTGGGCAATGTGACGATGCGCGGCATTGATCAGCAGGGCACCATGGGCACCTGGGTTGGTGAAACGGTGCTGCGCAATGGCCAGGGCACCATGCGCAATGCGCGCTATGCCGATGGCGCCGATTACATGTTCCCTGAAGAAGAAGTACGGGCCGCGCGCCGGGCTTGAGCGTGGAGTTCGGCTTTCTGCTGGTCCAGTGCCTGTCGGGCCTGGCCAGCGCATCCTCGCTTTTCATCATCGCCTCGGGGCTCACGCTTGTCTTTGGCGTGACGCGCATCGTCAATTTCGCGCATGGGTCGTTCTATATGCTTGGCGCCTATATGGCGGTGACGATCGTGCCCTGGCTATTGCAGATTGAAAGATCGCCAACGCTGTTCTTTGCCGGCGTGCTGATTTCCGCCCTGGTGGTCGGCGTGCTTGGCGTTGTCATGGAAATCCTGCTGCTGCGGCGGATTTATAAGGTGCCGGAGTTGTTTCAATTATTGGCGACCTTCGGCGTCGTGCTGATGGTGCAGGATGCGGTGCTGAAAATCTGGGGGCCGATGGATATTACGGGCCCGCGCGCGCCGGGGCTGCGCCATGGGGTGATGATCCTGGATCAGCGCTTTCCGGCCTATGAGCTTTTCCTGATTGCTGCCGGCCCGGTGGTTTTAGGCCTGCTATGGCTGCTGATGAAGAAAACACGCTTTGGGATATTGCTCCGCGCCGCAACGCGGGACCGGGAAATGGTGGGCGCGCTTGGCGTCAATCAGGCGATGCTTTTCACCGGCACGCTGTTTCTGGGTGCCTTTCTGGCGGGGCTTGGTGGCGCCTTGCAGATCCCGCGTGCCTCGGCTTCGGCGCAGATGGATCTTTCCATCATTACCGAGGCCTTTGTGGTGACGGTGATTGGTGGCATGGGCTCCATCGGTGGTGCCTTTTTGGCGGCGCTGCTGATCGGGCAATTGCAGGCTTTCGGCGTGCTGATTTTCCCGAAAATCACGCTGGTGCTGGTGTTTCTGCTGATGGCGCTGGTGCTGGTGGTAAAACCCTGGGGGTTGCTTGGTCGGCCCGAAGCGGCGGCAGGGCATAGCGCCTTGCCGGAAGGTATCATGCGACCGCGCGGCTTTGCGGTGGCCGAGAAAGCGCTTCTGCTGCTGGCGATAGTGGCCGCTGCTGCGGTGCCGATTTTTGGTGATGCCTATGCGATCAAGGTAGCGACCGAGGTGCTGATCTTCGCCCTTGCCGCCTTTTCGCTGAATTTCCTGGTGGGCAATGGCGGAATCGTGAGCTTTGGCCATGCAGCCTATTTCGGCCTGGGTGCCTATGCGAGCGGGTTATTGGTGACGAAACTCGGCATGCCGATGGAACCGGCACTGATCGCAGCGCCCCTGGCGGGTGGGTTTTTCGCGGCCTTGTTCGGGTTTTTCATTGTGCGCTTGCAGGGCATTTATCTGGCGATGCTGACGCTGGCCTTCGCGCAAATTGCCTATGCAGTCTGCTTTCAATGGGTGGAGGTCACGGGCGGTGATAATGGCATTGTCGGCGTTTGGCCCTCAGCCTGGGCGGCATCGCGCAGCGCCTATCATTACATTGTGCTGGTCGCGGCAATGGCGGGTATTTTGGCGCTCCGACATGTGATCTATGCACCCTTTGGCGCGAGCCTGCGCGCCGCGCGCGATTCCGCGCCGCGTGCCGAGGCGATTGGGATTGATGTACGCAGCCATCGCTGGCTTGGCTTTACCATTGCCGGTGCCGCGGCGGGGCTGGCGGGCGGGCTTTACGCATTTTCAAAAGGCTCGATTGATCCGACCTTGCTTGGCATTCCCTTGTCAGTGGATTTTCTCGCGATGATTTTGCTGGGCGGCATGCAAACCGTGATGGGGCCGGTGCTGGGGGCGGCGGCTTTTCACAGCATCAAGGATGTCTTCATGCCGCTCACGGATCATTGGCGCTTTCTGCTGGGGGCTTCGATTATCGCGCTGGTGCTGATTTTTCCGCGCGGGCTTGGTGGCGCTTATGCAGCGCTGCGCACGCGGCTTTCGGGTGGCGCGCCATGACGCTGCTGCTGGTGGAAAATCTCAACAAGAATTTCGGCGGCGTGGTGGCGGCGCGCAATGTGAGTTTCTCCCTGGCAGCGGGGGAGATGCTCGCCATGATCGGCCCGAATGGCGCCGGCAAATCCACCAGTTTCAATATGGTGGGCGGGCAATTGCGGCCCGATAGCGGGCGCGTAGTGTTGGAAGGGCAGGAGATTACCGGCCTGCCACCGCGCGCCATTTGCCGCCTGGGCGTCGGGCGCAGCTTTCAGGTGGCGCAGACCTTTCTTTCCATGTCGGTGCTGGAAAATCTACAAATGGCGCTGATTGCCCATGCCGGGCGGACGCGCGATGTGACTTCTCGGGCTGGTGCGCTGTATCGGGCGGAAGCGTTGGCCTTGCTCGATCAGCTTGGCATGGCAGAGCAAGCGGAACGGCCCATGGGCGCGCTGGCTTATGGTGATGTGAAGCGCGTGGAATTAGCGATTGCACTTGCCGGCGCGCCGCGCCTGCTGCTGATGGATGAACCCACCGCCGGCATGGCACCCGCTGAACGCGCCGCGCTGATGCGCCTGGTGGCTGGCATTGCGCGGCGTTCCGCCATCGGCGTGCTGTTCACCGAACATGACATGGATGCGGTTTTCGCCCATGCGGATCGCATCCTGGTGCTGGTGCGGGGCGAAATCATCGCCGCCGGCAGCACGGAAGAAGTGCGTGCCAATCCCGAAGTGCAGCGCGTTTACCTAGGCACTTCCGGCCTGCGCGCCGCCTTGCGCGCCAGGGCAGCGGCGCATGGCTGAAGCGATGTTTGAAGTGGAAGGCTTGCGCGCCGGCTATGGCCCGGCGGAGATTCTGTTTGGTGTGTCGCTGCGGCTTGCGCGTGGAGAGGTCGCGGCGCTGATGGGCCGCAATGGCGCGGGCAAATCCACCACGCTGAAAGCGATCATGGGGCTGATCCCGCCGCGCGCCGGGCGCGTGCGTTTTGCGGGGCGTGATATCGCCGGGCTGCCACCCTTTCGCATCGCGCGGCTTGGCTTGGGTTATGTGCCGGAAGATCGGCGGATTTTTACCGATCTGACGGTCGCCGAAAATCTGGAAGTTGGCCGCCGCCCGGCAGAAGGGCGCGATGCCTGGACGCCGGAGCGCTTGTTTGAGGTTTTCCCAAACCTCGCTTCCATGCGCCATCGCCGCGCTGCCGCCATGTCTGGCGGGGAACAGCAAATGCTGGCGATTGCGCGCACGCTGATGGGCAATCCAGAAGCTGTTCTGCTGGATGAACCATCCGAAGGCCTAGCACCCGTCATTCTGGAATTGATGGCCGAGGCTGTTCTGCGCATGAAGCGCGCAGGCATTGCCGTGCTGCTCTCAGAACAGAATTTCGATTTCGCGGCGGTGGTGGCGGATCGCGCCTATGTCATTGAACGGGGCGAAATCCGTTATGATGGCAGCATGGCAGCGCTGGATGCTGATCCAGCGCTGCGTGCGCAACACCTCAGCCTTTAGGTAAGTTGGCAAAAACCTCATCCACCGCAGCGCCAAAGCGTTCCACGATCATCTCCACATCACGCGCATTCACGATATAGGGCGGTGAGAGGATCACGTGATCGCCATGTTTGCCATCAATCGTGCCGCCCATGGGATAACAGGCCAGGCCATGCGCAAAGGCCGCATGTTTGATCCGTTCATTAACTGAAAGCGCGGGATCGAAAGTGGCTTTGCTCGCGCGGTCCTGCACGAATTCCACCGCCCAGAACAGGCCGCGGCCACGAATATCACCAACATGGCGATGATTGCCAAGCCGTTCCATCAAGCCACGTTCCAAAAGCGCGCCGGCGGTGCAGACATTGGCGAGCAGGTTTTCCTCCGCAATCACTTCCTGCACTGCCAAAGCCGCCGCGCAGGCGACAGGATGCGCCTGATAGGTATGGCCATGCTTGAAGGTGCCGGTGCCGCGCTTCAAGGTTTCCACCACGCGCCCATGCACCAGAATGCCGCCAATCGGCTGATAACCGCCGCCAAGACCCTTCGCGATCACCTGAATATCCGGTGAAACACCTTCCTGTTCCCAGGCATGCAAGGTGCCGGTGCGGCCCATGCCGGACATCACCTCATCCAAAATCAGCAGCGCGCCATGGCGGTCACATACCGCGCGCATCGCCGGGAAATAACCAGGCAGCGCAGTGGCGCAACCAAGCGTCGCCCCCACCACGGTTTCCGCGCAAAAGGCAATCACATTGCGCGGGCCAAGGCGTTGGAATTCCGCTTCCAGCTCTGCCGCCAGGCGCGCGACGTACTCAGCATCGCTTTCATCATCACGCCGATCGCGATAGGCGAAGCAAGGGGAGACATGGCTGAAGGCATCAGACAGGATCGGCGCATAAGGCGTGCGCCGCGCGATATTGCCACTCGCCGCCAGCGCGCCGAGCGTATTGCCATGATAGGATTGCCGCCGCGCGATAAAGCGCGTGCGTTGCGGTTCGCCCGCTTCCAGAAAATATTGCCGCGCGATTTTGAGTGCGGCTTCCATCCCCTCACTGCCTGAGGAAACAAAATAGGCATGCGTCAACCCGCCTGGCTTATGCCCGACCAACACTTCAGCGAGCTTTTCGGCACTGCCCGCACTGAACAGCGCGGTATGCGCGTAGCAGAGGCGATCAATCTGCGCCTTCATGGCGGAAACCACATGCGGATGACCATGGCCAAGGCAGGCAACGGCCGCCCCGCCCGAGCCATCAATCACATCATGCCCGGTGGAATCGCGCAGCCAAATCCCTTGGCCGGAAACGGCAATGGGCGGGTCCTTCAATAGATTGCGATGGACGATATGGGACATGGCGCGGGCTCCTTCGCGGATATCCTGCCGCGTTATGCCCCGCAGGGCTAGAAGCTAATTTCAGGGTGTCAGCAGCCCAACCACCGCGCCCGTCATGCAGCAGGCGATGGAAGCCGAAACCAGCGATGGCAGGCCAAGCCGCAGGATGTCTGCGCGCCGTTCCGGGCACATGCCGGCCATGCCCGCCACCATAATCCCAACCGATCCGAAATTAGTGAAGCCACAGAGCGCATAGGTCAGGATCAGCCGCGACCGTTCCGAAAGCCCCGCCCCGCCCGATTGCGCGAGTTCCAGGTAGGACACGAATTCATTCACCACGATCTTCACGCCAAGCGAGGACGCGACGGTGGCTGCCTCCGCCGCAGGCACCCCCATGGCCCAGGCAACCGGCCAAAGCACCAGCCCAAGCAGGCGTTGCAGCGTGAAGCCGGTTGCGGGTTCCAGCGCCATATTCACCAACGCCACCAGCGCGACGAAAACAATCAGTGACGCCATGATGCCAAGCAGCAGCGAAAGCCCATCCTGCGTGCCGCGCACCAGCGCATCCATGCTGCTGTCGTAAAGTTTTACAGCTTCGCCCGTATCGTGGTCTGGCACGGTGCCGGCGCTTTCCGCCGGCAGCATCAAAAGCGCGGCCAGGATCGCGGCGGGGGCGGAAATCAGGCTTGCGGTCAGCAATTGCCCGGCGGCATCCGGCACCACGGGGGCGATCATCAGCGCATAAACCACCAGCGTATTGCCGCTGATCGTGGCAAGCCCCGCCGTCATCACCACGAAAAGCTCGGCCCGCGTCATGCGCGCCAACCATGCGCGGATCATGAGCGGCGCTTCCACCATGCCGACAAAAACATTCGCCGCCACGCCAAAACCCGCCGCACCACCAATGCCGAAAAGCCGACGCAGCACCGCCGCCATCACGCGCACAATCGCCGGTAGAATGCCCCAGTGATAGAACAGCGCGGAAAGCGCACCGACCACCAGAATCAACGGCAGGGCCTGGAAAAACAGAATGAAGGAAGCACCGGGGCGGAGTTCCTGAAACGGCAAGGCACCACCACCCAAATACCCAAAGACCAGCGATGTGCCGGCCTGGGTCGCGACCGCCAGCGCATTCACCGCATTACCCAAATAGGCAAAACCGGCACGCAGCGGCGCGACATGTAGCAGCGCCGCAGCAAGGGCGATTTGCAGCGCAAGCCCCATCACCACCACACGCGCCGAAACGCCTCGCTTGAACCCACCCAAGCCCCAAGCCAGCAGGCAAAGCGCCAGCAGGCCAAGGCCAGATTGGGCTTGCAGCGCAGTCATGTCGGTAAATTCCACTTGAGCGGATAATCCAATCGCAGGCCAGCACTAAGGGCCAGGTAACGCCTGCCAGCCCCGATCCCGGCTTCGATCGAGACCAAGCCCTTCACTGCCTCATCCGCATCAATGGTCATCTTGTCCAGTTTCCGCAGAATGCGCCTGTTCTTGCGAACCGCTCACAACCTCCTCCAGAAAACGCTCCACCGCGGCGAAATGTGAGGACCAATCCGGGGCACGCCAGTTCTGCAATCGTTCAAGCTGAGCCGCGCGCATCGGGCTGTTCTCGGCGCTGATTGCCAGGATCGCATCGCGCCAACCGGGGCCATCCAGCGGGTGAAGATAGTCGGGCACGCCGGCGCCCAGCTCTCGGAAGGCAGGGATATCGCTTGCCAATACGGGTACGCCCATAGCAAGGGCCTCGGCCAGCGGAATGCCATAGCCCTCGGCGATGGAGGGGAAAAGCAAGGCGCATGCGCCCCTGATCCAGGGCACCGCCGCAGCATCCGTCAAGCGGCCGAGTTCCAGTACCCGCCCTTGCCAATCAACCCGATCCAGCATGGCGAAGGTTGTTGTATTTTCCCATCCGCGGCGGCCGATGATGACCAGGTCTGGGGCATCCGGCCGGTCAGCAAGGGCTTCCTTCCAGATTTGTAACATCAGCAGGTGGTTCTTACGCGGCGCGATGTTTGAGAGCATGACGCACCATGGCCGGGGGCGTATCGGCGGCAATCCGGGGTGTACGGCGTGCAGATCAAGCCCCGGATGCGCCACTGCGAAGCGCGGCACGCGCAACCCTTGAGCGGCGAAATAGCGCCGGCATTCCTGGGCTGAGGCAGCCGATACCGCGAGCGCCCCATCCGCCATGGCCGAAACCAATGCCATGCGCGCTTTTTGCTGTGCCGCGCCGTTGCGTGGGGAATATTCCGGGTGGCTGAGCGGCAGATTATCATGCAGCAACGGCACAAATCGAGCACCCTTGCCCTTGGCTTCGGCTACGGCGCGCGGGGCCAGCAGCATATGGCCTGAGGCGTTGATCAGAACCGCCCCATGGCCCTGCGTTCCCTCCAGCACGCGGCGCAGGCGAAGGCGGCCTTCGCCCAGCAAATGACCAAGCATGCGCGCGGCTGCCTGTGCCCTGAGCCACGGGATCGCGCCGCGACGCCCGGCCGCAATGCTTTCCTGTGCTGCCGCAATGAAGGCGCGGCCTGCCTGATCTGGCAGGGCCGTGAGCTGCCCTTGCGGCGTGCGCGCCACCAGCGTTACGGAAGAAGGTGGCAAGGCCGCCCAATGCCTTGCATGCGCAAAGACCACACGGTCCACGCCCGAAGGCTGCGTCCAAAGGGGCGACATCAGCATCATGGTCGTGTCGAACAGGATATGCACGGGCAGAGCCTATACACCAGTTGGGCGCAGCGCGCTGTCCAACCTTCCGCAGGGCATCATCATGTCGGCAGGATCGGCGTTGGTGGATCGTCCAATTCCAGATCTGCGATGCGCTGGCCACCACGCTTGATGGCACCGACCGAGGTTTCGATCTGGTCCACATCCTTTTGCACCTGGCCGAAATGCTTGCGCAGGCTATCGGTACGGTCTTCCAGCCGGACCACATCCGCCAGCATCTTATCGACTTCCTTGCGAATGCGCCCCGCTTCCGTGCGCAGCCGCACATCACGCAGCAGCGCGCGCATGGTGCCAAGCACCGCCCATAAGGTGGTGGGGGAGACGATATATACCCCGCGCCGCGTGGCATCCGAAACAAGCGACACAAGCGAGGTATGCAATTCGGCATAAATCGCCTCGGACGGTACAAAAATCAGCGCACCTTCGGCAGTTTCGCCAGGGATGATGTAGCGTTCCGCCACATCCTTGATGTGCTTTTGCACATCGGCGGAAAATTGCCGAAGTTTTTGCGTACGCGTTGCATCATCGACCGCATCGCGCAGCATCAGCCAGGATTCCAGTGGGAACTTCGAATCAATCGCAATCGGGCCGGGCGGGTTTGGCAGATGGATCAGGCAATCGGCGCGCTTGCCATTGGAAAGTGTCGCTTGCAGGGTGAAGGCATCGGAAGGCAACCGGTCCGCGATGATCTGTTCCATCTGGCTTTCGCCAAAGGCGCCGCGCGCCTGCTTATTGCCCAGAATACCCGCCAGCGTATTCACCTGATTGCCGAGCGCTTCGATATTGCCGCGCGCCGCATCAATCACCGCAAGCCTTTCCTTGATCTCGGCCGAGGTCGCGCCAAGGCTTGTTGTCATGCGTTCGGTTTGGCTGCTGAGTGCGGCGGAAAGGCTTTCATTCTGCCCCTTGATCGCTTCCGTCAGGCTGCGTTCTGCCTGGGTCAGCCGATCCGCCATGGCGGCTTCCTGCGCGGCGATGCGTGAGATTTGTTCCTGTACGGCAGTATTCAGCACGCGGGTCTGGTCCATCACCACGCTATTGACGCGATCGGCGATATCACCTTCCAGGGAAGCCACGCGTTCGGCCTGGCGTTCCTGTGCGGCTGCCAAAGCGGAAAGCTGGCCAAGCACCATGCCGGCCAGCGGATCAGGCGCGGGGCGGCGCAGCACCAATACAAGCGCAATCACCAGCGCCGCCAATAAAATGGCGAGCGGCAAAACCGCATCAGGTGGCAGCCAGCTCGGCAAGGTCCAATGCTCCATGCGGCCCCTATAACCGCTTCAATGCCGGAAATGCCGCATGCCGGTGAAGACCATGGCAAGCCCGGCCTTATCCGCGGCCTCAAGCACCTCATTATCACGGATTGAGCCACCCGGCTGGATGATGGCGGTAGCACCGGCAGAGGCCGCGATTTCCAGCCCATCGGCAAAGGGGAAAAACGCATCCGATGCCACGACGGAGCCTTTGGCCAAAGGCTCAGGCAATCCTGCCGCCTTGGCCGCGGCTTCGCTTTTCCACGCCGCGATACGGCTACTTTCCGCGCGGTTCATCTGGCCCGCACCAATGCCCACCGTCGCAAGGTTCTTGGCATAGACAATGGCGTTGGATTTCACATGCTTGCAGACACGGAAGGCAAATAGCAGATCGGCCATCTCCGCCGCTGTAGGGGCGCGTTTGGTCACGCATTTCAACGTGGCTTCACTCACGCGCCCGGCATCGCGCGATTGCGCCAGAAAGCCGCCGGCCACCGAACGGAACATCATCCCCGGCGCGGCCGGGTCGGGCAGGCCGCCGGTCAGCAGCAGGCGCAGATTTTTCTTTTTGGCAAACACCGCAAGGGCCGCTTCATCCGCATCAGGCGCGATCACCACTTCGGTGAAAATCGCGGTAATGCGTTCTGCCGCTGCCGCATCCAGTTTGCGATTGGCCGCGACAATGCCGCCGAATGCCGAAACCGGGTCGCACAATAGCGCGCGGTCCCAGGCTTGCGCCAAATCGCCGGCCACCGCCACGCCGCAAGGATTGGCGTGTTTCACAATGACAATCGTCGGATCAGCGAATTCCGCCAGCGCTTCAAAGGCGGCGTCCGTGTCGTTCAGATTATTATAGGAAAGCTCCTTCCCCTGGATTTGCCGCGCGGTGGCAATGCCGGGGCGCGCGCTGCCATCCACATAAAACGCTGCCGTTTGATGCGGATTTTCGCCGTAGCGCAAAGTCTGGCGTAGCGCGCCGGTAAAGCTGAGGCGTTCCGGAAATTCTTGCCCTTCCTGTCCCGCGAACCAGCCGGATATTGCCGCATCATAAGCCGCCGTGCGCGCATAGGCGGCGGCGGCGAGGCGCCGACGCGTAGTAAGCCTGGTGCCGCCTGCTTCCGCGATTTCCGCCTGTATTTCGGCAAAATGCGCGGGTTCCGTCAGCACCGCGACATGGGCGTGATTCTTGGCAGCACTGCGGATCATTGCCGGGCCACCAATATCAATATTTTCGATGCAGTCGTCGAAATCCGCACCCTTCGCGACGGTCGCTTCAAACGGGTAGAGATTCACCGCCACCAGATCAATTGGCGCAATGCCATGCGCTTGCATTTGCGCCAAATGCTCTGCCAAATCGCGCCGGCCCAGAATGCCGCCATGCACTTGCGGCACCAAAGTCTTCACCCGGCCA
>JADCES010000061.1 GCA_020250005.1 Roseomonas sp.
AACCGCGCGGTGGAATGGAACCGCCGCATGGCAGCGAGGTAGTCAATTAGATGTCGGGTTCCCTCCGGCTATCCATCCTGATCGAAGCGATTGACCGCGCATCGCAGCCCTTGGCGGCGTTGCAGGCGCGGCTTGGTGGCATTGCGGCGGGGATGCTGGCGGTGGGCCAGGCGGCTCAGCGGCTTTCGAATGTGAGCGGCGCTGGCGTGCTGGCCGGTGCGCTGGGCAATGTGGCCGGGCGGGCGCGTGATGCGGCGGGCGCGGTGGCGGGCTTGACCGCGCGGCTTGGCATTATTGGTGCTGGCGGCGCGTTTTTGTTCAATCAGCAATTCGTGCGGGGCGCGGCGGATTTCGAACGGTATCGGCTGACGCTGGAAACCGTGATGGGTAGCGCGGAAGCGGCGCAGACCCGGCTGAATGAATTGACGGAATTTGCCGCGAGAACACCGTTTAATGTCGGCGAAGTCGTGCGAGCCGGAGTGGCGCTTCAAGTGCTTGGTGTGCGTGGCGCATCTGCGGACGGCGCGCTGCGCGCCGCTGGTGACGCTGCTTCAGTGTTTGGCACCAGCCTGGATCAGGCCATTAACGCGATGGCCGCTACCGGCCGTGGCGAGTTGGAACCGATCGAACGGTTTGGCATTCAGGCACGGACTGAAGGTCAGGCCATTGTGATGCAGTGGGAAGAAAATGGCCGGCAGATGCGCGCGACGATTGATAAGAACAATCGCGCGGCGATCATTGCCGCCACAGCGCGCGCCTGGCGTGGCATTGCCGGTGGCGGGATGAACCGGCTGGCCGATAGCTGGGATGGCATGCTTTCCAACCTGGGCGACGCTTGGTCCAACTTCGCGCGCCAGGTTGCCGAAAGTGGGCCTTTTGAATTCCTGAAGCAGCAATTGAGAGACATCTTGGCCTGGATTGAGAGGATGAAATCCGAAGGCCGCCTGGATGAATGGGCGCGCGATATCGGCACCAGCATCACGCGCGCCTTTACGGCGATCCGCAATTTCGTGGTCGGCACGGAAGACACGCCGGGTGCCTTTGAGCGGCTATCCAATATCTTTGAGCGCGTTTCGAAGGTGCTTGGGCCGATTGTGCGATACTTCGGGGGGCTTGAAACTTTCCTTGCTGCCATAGCGCTAACGCTTGGCAGCGGGCTGCTCGTGTCTCTCGGTTTATTGGGTAAAGCCATGATAACGCTTTCGGCTGCCCTATTGTTGACGCCGGTAGGCTGGTTTGTAGCAGCGGCGGCGTTCTTCGCCGCGCTAGGTTACCTCGTTTATGAGAACTGGGATGGCATCGTAGCTGTCTGGGATAAAATCAGCGCCGCCTTCCGCGCGTTCTTTGACTCTGAACAGATGCAGGAGGCGAAGCGAATTTTTGGCAGCCTGGGCGATTTCATCATCGATGCCTGGAATGGCGTGGGCCAGGTTTTCACGAATATCGGCAACGTGATTAAGGGCGTTTTCAATGATGTGCTCGGCTACTTCCAGCCCGTGCGGGACGCGCTGAGTTGGGTGACGGACCGCCTGGGTCTCGGCGGCGGCAGCAGCGCCCCCGCCGCGCCCTCACCACGCGATGCGGGCCGGGGTAATGCGCTCCGCCGCCAATCCATCTATGGCGACAATGCCCTGCCATCTGGCGCGGGCGGCGGTGTGCTGCCGCCTGCCAATGATGTCCGGCTGAATGCCGGCCTTGATGTGAACATCCGCGCGCCGGAGGGTTTTGGCGTATCCGTCACGCAACGTGGCGCTGATGACGGCATGGCGCTGAATGTGCGGCGCGGGATGCTGGCCGCGCCATGAGTGAAGCGCTGACCAGCATCGCCGGGCTATCGGCAAGCCTGCCCTGGGTCGGCGCCAATCTGCGCCCGGCTGCGCTGCGTGGCCTGCTGTTTTATGCGCGGCGATCCGAAGAAACCTCTATCCGCCGCTGGGTCACGCATGAATTCCCGGGCCGCGACGAACCCTGGCATGAGGATTTGGGCGCGAAGACGCGCAGCTTTTCCGTTGATGGCATACTGATCGGGCCGGATGTTGTGTTGCAGGCGCGCGCCTTCCGCCGCGCCGCGGCTGATCCTGCGCCCGCGACCTTCCTGCACCCCTGGCTCGGCGCCATGCAGGTGGTGGTGCTGGATTGCCGTATCGAGAATGATGTTGACCGCGCGCGCGTCGCGAATGTGTCTCTGCGGTTGGAGATTGCCGGGACCAAGCCCGCGCCGGTGATTGGCACGGATGGCCTGGGCAGTGTGCTGGCTGAGGCGGATCGGCTGCTCACGGCAGGGCAGGCGGTTTGGGCGCAGTATCGCTACATGCGCGCCATGGCGGATTTCGCCATCGCGAATTTCAAGGCGAGTGTCGAAGGCATTGCCGGCGCCATTGAAGGCGCGCTGGCCAATACCGGACTTGGTGGCAGCGCCGCTGGCAGTGTGGCGGCGCTGGCCAGCCTGAATGACGCGGCGCTGGTGTCTGACACCGCAGTGCCTGCGGCGCTGGCCACGGCGGCGCGCGATGTCTCAGCCCAGGCGGGCGGGCGCGCGGCGCTGACGCGTGGTGCCGATGCCGCGCCGGTGCCGGCCTTTGAAGCTTTGGGTGCGCTGACCGCCCAAGAATTGGTGCCGGCGGCTACCAGCCCTGCGACCACGCCTGCGCACCAGCAATTGGTGGCAGCGAATGAAGCGCTGGGTGTGTTGGCGGCGGCGATGTTCGCCGGCGAATTTGCCCGCGCCGCAGCGGCGGTGCCCTGGGCTTCGCGTGATGAAGCCATGGCGGCGCGGGACCGTGTTTCTGACGCACTGGCGGCGGCGGCGGATGCCGTGGCGGCGCTGGGCTGGGATGATGTTTGGCAGCGCCTGGTCGCGCTGCGTGCGGCATCAGCGGCGGATTTGGCGGAACGCGCCGCGCCGCTGCCGCGCATCAGGCGGCTGGAATTGCCGGGCGTGATGTCCAGCACCTTCATCGCGTATCAGCTTGATGGGGACAGCCTGTCTGATCTGTTTGGCCGCGCCGCCGCGCTTTCCGCGCGCAACCGCGTGCGCCACCCCGGCTTCGTGCCATCCAGCCGCCCGATTGAGGTGCTGGCATGAGCGCCGCGATTGCCGCGAATGTCGCGCTGATTGTCGGCGGCCTGATCTATCAGGGCTGGCGCAGCATGAAGTGTTCGATTGGGCTCGATGCTGCGGCGGCGGAAATCTCCATTGAATTGGCGGAACGCTGGGCGGGCGCGGCAGACGCGGCGCAGATCGCGCGCGCCATTCGGCCAGGTGCCGAGTTTCTGCTGACGCTTGAAGGCGATGAAGTGGTGCAGGGCTATCTGGATGCGCTGGAAGTGGCTTACGACGCCACCAACCACACCCTGACGGTGCGCGGCCGCGAACGCACGGCGGACCTGGTGGATTGCGCGGCGACGCTGGATGGCCCGTATGAATGGGCGAATATCAGCCTGGAAGAAGCGGCGCGGCGCATCGCCGAACCCTATGGGATTGAAGTGCGGGCCGAGACTGATCTGGGCAAGCCCTTCTCGCGCTTTTCGATCCAGCCCGGCGAAGCTGCCTGGGAATGCATCGCACGCGCGGCGCGTGAACGCGCGGTGATCGCGACCGGTGATGGGCGCGGCACGCTGATCCTGACGCGCGCGGGCGAAGGTGGTGAAGCCGCCGGCGCGCTGCGGCTTGGTGGGAAGGATGGGAATATCCTGCGCGCCAATGGCAGCTTCGATGTCGCGGAACGCCACAATGTGGTGGTGGTGCGTGGCCAGGCGCAGGGTGAAGCCAGCGCATCCCAGGGCGAAGCGCGGGCCGAGGATGAAGACATTCTGCGCCACCGCCCGAAGGTGATTTTGGCCGAAGGGCAGGGCGAAGGCGTCACGTTCCAGGACCGCGCGACGCATGAAGTGCGGGTGGCGGCGGGGAAGTCGCGCCGCGTGCGCTACACCGTGCCGGGCTGGCGTGGTTCTTCGGGCAATCTGTGGATGCCAAACACCAAGGTCTGGGTGGAAGACGCTTTCCTGGAATTGGAACGCGAATTGCTGATTTCCAATGTGGTGTTCAGCCTGACGGAACAGGGCACGGTCACGGAATTGCAGGTGGCGCCGGTGGATGCGTACGCCCTGCTACCCGAAAAGGGTAAAGGCGGCGAAGGCAAGGGCGGGCCTTTCGATACCATCATCGAAAGCCGCGCGGATGAAAAAGACCGCTGGAAGCGGGTAAACGAATGACGCTGGATGATATGAAGCGCTTCATTGCGCCGCTTCAGCGCCGCGTCATGCTCGCCATTGGCCGTGGCACGCTTGGCCCGGTGAATGATGCGGATGGCCTCCAGCGCAGCCAGGTGACGCTGCTCGCCGGTGAGACGCGCGATAATGTGGAACGCATCCAGCAATACGGGATTTCCGCCGTGCCGCTGCCTGGGGCGAATGTGCTTGTGGTGTGCGTGGGCGGTAACCGCGACCATCCGGTGATCATTGGTGTGGATGATCAGCGCCACCGCCCAACCGGGCTGCAACCCGGCGATGTCTGCATCTATTCTTATCAGTCCGGCCATAAAATCCTTCTGAAGGCTGACCGGAAGATTGAAATTGAGGGTGATGAAATCACCATCAAGGCAGACACTAAGATCACGCTGGAAGCGCCTTTGGTGGAAGTGACCGGCGCTTTGGATGTGATGGGCGATATCCGCGACCGCGCGGCAACCGGCGGCATGTCCCTGGCTGGCATGCGGGCTGATTACAATACGCACGTCCATGGTGGCGGGGCGGGTCCAACCCCGCCGATGGCGCCATGATCGCGCTGGAATGGAAGAGCACCGTGGGTGCGGCGGATTTGGCCTTGGCCAGCACCGGCGCGCTGGCCAGCGAAACAGCGCTGCAAACCGCTGTGGTGCTATCCCTGTTCACCGATGCGCGCGCGCGGCCTGATGATGGCGCGGAAGGTGATCGTCGCGGCTGGGTGGGCGACGCCTTCACGCCTGAGGATCGCTACGGGTCGCGGCTTTGGCTGCTGAAGCGCCAAAAACAGACCGAAGAAACCCGCCGCCGCGCCGAAGACTACGCGAATGAGGCTTTGGCCTGGCTGGTGGAAGCCAAGCTGGCCATCAGCGTTTCCGTCACCGCTGCCTGGGTCGCGCGGGGCGTGCTTGGCCTTTCTGTCAGCATCGCGACCCCGGGCGATATCGCGACCAGCCAGTTTACCATGAGGCTCTGAAAATGCCCTTTGCGCGGCCTTCCCCCACTGAAATTCGCAACCGCATGGGCGCCGAAATCGCGGTCGCGCTGCCTGGTGCGGATGCGCGGCTGCGGCGTTCCATGGAAGAAATTCTGGTCCGCGCCATCGCCATCGCATCGCATGAACTGCACGGCTACATCGAATGGGCCGCGCTGCAAATTCTGCCCGATACCGCAGAAGATGAAGTGCTGGCGCGGCACGCCGCCATTTGGGGCATCACGCGGATTGTCGCCACCGCCGCGATCGGCGCGGTGACCTTCACTGGTACGGCGGGCGCGATTGTGCCTGCGGGCGCTGAGCTGCGGCGCGGCGATGATGCGCGGTATCTGCTGGCTGCTGATTTGACGATTGGCGGCGGCGGCACAGGCACCGGCAATGTGGTGGCGCGCGTGGCGGGCGCGGCTGGCAATAGCCTGGCCGGGATCAGCCTGGCCTTGGTGGCGCCGGTGGCCGGTGTTGCGCCCAGCGCCACTGTGGCCGTGGGTGGCCTTGCCGCTGGCGCCGATGCGGAAAGCGATGCAGCGCTGCGCGCGCGGTTGCTTCAGCGCATTCAATCGCCTCCGGCCGGCGGGGCGCGCAATGATTACATGACCTGGGCGCTGGCTGTCGCCGGTGTGGAAAAGGTCTGGGTGTATCCTTCCTGGCTTGCCGCGGGCACGGTCGGCGTGGCCTTTGTCACCACCGGCGGCGCCATCCCTGCCGCCCCGCTGGTGGCCACCGTGCAAGCCGCGCTGGATGCGCGCCGCCCGGTGACAGCTTCAGTGACCGTATTCGCCCCCGCCACGCAGGCCGTGGCGCTGACGATTGACCTGGCGGTGGATACGGCTGCGATCCGCGCGGCGGTGCTGGCGGAGCTGGCTGATTTTTTTGTGCGCGAAGCAGAACCAGGCGGCACCATCCGCGTATCGCGCATTTCGGCTGCCGTCAGCGGCGCGCTGGGCGAAGTGGCGCATCTGCTGGTGGCACCCGCCGCCGATATTGTGCTGCCGGCGGGCACCATCGCGGTGCTTGGCACTGTCACCTGGGTCTGAAGCATGGACGCCAGCGCCTATCTTTCCCAATTGCTGGGCCTGCTGCCGCCAGGCGATGCGCTGCCGCGCGAACCTGGTTCTCGGCTGGAACGCTTGCTGTCCGTGCCCGCGGCGGAATTGGCGCGCGTGGATGGCCGCGTGGAAGCGCTGCTGCGTGAAGCGGACCCGGCGCGTACCACAGAAATGCTGGCCGATTGGGAACGCGCGCTGGGCCTGCCTGATGAATGCTACCCGAATGAGAAATTCAGCCGCGCCAGCACCGCTTGGTACTTCGATGGCGCGGGTGTCCTGCGCGAAGCGGCGGTGGATGAGCCGCGCTATTTATATGATGCGGCGGGCCAGCGCACTGAAGCGGTGTTGGTGGAAGATGTGGCTACTAATGGCATCCGTAATCCAGCCGGCGTTGATGCGATTGTCGGCACGCCCGGCACCATGCCGACCAATTGGGCCGCCTTTCCAATTTCTGGGCTATCCATCGCGGTCGCCGGCTTCGGTATCGAGGATGGCATTGCCTATGTTGATTTTCGCATCTCAGGCACCGCCAGCGCATCGCCCGCCGCCAGCATCATCCGCGCCGATCAAGTCTATCGCCAGGCAGCGCAAAATGACATTTGGACCTATTCGCAATTCATGCGCGTGGTCGCCGGAAGCCTGACTGGGTTTTCGCAGTGCCGCCTTTATGTCACTGCATGGAATGCGGGGGGCGCTTTTCTAGGGCAGTATTTTTCATCTGTCGCGCCATCTGGGGCGAGGCTGGCCGAGCAGCGGTATTCCATCACCGCCACGCTTTTACCAGCGACAACCGGGCTAGGTGGATCGCAATTGGATTTTCTGCCCAATCCCAACACCACGGTTGATGTCACGCTTCGCATTGGGCTGCCGCAGCTAGAACGGGGGCAATTGTCCAGCCCAATCCGACCGCCCTTAGGCACCATCGCCGCCACCACCCGCGCGGCGGATCAGCTTTACATCGCCACCGTGCAGGAACGCCGCCAGCGCATTCTGGCGCGGCTGATTGAACGCTTTGAACCGACGCCTGCCGCCATCATCGGCCTCGCCGCGAGGTTGGGTGATACCGTCACGCTTACGGAATTCCGCCCGCATGATTGCGAAATGGCCTGTGAAGCGCCGGTGCTGGATGACGCCTGGGCGCATGCCTTCCAGGTGGCCGGTGGCGCGCAGCAGGTGGTGGAATTCACCTGCGAAGACCACTGCGAAACGCCGCTGAGCCAATGGCGCACCGGCCGATATGAATGCGCGATTAGGCGCTTCGCGCCCGCGCATACCGTCCCGATCTTCAGCTATGCATAAAGGAAAACACGATGCAGCGCGTCAGTAGAGCATCCGCCGTCGCCAGCCTGCCAGCGCCGCCAGCGGGCGGCACACCAGGCTTTTTCACTGGCGGCAACCCCGGTGCGGGGCAGCCTGCCACCGTGCCGGGATTTGAATGGTTCAACGCGGTCCAGGAAGAATTGCTGGGCGTGATCCTGCGCGGCGGGATCACCGCATCCAATGCGGATTTGGCGCAGGTGCGCAAATCGCTGGACCGGCTGTTTGGTGGTGGCCTGGCCAGCTATTCGGCCAATACGACCCTTACCGTGGATGATGCTGGCCTTGTGCTGGTGAATGCCAGCGGCGGCGCGCGCACCATCACGCTGCCGGCGGCGAATGCACTCGGTGGGCGGCCCATGCAAATTCGCATCGTGAAAAGCGACAGCGGCACCAATGCGGTAACCGTTCAGCGCACAGGCACGGACACCATCGAAGGCGCTATATCACAGGTACTTCGCTATCAATGGGATAGCCTGACATTGGTGTCGGACGGCGTTGGCGCCTGGATGGTTTCGGCTGGCGGCCTGGGCGCGCGTAGCTTGGCTAATCCTGGATGGTCGCGACTACCGGGTGGGCTGATCTTGCAGTGGGGCTTGACGAACAGCTTAGATGTGACGCCTGTCGGAACAAGTGTTTCTGCGACATTCCCAATCACGTTTCCTAACGCTGTGTTGAATTTACAAGGCACACTCGTTCTGAGCGCCGCACCGGGTTCACTCGCGATCGCGGCTTCCGAATTCACGCTGAGTGGCTGTTTCTTTACGCTGAACGAATGGTCGGCCCAAGCGCAAAGCGCTGGCGTCCGATACCTCGCGATCGGCTGGTGACAGGAGAAGAATGATGTATTTTGCACACATCAACACAAATGGGCGGGTGCTGGGTTTTTATCGCACTGATATTCATGGTGACGCCATTCCGGAAGGCGCGGTGGAAATCAGTGCGGAAATCCACGCGGCCTGGCTGGTGGATACCGCGCGGCAGCGCTGGAATGGTGAAGCGCTGGAACCCTGCGATCCACCACCGCCACCGCCACCGCCGCCCGTGACCGATGTCAGTTTCTGGCAATTCATGATGGCCGCGTGGAAGTTGGACTTCATCACCCATGCCGAGGCACTCGCCGCCGTGCGGTCACGCACCATGCCGCCTGCCTTCGTGACTGCGCTGGCTGGTCTGCCGGAAGCCGCGCGGCTGGAAGCGGAACTCAAATTCGCGGGCATCACCCGGATGCTGCGGTCTGATCCGTTATTCGCCCGCGTGGTGGCGGCGAATATCGCGACAGATGAACAGATTGATGGCGTCTTTGCCGTCGCGGCCACCATCACCTGAGGAGATGACGCATGCCTGCCTTCAATAAATTCAACCAGTTCGTTCAAGACCGCGCGCATGGGGTGCACAACCTGCAGTCGCATACGCTGAAGGTGATGCTGACGAATGTGGCGCCGGTCGTGACAAACACCATACGCGGCAATTTGACCGAGATCGCCGCCGGCAACGGCTATGTGGCTGGTGGCGGCACCGTTGTGGTGGCGTCTTCCGGACAAACTGGCGGCGTTTATCGGCTGGTCTGTAATGATTTTGTGTTCACGGCCGCGGGTGGGCCCATCGGCCCTTTCCGCTATGCGGTGCTTTACAACGACACCCCGACCAGTCCGGCTGATCCGCTGATCGGGTGGTGGGATTATGGATCATCCATCACCCTGCTGAATGGCGAGACGCTGCCGGTCGATTTTGATCCGACCACCGGTGTGATCCAGGATCAGTGATGATGATCACGGAGATTTGGTTCAAGGCCAGGATTGTGCTGGCCGAATTGGCCAGGCCAGGCGCGCAGCGCGAGAATTGGTTTGCCTGGGCGGCCGGACAGACCGCCCATGTCGCCATCGGCGCGGTGCTGGCCGGTGCAATGCTGTTCGTGATGCCGCCGGGCTGGGCCTTTGCCGTGGCCGCGCTGGGCTATGCGGGGCTGAAGGAAGTGCCGGATTACCTGCGCGCGCCGGGCTGGGCTGGCGCGCGAGACAGCGTGCAGGATGCGCTGTTCGTCACCGCTGGCGCGGCTTTGGCCGTGGCGATTTCCGGCGCGCATGAAAGGCTGTTTTTCGTGGCGGTGTGCGCGGCCTTTTTCGGGCTCAGCCTTGGAATTCATGGAAGGATAAGGCGATGACTGACGTGCTGGCGGCGCGCGTTGCGCAGCCCGATATGCAGGGCCTGCCGGAATGGCGGGTGGCGGAATTGCTTAATGCAGAGGACGCGCAGTTTGGGGAGATGCCTGTCCGGTTCTCCTGCCGGTCAATCGCAGAGCCTGCTGTTCTGAGCGGTGAACTTGCGCTGCTGCGGCTGGTGTTCCGCGAAGGCCGTATTCCTGCCGATGTATCCCCGACTGGAGTTGCTTTGCCCATCCCGACACAGGGGCTGATCGCGATCGGCACGCTACTGGATGCGGTGGATCGGGATTTGCGCGTAGACCCAGCCGTGCCCGGCACGGTGAGTGGCGTGGCATCCATGCTGAATGCCATTGAGACCATGGGTTTGCTTTCCGCCGAAACAAAAACGGTAATTTTGGCACAAACGACGCGCATAAAATCATGGGCAGCGGCAAATGGCGTGGAAGTGACGCCGGCCGCGGTCAGCCAAGCACGCGGGAGGATTTGAGATGGCATTGGTCAAATGGAGCGTGGCCACCGATCTGGCTGATATCGCGACGGCCCAGCTGCAAGGCTTGGGTATCAATCAGACGGCGGTGTTGAGTGACATTGACAATAGCAATGCAACCACTGGCCGGAATCTCTATTGTATTTTCCGCATCAACTTGGCTTCAATGAACCCTTCTGGGTCGCCAAGCATGATTATTCGCATGTTTCGGAAGGTCGCGGGCGTCGGGCCGTCTCGTGACGCCTCTGTTTTTGCGGGTGAAAGCTTCAATATCCCGATGCTGACGGGGGCGGCCGCGCGGGCTTATGATAGTCCGGTGATGCGCTTGAATGGACCATTTGTGTTCGGTGTTGAAATCATCAATAACACCAATGCCAATTTTGCAGCGTCTGGAAATACCGTTGTCCCGACCGTCTGGACTGAGGACGTGTGATGCCACGCGGGGTCAGCCGGTACGATGAAGCGCGGCTGCAGGGGCGCTTGTGGAATCCGCGGACCCTGCCTGGCCTGGCTTTGCTTTGTCAGGCCAGTAGCCTGCGCGGCTTCCAATCCGGTGGGCAGATTAACCAGTGGAATGACGAAAGCCTGTTCGGGAACCATTTACAGCTACTGGCCGGCAGCACGGCGCCCGCGCCACGACTTGTGGATGGCAGCGTGGCGCTGCGCTTCGCGGATAACATGCTGATCAATGAGACCCTGCGGGGGTTTAACACGAGCACCTTTGGTCCGTGTACCTGGATAATCGTCAGCCGAATTACGGCTGCATCCGGGCCGCCTTTTCCGCAGTTCCGCGCTTTGATGCATGTGGGGAATATGGCGACCAGCCCCGATTCGACATTCTTTTTCGGCACCGTGGCTTCTTCCGCCACCGAATTCGATTCGGATCGTCGGGGCATCCTGTATTCAGATGCGGGAAGCTTCCTGGGCGCGTATTTGCAAACCACGAATGGGGTGCCGAGTATAGATATCTTGCGGTTCAACGGCACATCGGAGATTATGCAGAGCTTCGCGAATGGGGTGGCCAATCCCTTCAATCCCTTCCTGTTTTCGTCGGGAGCGGGTAGCGTCAGCCGCGTGGCGCTGGGCGGCTACAAGCAGGGTGGTGGCACAGTAAGTGACGCCGATGTTTTCGCGCTGGCTTATGTGAACCGCGAAATCAACGACAATGAACGTGCGCTGCTGGAAGGTAGCATTGCCTGGAATGCCGGCCTGCAGCGCTTACTGACTGCCGGCCATCGCTTCGCCAATCGTCCCCCACTGATCGGCGACTGATATGCTCCGCATTCGCGTCCCCGCCCTGTTCCGTGCCACTCCCGCCGCGAGTTATCCGCTGTTGGCGGATGCTGGGTTCTTCACGCTGACGGGACAGGATGCTGGGCTGCGCGTCACGCGGCGACTGGTCGCAGATGTAGGGGTCTTCGCGCTGGCGGGGCAGGACGCGGGGCTGCGCGTCACGCGGCGCCTCGTCGCGGATGTTGGGGTCTTTACGCTCACGGGACAGGATGCCGCCCTGAGTGTATCGCGCCCACTGGTCGCAGAGGTGGGCGTCTTCGCGCTGGCGGGGCAGGACGCGGGGCTGCGCGTCACGCGGCGGCTGGTCGCGGATGTTGGGGTCTTCACGCTGGTTGGCCAATCAATCGAGCTGGTACGGCCGCTTTCTGGAGGGTCTGTGGTTGCGCGGCTATTGCGGCGGCGCGCCATCATCGCGCGGCTGATCATTCGGGGGGACGACAATCTATGAACGCGGCTAAATACTGGCAGGGGCAGTCCGTGGAACTGCGCGCGCTGTTCCTGAATGCGGATGGTGTGCCGCTGGCCGCCGGCGGCGTCAGCTTCCGGGTGAAGAAGCCGGATGGCACCTTCGTGACGGTCGCTGCCAGCGGCTTATCCAGCGGCGACTGACCAAGCTGAAGGCCAACGGAGGTCCAAAATGACCAAGAAGCGGCTTCAATCGGATCGAGACGCAGTCCAGCGGCTGGAGGATGCCCTCATCGAAGATGTCCTTGGGGCATCGGACGAGGATATCAGGGCAGAGGCGCGGGCCGACGGGATTGATCTGGAGCGCCAGGCCGAGTCGATGCGCTCAATGTTCGAGCGTGAGATCGTTCAGGCTGGGAAAGAAAAGATGGCAGCGGCCCGGTCTGGCCTTGCCGCCTACCGATCAGGCTCGTCACAAATAGTTTCGCGCCGAACTTGCCGCGAACCCTGCCCAAAACATGGCCCGTTGGGCCGCGCGGCAGACAAAAGGCTTTCCGATGCTGATCAATGAAAAGTGGGGCGAGGGGCAGCGCAAGTGGGTCCGCTGCCAGGACGGCAGCCAATTCGCGTATTCCTTCGGCGATGTGCTGGTCCCGGCGGAAGCCTGGGCCGCGCCAGCGGAAGTGGCGGCTTGAGGGGAAGATGACCAGCATGAACATCCCCGCCACCCAGAACCATGAATGGGGCTTTTGGGGCACCATGGCGGAACACGCCGCCGTCGCCTGGCCAATCGCATCCAAGGCCATCCATGACGCCACAGATGCCGACCGGCACGCGGTAAGGGCCTTCCTGGATAGCCGCTACGGGCGCCATTTTGCCGATGGGGTGAATAACCAGATGCATGGCGGCGCGAGCCTTACAGACGCTATCGCCAAAACCGCCGCCGAATGGATGGGCTGGCGCATCACGCGGCGCATGAGCCGCGAAACGGGCATCCCGGCCGGCCTGCCTTATCTGACCGGCCTGGTGATGAACGAGGCCATCACGGCAGAATTTCAGGAGGATTGAGATGAGCAACGTTGAGATAGCCCGGCGCGTGAGCCGGGCGCCAAACGCAACAGCGCTGGAAGAATTATTAGACGAATTGGTGCCCGACCACGAGTTTTCGATTTATCAAAGTCATTCGCGGCACTACCCGTCAGTGCTCTATCGGGTCCGCGTTGAGGGGCAGGGAACGAATGTGCGTATGGCTAGAACAACCATCTGTGAAGGCTCGTTTTGGGACATACGCGCCACGCTGGCGCGGCATTTTGAGGGGCTGCCAGATTGACCCCCTACCGCCTGCTTCTGTCTCGCGTCGGCCTATCTCAGGCCGACGCTGCCACGCTGCACCAGGTGCGGCTCGACACGATTAAAAGTTGGTGCGCTGGCCGCGCGCGCGCTCCTGGAGGTGTGATCGCGGAACTCAGGACGCTTTACGCGCGCCAGAAGAAGGCCGCGACAGAGGCCCTGCGGATGATCGCCGAACGACCCGAGGTGAGCC
>JADCES010000062.1 GCA_020250005.1 Roseomonas sp.
AAGATGCGACGCGCAATTATGATCATTACCTTGAAATGCTGAATGAGGATGATGAAGGCGCTGCGCGTGATGAAAGCCGCCAGGGGCTCGCGCGCGAATTGGCGCGGATGAATCTGACGCTCAATGCCTATACGCAATGGTATTGGAAGACGGATTTGCACAATCTGCTGCATTTCCTCTCACTCCGCGCCGATGCCCATGCGCAATATGAAATCCGCGTTTATGCGGATGCCATGCTCAAAACGGTTGAGGCCTGGGTGCCGATGGCCTTTGAAGCCTTCCGCGATTACCGGATGGGCGCGGTGACACTTTCCGCACAGATGATCGCCATTTTGCGCCGCATGCTGGCGGGGGAAGCCGTGACGCAGGAAACCAGCGGGCTTTCCAAGCGCGAATGGCGGGAGATGATGGAAATGCTGGGGCAAAAGGTCTGACCCCATGTCCGATGCGCGCGGACGTGGCGTGGCGCGTCAAGTACATTCAGGCGGGCAGGCGCGACCCTTGGGGCGGAAGGCCAAGGCCCCTGCCGCCGGGTGGCGTCAGCGCTTTGGCTTCATCATTGCCTTTGTATTGGCGACGCTGATCGGCCTGCCGCTGGCGAATGCGCTGATGGGCGAAGTCGCCGCCATGGTGCTGGCGGCATTCATTGGCGGCTTTGCGCTGGGGCGGATGACGCTGAAGCGGGGTTAGGTCACCCGGGAAGCTGATGCCAGCCGGAAAGATGGGCTGCGGCAGCGTTCTCCCCATCAATGCCGGCCGCAGCAAAGGAATATCTCCGGCCACGCAGCGCAGCCAAGCGCCCTCAGGCAAATTGTTGCGGGCGTGGTACGTAAAGAAAGCCCTCGCCCTCACGGATCACGCGGCCAAAGCCTGGCCAGGGCACATGCACACCGCCCATCAGCATGCCGGTTGAAGCCAGCATATCCAGGGTACGCAGGCGGGATTCAACGCCCATGGCGCCATCCACATCCACGCCAACGCGCCAGCGCGGGCGTGCCAATTGAATGACGATCTGGTGCGCAATATCGCCCCAGATCAGCATGGATTGATTCTGGCTGGTCAGGCGGAAGCTGACATGCCCCGGCGTATGCCCCGGCGCGGGATCAAGGAAAATGCCCGGCACCACTTCAAGATCCTGGCGCATCTCAACCGTGCGAATGCGCCCGCCATAGGGCCTTATGGCGCGCCGCCCCGCTTCGATGAAGCGCTGGCCCTGGGGCACGCGGGATTCCATGGCGGGATCGGTCCAGAATTGATGGTCAATCTGCGTCACCACCACTTCGGCATTCGGGAAATTACGCGTGCTGCCATCATAGGAAAGCCCCAGCGCATGTTCGGGGTGGATATGCGTGAGCAACACCGTATCCACCTGTTCCGGCGCATAGCCCGCTGCACGCAGCGCATCCAGCGTGCCGCCTGTGGTTGGAATGAAGCTGGAATGCCCACCGCAATCAATCATCACCAGATTGCGCCCGGTATGCACCAGATAGGCGCCAACAGGCTGATGCAGCCCGGTTTCGATGGCAAAGGCGCGTGCACGCAGCGGCGCGATTTCCTCTGGCCGGCTATCGGGGAAGAAATTCTGAATGCCCGCATTGGTGCCGGCCATGGCGCCATCCAGCAGCGTTGTCACTTCCATATCGCCGTGACGGATGCGCAGAAAGCGCGGCGGATTGGCGCCACGTTGCGGCGGTGGCGCGGGCTGCGCTGCCAAGGGATGGGCAATACCCAAAGCACCCAGCGCGGCGGCGCCCAAAAGCGCATGACGACGGTTGAACTGCATGATGATCTCTCTCCCGACCTGAAACTCAACATCATCCATTGCGTCGCGGCATCCTGCCCGCCTTCAAGCACGACAGGGCATGTGCAGCCTTTTGGGGGAATGCTAGCGGGGCTTGCGCCATCGCGCAAAGCCGGCGCCAGGGGCATATTGGCGCCACGGGTTGCCCCGTGGGTGCCCTGGCCTTTGCCCATTCCCTTGGCAGCTTTTTTGCGCGTGAGCACAAGAATACAGCATTTGGCAGGTCAGCAAGCCCCAAGATACTGGTCCGCCGCTTGCTTCACCAACGCCAGAAAAGGGCGTGCTTGAAGCGCCCATCACCGATACCCCGCCGGGAGCAAAACCATGCAAAGCCGTCGTTCCGTCTTGGCCCTTGCCGCGACCTCCACCGCCGTGCTCGCCGCCCCTGCGGTACATGCGCAAAGCCTGCTGCCGGTTCGCTTTTCCCTGGATTGGGCCTTTCAGGGCCCGCAGGCCGCCTTTCTGCTCGCGCTGGAGCGTGGCTATTTCCGTCGCGAAGGCCTGGCGGTCACCATGGATCGCGGTTTCGGTTCCGGCGATGTGCCCGTGAAGATTGCCGGTGGTTCCTATGATGTTGGTGTTGCCGATCTGAACCCCACCATCCGCATGAAGCTTGAACGGCCAGAAATTGACCTGTTCAGCCCCTTCCTGATCTATGACGCCACCGCCCTTGCGGTCATGACGGTACGGCGCGAAGGGATCACCCGCCCCGCCCAGCTGCTGGATAAAACCCTGGCCGCGCCGGAATCGGATTCCGGCCGCCAGCTTTTCCCCGCCTTCGCCAAGGCCGCCGGCATAGATGCGGCGCGTATTCGTTGGCAGACCGTCACCCCCCAATTGCGAGAGACGATGCTGGCGCAGGGCCGGGTCAATGCCATTACCGGCTTCATCACCTCTGGCATCTTGTCTCTGCGGGGCTTGGGGGTGCCGGCGAACGACATCATCACCATGAAATACAGCGATTTTGGCGCGGATTTTTATGCCACATCCCTGATCACCACGCGCCGCTTTGCCGAGGCAAATCCCGCCGCCGTCACTGCCCTGATCCGCGGCCTGATCCGCGCGCAGTATGACAGCCTGACCGATCCCGCCGGCGCCATTGCAGTCCTGCGGATGCGTGAACCGCTGACCGATGTGGCGCTGGAACGTGAGCGGCTGGAGATGTCGCTCAATGAATTGACCTTCACGCAGCATGTGCGCGCCAATGGTTTCGGGCGCGTGGATACCGTCAGGCTGCAGCGCGGCATTGACATGGTGCGCGATGCCTTCGGCATTGCGCGCCCGCTTTCCTGGGGCGAAGTCTATGACCCGCGCTACCTGCCGCCCGCGACCGATATGAAGCTTGCATAGGGCATGCCGCTGCCCATTACTTAAATGGAACCGCGCTGGCGCAAGCGCCGATCAGTATCGAAGCCGCGTCACAGCAACCGCAACAAGGCCGGGAAAGACCCCGCATTCCAGGCCGCTGCCGGCACCTGGCTGCCGGCCGAATGGGCGCCAGCGCTGGTCGCCAGGCGCAATTCCCGGGGCGAGATGCCATAGCTCCGGCGAAACATCCGGCTGAAGCTGGAAGGATCGAACAGCCCAACCGATTCGCCGATTTCCGAAATGCTGCGCAGATCGGCCGGGTTGGATAAGGCGCGATGCGCTGCCGCCAGCCGTTCCCGCTGGATGCATTGTGCGACACCGCCATGCACCTCGAACAGCCGGTAAAGCTGAGACCGCGAAATCCCCGCCAGCCGGCAAAGTCGCGCCGGGCCAAAGGTGGCCGAGCCCAGATTGGCGCGGATCAGCGCCCGCAGCCGCATGATTTGCGCCGCCGCCACCGGGCCTGCTGTCGCCTGCTCGGCGCGCGAACCGGGGGCCACGGCAAGCACGATCATCGCCTGGGTTGCTTCGGCCATGCGCTCAGCCTCGGCGGCATTCATGCGCGGCAATTCGGCGGCCAGCAGCCGCAAATGCTCGCCCAATAGCCGCCCTTCGGGCGTGTTCAGCATGCGCGACCCCTGCGCAAGCCCGCTCGATTCCGGAAGCAAATCCCGCGGCATGTAAAGGAACAGCCAGGAAGACCGCGTGCGCGCCACTTCAAAGGGTTGTGCGAGGGAATCGAGCATGAGCTGCCCGGGCTGCATCATGCTGATCTGATCACGCGTGCGATGCACGCGGCTGCCATGCGTGGCCATGGAAAAGCACCAATGGTCCAGGCCATCCCGGCGCAGGCATTCAGCCGTGCGGCTGTAGGCACCGCCAGGCGTCTCCGCCTTGGTCAGCGCAAGGCGCCCGAAGCTCCAGGTTGTTGCCTCAGCCTCATAGCTTTCGGGACGAGAGGGCGGGCTGTGGTGGATCAGAAAGCTTGCATTGGCCTCCCGCCAGGCGTCGAATTGCTGTTGCGGGGGCAAATGGCGATTGGTTTCATGCAGGCAGCGCAGCGCCAAGGGCTGCGCGGGATCGCCCGGAAGAATACCGGCAGCAATCGGCGATGGATCAGCAGCCTTGAAGCCCCCAACCTCGATCATGGTCCTTGTTCTCGCTTTGCCTTCCCAGCCTTGGTCAATAGAATACATCAGGTAACGCGCCGGGCCAAGCTTTTCTTAACCTTTGGCAGGACAGGCAGCACGCCCTTGGCGCAAGCGGAATGGCCGGGGGACAGGGCGCCCCGAGCCAAGACGCCCCGCGCCTGACCCCTGGCGGATAGCGCGTGCCTGCCGGAAAAAGCCCCAGGAATGATGTACCAAGCCAGGAACCGTTGGCGCATGGCTTGAAGAAGCCGCTGCGCCTTGTCAATTAAGCGCCCTGTTACGCCGCATCAGGCGCTGCATCCCGATCTTGATCATGTTGATATCGGACGTTTTTTTGCTCGGCATGTCGCCCAGAGGCGTCATCCTGGCCGGCTGCGCCCGCCTGAAGGAGGTTTGAATGACCAAGCGTGAGACCGTCAATGTGGACCTTGCCCTGCAGGGTGGCGGCGCGCATGGCGCCTTTACCTGGGGTGTGCTGGATCGGCTTTTGGATGAACCCTGGCTGGAGATTGAAGGTATTTCCGGTACCTCCGCCGGCGCCATGAATGCCGCGGTCATGGCCTGCGGCTATGCCCGCGATGGGCGGGAAGGTGCGCGCCAGGCGCTTGAGGGCTTCTGGCGCAAGGTCTCGAAAGCGGCGCGCTTCAGCCCGTTTCAGCGCGGCCCGGTCGATATCATGCTCGGGCGCTGGACGCTTGATAACTCGCCGGCCTTTCTGATGATGGACCTCATGGCGCGCATGGTCTCCCCCTATGATGTGCCATCGCTGGGCGGCAATCCGTTGGCTGATGTGCTGGCCGATAGCCTTGATTTCACCGCGCTGCGCAATGGCCCGATCAAGGTTTTTGTGACCGCGACCAATGTGCGCACCGGCCGCGCGCGGATCTTCCGCAATGCCGATCTGGGCGTAGAAGCGCTGCTTGCTTCCGCCTGCCTGCCGCAGCTTTTCCAGGCGGTGGAGATCGAAGGGGATGCCTATTGGGATGGTGGCTTTGCCGGCAATCCAACGCTGGTGCCCTTGGTCACGGAATTGGAATCGGATGACACCATCCTGATACCGATCAACCCGATTGACCGCCCCGGCATGCCGCGCAGCGCGCGGGATATTCTTGATCGCGTCAATGAAATCTCCTTCAACGCGGTGGCGCTGAAGGAACTCAAGATGATGGCGCTGCTCCGCAAGGTGGCGGATCCGGGCGATAGCGAAGGTGCCGCCTGGGCGCGCATGCGGCTGCATATGGTGCGCAATGATGTGATGGTGGAGCTTGGCTATTCCTCCAAGCTCAATGCCGAATGGGCTTTCCTTGAATGGCTGCGCGATGCCGGGCGGCAGGCAGGCGATGCCTTCCTGCGTGATCACGGCGCGGCACTTGGCAAGCATTCCTCGCTTGATCTGGATGCCTTGCTTGCGGGTATCTGACGATCTACTCCCGCGCTTCCTTCCCCGAAAGCAGCGCAGCGAAGGGCCGTGCGGCGAGGAATTCCTCACACAGCGTCAGCGCCGCAATCAGTGCCGGCGGGCCGATAAAGGCGCCCGGCACGCCCCACAGGAAGCCGCCGACAAAAACCGAAGCCAGCACCAGAAAGGGGGAGACCGCAAGATTTCGCCCCGCCAGCCGCGGTTCGATATAGCTTCCGCCCAGGAATTGCAGCACCTGCAACCCGGCAAAGACCATCAGCGCCGACCCCCAGGAACCGAATTGCAGCGCCGCGAACAAGGTGGGAAACAGTGTTGCCACCAGCGGCCCAAGGAAGGGGATGTAATTCAGCACCAGCGCAATCGCGCCCCATTCGGCGGCAAGCTCCAGCCCCATGATGCTGGCAAAGGCCCAAACCACCAGGCCGGTGACAACCGAAACCAGCGTGCGGACCAGCATATAGGCGCGCAGCTTCGCCCCGATCCGCTCCGCCGCGCGCAGCAGCGCCGTTGGCGTATTGTGCCGCAGCACCAGCATTTGCGATCTGACCGCGCCGACCTCCAAAAGACCGAGCAATACAAACACCAGCGTCAGCAGAATGAAGCTGAGCGTGCCGCGCAGCTGCGCCAAGACGCTTTGTGCAAGGCGAACCAGCCAGCGCGCATCGAATTGCGCGGCGAAAGTGCCCGCCACATCAATGCCGCGCGCCTCTGCCCAGGCAAGCTGCGCCGTATAAAACGCCTGAATCTGTGCCGCATTCGTCACGATGTGCGCGCCAACCCGCCCAAAGGCCCAGGCGACCAACAGCGCCAGGCCCAGCAGCGTCACCAGCGTTACCAGCATGGTGATCAGCAGCGCCGCCACTGCGGGGATGCGCCGTTGCAGCGCGCCTTGCAGCGGCCAGACCAGCGCAATCGCGAACAGGGCAAAGACAATCGGTGCCACCACGGCTTGTGCCGCCGACAGCGCCGAGGCCAAGATCACCACGCAGGTGAGCGAGAGCAAAACGATCAGGGGACGGGGCAGGGTGCTCATGATCTCTCTTTCGGAGGTATCGGATGCTGATTTCTTGGACCAGGCGCTTCGTCAAGCGGGTCTTGATTGTGCTGACGTCGCTGCTGGTGATCCTGATCGCAGCGCGGGCCTGGGATGTCTATCACGGTCCGGAATTGCGCGCCTGGCATACCAAGGTGCCACCGGAATTGAGCGTGGCGGCTTTGGAGGCCACGGCTTGGCGGGGCTTCATGGCGGCCGAAGCGAAAGCCTTTGATTTCGTTCGCACCAAGATCACGGAACGCCTGCCGCCGGAAGATCGCAGCCCCGCCAATCGCTACGATCCGGCAAGCCCGCTCCACCCAGCCCGCTTTGCCCAGGATTGGAACCGTTCCATCATTCTGGAACCCAAAGGACCCATGCTTGGCGCTGCGGTGCTGGTGCATGGGCTGACGGATGCCCCCTTCAGCATGCGCCATTTGGCGCAGTTTTATGCCGAGGCAGGGTTTTTGGCGATTGTGCCGCGCATGCCTGGGCATGGCACGGTGCCGGCCGGGCTTGCTGATGCCGCCTGGCCGGAATGGGCGGCGGCCACGCGGCTTGCGGTTCGCGAAGCGCGCCGCCGCGTGCCCGGCCTGCCGCTGCATCTGGTGGGCTATTCCAATGGTGGGGCGCTGGTGTTGCGCCATGCGCTGGAAGAGGCCGAATCGGCCAGCGCGGCCTTGCCGGATCAGCTTGTGCTGATCGCCCCCATGGTGGGCGTCACACCTTTTGCGCGTTTTGCCGGCTTGGCTGGCCTGCCGGCGCTGCTGCCGGCCTTTGCGGGCGCGGCCTGGCTTTCCGTGCTGCCGGAATTCAACCCCTTCAAATTCAATTCCTTTCCGGTCAATGCCGCGCGTCAATCGCATCAATTGACGGTCGAAGTGCAAAACCGCCTGCGCCGATTGGCTGATTCTGGCCGGTTGGATCGTCTGCCACCCGTGCTGACTTTCCAATCGGTGGTGGATTCCACGGTCAGCACCAGCGCGGTGATCACCGCGCTGCATGCCCGGCTGCCGGCTGGTAAAAGTGAGCTTGTGCTGTTTGACCTCAATCGTGAGGAACGCTTCGGCCCGCTGCTTTCCCCAGGCGCTGATGCGGCGCTGGCGGCCATCCCTGCCGCGCCGCGCGGCTTCGGCCTGACGCTGGTGACCAATCTGGCGGCCGATGGCGCTGCGGTGGAAGCGCGCAGTACGCCGGCGGGCAGCACGGAAGAAGCCCGCAGGGCGCTTGGCCTTGCCTGGCCACGGGGTCTCTTTTCCCTGTCCCATGTCGCTTTGACCTTTCCGGTGGAAGATGGGCTCTATGGGCTTGCCCCGGCGGCCCATGATGATTTCGGCATCAGGCTTGGCGCCATTGCACCGCGCGGGGAAAGTGGTGTCTTGGTCATGAGCCTTGATGCCTTGATGCGCGCATCGTCCAACCCCTTCTTCCCTTACCTGCGGGAACGGGTAGAAGGCATCCTTCCCATGCCCGCCGGGACGCCGCGCGCAGCATCGGGACGTGCCGCCGATCCTGCGGCGCGGCCAGCGCGTTAACTGTGATGGAAATTTTGGAACCGAAGGGGTCGAGCATGCCCAGAAATCCGGGCCGCCAGGGGCTGCTATGCCTGATCCTGGCCGGCGCCCTTGCCGCTTGTGACCAGCCAGCGCCGCCACCCGCGGCCGATCCGCGCCCGGTACGCGTGATCAGCGTGGGTGAGCGTGCCGAAAGCACCATCGTCACCCTGACCGGCACCATCCAGGCTGAGACCGAGGTCAATCTGGGTTTCCGCATTGATGGCCGCATGGTGGAACGCCTGGTCAATGTGGGGGATCGGGTTGAAGCCGGGCAGGTGATTGCGCGGCTTGACCGCACCAATGAGGAAAACAGCCTGCGCGCCGCGCGCGCTGCCCTTGTGGCGGCCGAGGCGCAATTGGTCGAAACCCACGCGAATTACCACCGCGCGCGCGAATTGCTGCGCACGGGCTTTGGTACGCGCCAGCGCTATGATCAGGCAGCGCAGCAATTGCAAACCGCGACCAGCGCAGTGGATTCCGCTGAAGCCCAGGTAAATATCGCGGAAAACCGGCTGGGCTATACGGTGCTGATCGCCGATGCGCCCGGCACCGTCACGGCGCGCGGGGCTGAACCGGGTGAAGTTGTGGCACCTGGGCGCATGATTGTGCGGCTGGCGCGCCAGGATGGGCTGGATGGCGTGTTTGATGTGCCGCCCACGGTCAAGGATCAGGCGCCCGCCGATGTGGTTGTCACCGTGGCGCTGACGCTTGACCCCAATATCCGCGCCCAGGGCCGCGTGCGTGAGGTTTCGCCCAGCGCCGACCCGGTGACGGGAACCTTCCGTGTGCGCATTGGCCTTACCAATCCGCCGCCGGCACTCAGGCTTGGGTCAACCGTGACCGGTCGGATGGAGATCTCCAGCGGTGGCGGCTACGCCATCCCGGCAAGCGCCTTGACGCGCCAGGGTGCCAGCCCGGCGGTTTGGATTGTGGATCAGGCATCGCGCAGCGTCGCACTCAGGCCCGTTGAGGTGCTGCGCCATGATCCGGCGCGGGTGGTGGTGAGTTCCGGCCTGGCGCGCGGCGATGTTGTCGTGACCGCGGGCGTGCAGGCGCTGCGCCCCGGGCAAAAGGTGCGCTTGCTGGAAGCCGCGCAGTGATCGGCCCCAATCTTTCCGAATGGTCCATCAAGCGGCCGCAGCTTGTTGTCTATTTCATGCTGGTGGCGGTGATTGCCGGCGCATTGGTCTTCATGCGGCTTGGCCGCAATGAAGACCCTGCCTTCACCTTCCGCACCATGGTGGTGCAGGCCGCCTGGCCCGGCGCGACCATTGAGGAAACCCTGCTGCAAGTGACCGAGCGGCTGGAACGCACGCTGCAGGAAACGCCCAATCTGGATCGGCTGCGCAGCTATACCATCGCCGGGCAAACCACGATCTTTGTTGAACTGAAAGGCGCAACGCCGCCCGCCGTGGTGCCGGATATGTGGTATGAGGTGAGGAAGCGCATCGGCGATATGCGCCATACCCTGCCACAGGGTGTGATCGGCCCCGGCTTCAATGATGATTTCGGCGATACTTTCGGCATCATCTTCGGCTTCACGGCCGATGGCTTTGGCCATCGTGAATTGCGTGATCAGGTGGAAGCGGTGCGATCCCGCCTGCTGCGCGTGCCGGATGTCACGAAAATCGAAATCCTGGGCGCGCAGGATGAGGTGGTATTCATTGAATTCTCGCTGGAAAGATTGGCTGGGCTTGGGCTGAATTACCCGGCGCTGATCGCGGCCCTTCAGGCGCAGAATGCCGTGCGCCCGGCGGGTGTGGTGCAGACCGGGCTAGAGCGATTATCGCTGCGCGTTTCAGGCGCTTTCCAGAATGAGGCTGATCTGGCGAGCGTATCCTTCCTGGCCGGGGATCGGCTGGTGCGGCTGACGGATATCGCAGAAATCCGCCGTGGCTTTACCGATCCGCCGCAGCCGATGTTCCGCGTGAATGGGCGCCCGGCCATTGGCCTTGCGGTTGCGATGCGCGATGGCGGCGATATTCTGGCGCTGGGTGACAATTTGCGGCGCGAAATGCGCAAGATTGAGCGCGATTTGCCGATTGGGATCGAACCCTTCCTGGTGGCCGATCAGGCAAAAACCGTCGATAGCGCCATTGGTGATTTCACCGAAAGCCTCTGGCAGGCCATCCTGATCATCATGGGCGTGAGTTTTGTCGCCCTTGGCGTGCGCGCGGGCGCGGTGGTGGCGCTTTCCATCCCGCTCACGCTGGCCATTGTCTTTCCGCTCATGATGCTGGCCGGGATTGATCTGCAGCGCATTTCACTCGGCGCGCTGATCATCGCACTGACCTTGTTGGTTGATGATGCGATGACAACGATTGACGCCATGATAAGGCGGCTTTCGGTTGGTGATCGCAAGGATCAGGCAGCGACCTTTGCCTATCGCACCCTGGCAGCACCCATGCTGACCGGCACGCTGGTGACCATTGCCGGCTTTTTGCCCATTGGCTTCGCGGCGAGCTCGGCGGGCGAATACACCTTTTCCATCTTCGCGGTGGTGGGCATTGCGCTCGTGGTTTCCTGGTTTGTCGCGGTGGTCTTCGCGCCGCTGCTTGGCATGGCGATCCTGAAGGCGCCAAAGCTTGCAACGGGCGGGGAAGCGCCGGCGCCGGGGCGTATCCTGCAAGGCTATGCTGGATTTTTGCGCTTCGCCATCCGCTTTCGTTGGGTCACTATTGCCGCTGCGGTAGTGGCCTTTGTCATCGCGCTTTTTGCCTTGCGATTCGTGCCCCAGCAATTCTTTCCATCATCGGATCGGCCCGAATTGGTGGTGGATCTGACGCTGCCGCAAAATGCCTCCATCCACGCTGCCGAAACCGCCATGGAAAGGCTGGATGCGGCCTTCGCCAAGGACCCCGATATTGCGCATTGGAGCAGCTATGTCGGGCGCGGCGCGATCCGCTTCTACCTGCCGCTCAATGTGCAATTGCCCAATCCCTTCTTCGCCCAAGCCGTGGTGGTGGCGAAGGATTTGGAAGCGCGCAAGCGTCTGCAACCGCGCATCGAAGCGCTGCTGGCCGAGCAATTCCCGGCAGCGATTTCGCGCGTGGCGCCGCTGGAACTTGGCCCGCCCGTGGGCTGGCCCATTCAATACCGCGTGCTGGGCCCCGATATTGAAGGCATCCGCGGCATTGCGAAGGAATTGGCGCAAGTGGTTGCGACCAGCGGCGGGGTACGCAGCCCAAGCTTCGACTGGATCGAACCTTCGCGGCAATTGCGCATTCAAGTGGATCAGGACCAGGCCCGCCAGCTTGGGCTTTCCTCTGCCGCCATTGCCGCCACCTTGAATTCCGTCATTACCGGTAGCGTCATTACGCAAATCCGCGATGACATCTATCTGGTCAATGTGCTGGCGCGCGCGACGGCGAGTGAGAGGCTATCGCTTGATACGCTGCAAACCATGCAGGTGCCGATCCCGGGCGGGCGTTCTGTGGCACTTGGGCAATTCGCGACCATTTCCTATGGCCAGGAATATCCGCTGGTCTGGCGGCGGGATCGGGTTCTGTCGCTGACGGTGCAGGCTGATGTGCGCCCCGGCATACTGCCGGAACGTGTGGTGAGCGAACTCGCCCCCCGTATTGCGGAGCTGCAAGCAAAGCTGCCCGCGGGCTATGCCATCGAAACCGGCGGCATTGCCGAAGAAAGCGAAAAAAGCCGCGCTTCCGTCATGGCTGTTGTGCCCATCATGATCGTGGTCATGCTGACCGTGCTGATGTTCCAATTGCAAAGCTTCGCACGGCTTGGTCTGGTCGTGGCCATCCTGCCTTTGGGCCTGATCGGCGTGGTGGCATCCTTGCTGATGTTTGGCAGGCCGCTTGGCTTTGTCGCCATCCTTGGCATCCTTGCTTTGCTTGGCATGATTGCCAAGAATGCCGTGATCCTGATTGTGCAGATCGAAGAAGACCGCGCCTCGGGCCTTGCGCTGCGGGATGCGGTGGTGGCCTCCGCCACGTCACGTCTGCGGCCGATGATGTTGACCGCGCTTTCCACCGTGCTCGGGCTTATTCCGATTGCGCCAACCGTCTTCTGGGGGCCGATGGCCTTTGCCATCATGGGTGGGCTTTTGGTGGCAACCTTGCTGACGCTGATCGTGTTGCCGGCGCTTTACGTGATTGTTCTGGAAAGGCGGGATGACCGCGCGGCGGTGGCGAAGCAAGCCTGACGTGCTGGCGCGGCGTTTCAGGCGCTGAGCGCCGCCGCGAGGCCGGGTGCCGCTTCAGTGGATTGAAATTGGCGGCGCGTCAGCACCTCGCTCGGTGTGCAGCCAAATTCGCGGCGAAAGGCACGGGTGAAGCTTGATGGATCATAGAACCCAACAGCCTCACCAATGCGGCTCACGGAAGCCGGGCCATCGGCGCGCATCAGATCACGATAAGCCTGGCGCAGCCGGCGCTGCTGAATAACCCGCGCAATGCCGCCAATCGGCGCAAAGCAGCGATAAAGCTCTGAGCGCGAAATGCCCGAACGCTTGACCAGCATGGCGGGCGAAAGCTCGGCCTCCCCCAGTGCCGCATCCACCAGCGCAATCACGCGGGCACGGCGCGCGGCTTCAAGCTGTTGGCGTGTGGATGCCGGGCGTGTTTCCAAACCCATCAGGCAGGCGGTCAGCATGGAAGACAAGGCCGCTTCCAGCCGCAGCGCATCTTCTGCGCTGATTTCATCGGCGGAAGCGACGATACGCGGCAGCATGCCCCCAAGCATGCGCGCCGCCGGGCTGCTGAGTGCCAAGGCGCGACCGCTCGCGAAAACCGGGGCGAGTTGCGGCAGGTTTTCGGGTTGGATCAGCACGCCGCACCAATGCCCGCCAAGCTTGCGCAGCCCAAAGCCATGCGACAGCGCGCCGAGGAGCAATTCCTTGGGCTGGCCATCCGCTTCGGCAAGGCGGAGGGCCAGCAGCCAATGATCCAAGCCATCGCGCAACCCCTCGCTCCGCGCGCGGCGATAATCGGCAGCATCGGCCTGGAATTTCAGCAATACATGCCGGCCAAGCCTGCGCAGTTCAGCCTGCCCGGAAAAACCCGTGGCGCCTGCACGTGGCGTGCTGACATGCACCACCGGTTCCCAAAAGGCGCGCCAGACATCAAAGCGGATCGCCGCCGGCAGGTTGCGCGTATCTACCGCGAAACGGCCGATCGGTGGGGTATTTGCGCCAGCGCGCGGTGCCGGACGTCCCAAAACCACTGTTCCTGCCTGGGGCAAAGCGGCCTCTCTCCCACCCGGTACTCTGGGCTTTTTATCCCTGTGCCCCGTGCAATGCCAGCAACATCCGACAGGCTGGGGATAAGGCGCCTAGCATGGGGACGCAACGCTGATCGCCTGCCGCTGCTGCGCCCGCTAATGCTATGCCAAGCTTGAATCGAAATCTTCATGATTGCCGCCCCTGAACAGCCCTTGCCCTTGCGGGCGACTGCATGTGATAGAGAATATTCAGGCGCGGTCATTCGGATCTGATTGAGACAAGGCGCAAGGTGGTGCCATGGGCCATCACCGCCTGTCCTTGATCAGTCCCGGCATGCGTGCCCTGGCCCGCGGCATGTCGGATTCCGCCCGGGCCAGAAGCTAGGAACAGAATAATGGCTGATCTTCTTGTTATCTCCTTCCCGACCGAAGCGCAGGCTGAAGAAGCGCGCACGCGTGTTGCCTCCATGCAGCGCGAATACCTGATTGAACTTGGTGATGCCGTGGTGGCACTCCGCAAGCCCGATGGCAGCATCAAGCTCAATCAGACCTTTCACCCAACGGCTGCCGGCGCGGCGGGCGGGGCGCTGTGGGGGTCCTTGATTGGGCTGTTGTTCCTCAACCCGCTCGCGGGCGCGGCAGTGGGGGCCGCGGCTGGCGCGGTTTCAGGCCGACTGACCGATGTTGGCATCAATGACAACTTCATGAAGGAAGTCGCGCAGAGCCTTCAGGACGGTGAGGCGGCGCTGTTTCTGCTGATCCGCAAAATGACCGCGGAGCGCGTGATGGAAGGGCTGCAAGGCATGGGCGGTAAGATCATGCGCACATCCTTCGATGAAACCAAGGAAGCTACGCTGCGTGAAGCCTTGGCTGGGGCATCCGGCGGATGATGCCCATGGGCAGGGTGCGGTGCCGCGCATGAGGGCCAGCTTAGCGCTCCGTGCCGCCGCGGCCTGCCTGCTGCTGGCCTTTTTGGCAGGCTGCGCCAGCATCGCGCGCCTGCCGGCACCGCCAGCAGAACAGGTAACAAGCATTGATGTCCTGGGCGTGCCTGATTCCCGCTTCTGGGCCGATGGTGATCCCGCCCCGATTATTGCCTATTACGATCGCGTGTTGCGGCGACGACTAAGTGCCCTGCCGTCTGGGCGCGGTGGGCGCGTGGCGCCGGGTCATTTCCTCGCACTCTCGGGCGGCGCTGATGATGGCGCTTTTGGCGCGGGCGTGCTGGTGGGCTGGACCGAAACCGGCCAAAGGCCGGAATTCGACCTGGTCACGGGCATTTCTGCCGGCGCGCTGATTGCGCCCTTTGCGTTTCTGGGGCCAGCCTATGATCCGCCGCTGCGTTCCCTGTTCACCGAAATCGCACAGAATGACGTGGTGCAAATCGGTCAGCTTGCGCTGGCGGTGCTGTTCCGCGAAGCGGTCGCCGATACCACGCCGCTCGCCCGGCTGATCGAACGCCACGCGGATGAGGCGATGTTGCGGGCCATTGCTGCTGAATATCAGCGCGGGCGATTATTGCTGATCGGCACTGTCAATCTGGACGTCGGGCGCCCGGCGGTCTGGAATATTGGCGCGATCGCTTCAAGCGGCCATCCGGACGCCTTGCGGCTTTTCCGACGCATTCTGTTGGCCTCTGCCTCCATCCCCGGCGCCTTTCCGCCCGTGATGATTGATGTTGACGTGGCTGGGCAGCGCTTTCAGGAAATGCATGTGGATGGCGGCGCGGCGATGCAGGTTTTCCTTTATCCGGCACGGTTCCGCCCGCGCGCTTTGGCAGGCCGCGCCGGGCAGCAACGCGAAACCACGGCCTGGGTCATCCGCAATGGCCGCGTGGATGTGGCGATTACGGACCCACCGGGTGGCATCTTCAGCATTGCGCGCCGGTCAGCGCAAACGCTGCTGCATTTCTCCTCCATCAATGATCTGGATCGGATTTATCTGACCACCTATCGCGACCGCATCGGCTTTCGCCTGCAAAGCATCGGGGAGGATTTCGATACGCCGCGGCCCAGATTTTTTGATAATGGCTATATGCGCGCGCTGTTTGCCTATGGTGAGGCACGAGGCCGCAATATGGCAAGCTGGATGACGGCACCGCCACCGGTTGGCTTGGTTTCCGCCCCACCGCCTGGGCCGTGACGCAAGGCCTTCAGGGCATGATCAGGCCGTAAAGTGTGGTCGCGACCTCGGTCGCGATCAGCAGCACCACGGCCAATTCCAGCAGGCGGGAACGGCGCGTTTCGGTCAAATCCAGCAGGGTTTCGGAAATCTCACGGATCATCTCAAGCTTGCCGGAAAGCACTTCGGTGCGTTCCTCAAGCTCCCATTCGGCGGCAAGCACGGCGTGTAGTGGTGTCAATTCCGGATGATCCCACAGCAGATCGGGCTTGGCCGCCGTATCCACCCGCGCGGCTGAACGCGCGCGCGCGGCAATCGCTTCCCCAATCAGCGGCACGATCAGCCGTGGTGGCATGCCAAGCCGCCCGCGCCGCAGGCGTTCAAGCGGTGCTTCCAGCCGATCCAGCGTGCGCGCCAAGGTGGTTTCCTGCTGCGTCAGCACCGCACTTTTCGCGAGCGCCTTGGCCACCAGCGCAAGCCGCGCGTGGCTTGCATCGCGCAGCAGGATGACGCCCGCTTCATTCGCGCCATCCTCAGCCGCGCCGATGATGATCTCAGCCGCTTCATGCACCGGGGCATCGAAAGGGTCTTGCAGATGCGGGCGCAGCCCCGCCGCCAGCGCTTCGGCTTCCTGCAGGCTTGCACCAATGGTTACCAGCGCGCCCCAGCGAAAGGCAAAGGCGCGGCCCCCGCCTGGCAAATCGCCAAGGCTCAGTACCCCAGGCAGCACAGGCCCACGCCGATCAAGCGCGCGCGTATCCAGCCTTTCGGCAAGCAGAAGCGCATGGACGGGAAGAGTTGTTGATTCCATCATGATTGCTCGTGACCCTGCCGGATTGGTTTGACGCCGGCACGCCCCCGGCGCCCGGCGCCGGACGGGGGGCACAGCGCCGGGACGGGCCGTGCAAGTCCAGGATGGCACACTTCGCTACACATGTTACACAGGCATTGGCGCGTCGTGCCACCGGCGCGCCCGGCATTCAGGCAGGCAGGCAAAAACACATGAGCGATCTTGATCGGGTTCTGGCGCATATTGATGCCGATATGAATGGCGCCTTGGAACGGCTTTTCACGGTATTGCGGATCAAATCCATCTCGACCGATCCGGCATTCGCCAAGGATTGCGCGGCCAATGCCGAATGGCATGCGGCGGATTTACGCGGCATCGGCTTTGAAGCCTCTGCCCGGCCAACGCCCGGCCATCCGATTGTGGTGGCGCATGACCGCGCCGCCAAAGGCCCTTCGGCGCTGTTCTACGGCCATTACGATGTGCAGCCGGTTGACCCGCTGGAACTTTGGGATCGTGACCCGTTTGACCCGGTGATCGAAGCCCTGCCCGATGGCACCAAGGTTATCCGCGGCCGTGGCAGCGCGGATGACAAGGGGCAGCTCATGGCCTTTGTGGAAGCCTGCCGCGCCTGGAAGGCCGTGACCGGCAAGCTGCCCATTCCGGTTTCGATTTTGTTGGAAGGTGAGGAAGAATCGGGCGGCGTCAATCTGCCCGGCTTTCTTGAGGCCAACAAAGAAGAACTGAAGGCGGATATCGGCCTGATTTGCGATACCAATATGTGGGACCCGCAAACGCCGGCCATTGTCACCATGCTGCGCGGGCTTTGCGGTGAGGAAGTGATCATCCACGCCGCGGATCGTGATTTGCATTCAGGTTTCTACGGCATGGCAGCGGCCAATCCGAACCGCATTTTGGCGAAGATTCTGGCTGATCTTTACGATGACCAGGGCCGCATCACCTTGCCCGGCTTTTATGATGGCGTGCCGGAATTGCCCGAAAGCCTGAAACAGCAATGGGGAACGCTTGGCTTCACCGCCGAGAAGTTCCTTGGCGTCATTGGCCTGTCGCAGCCCGCCGGTGAGAAGGGGCGCGATGCGCTGGAAATGGTCTGGTCGCGCCCGACCTGCGAAATCAATGGCATGGGCGGAGGCTATCAGGGCGATGGCTTCAAGACCGTGATACCCGCCCGCGCTGCCGCCAAGGTTTCCTTCCGCTTGGTGTTTGACCAAGACCCGCATGCGATCCGCAAGGCCTTCCGCGCCCATGTGATGGCGCGCTTGCCATCCGATTGCCGGGCGGAGTTTATCGAACATGGCTCCGGCCGCGCCATTCGCTTCCCGGATACCGACCCTGCCTTCGCCAAGGCGCGCGCGTCACTGTCCGATGAATGGGGCAAGCCGGCGGTGTTTATCGGCTCCGGCGGCTCCATCCCGGTCACGCATATGCTGAAGACCTCACTTGGCATGGATGTTGTGCTGGCCGGCTTCGGGCTGGAAGATGACCGCATTCATAGCCCGAATGAGAAATACAATCTGGAAAGCTTCCAGAAGGGTATCCGATCCTGGGCACGTATTCTGGAGGCTTTGTCCAAATGAGCGCGACGCAAAATTCCGGCGCACCTGAGGCGCCAAAAACCGCCATGCAGCGTATCCTGGATACGGTGGAACGCGTGGGCAACCGCGTGCCGCATCCGGTGATGATCTTTGTTTATTTGATCGTTTTCGTGGTGCTGCTCTCAGCGCTCCTGTCGC
>JADCES010000063.1 GCA_020250005.1 Roseomonas sp.
GCCCAGGCATAAATCGCGGTGCGCGAAACATCATGCGTCGCGGCCACTTCCATAATGGCGACGGTGCGCGATCTGCCCTGCGCCACCAGCGTCTCAACCGCATCCAGCGCGGCCACGCGCTTCGCCGCACTTTGCTTGTGCTTATCCGCCGCGCGGTCATAGCCCTGCCACGCGGCCTCATCACTCAATTGGCGCAGCGCGGTATCGCGCGCGGGTGCGGGGTGCTGCGCCGCTTCCTTGGCCAGCAGCTTCGCCTGCGTGAAGCTGGGCAGCACGCCAATCCAGTATTCAATGCCGCCGCCACGGCCCTGCCGGCGCCGCCACAACCGGCCTTCGGCGGCTTCATGGTTCCATTCTTCGCGGTCTGCCTGCATGGCCAGCCCGCGCCGCGTGTTGGGAATGCCGGGCAGGTCCAGCGCGGCCAATTCAGCCAGGGTGAACCAGCGATCTGTTTGCGCTGCGGTCAACATGCGCCGCTCCTGGCCGACCGCATCAGGAATTCCCGGCGCCGGCGCAATTCATCTTCATGTTCACGGATGGCCGCAACCTCGATCAGCGGCAGGTGGCGGCGTTCAATCACTGCCCAGCCCATGGGCTCCGCCAGCAATTCCAGCAGGCGACGGTCGCGCGTGGCATGCAGCAACCCCATCAGCCGCGGCACGCTGATCCGGTGGTCTTCCCGTGCCTGGCTGGCATAGGCATCCAGCATCGCGGGCGAAACGCGCTCACCCAAAAAGGTGGACATGCGCGCGGCGATGGTTTCGCGGTCCACATCCGCATCGGCCAGCGCCACCGCCACCGCGCGGGAAACGCGGGCGGCAAAGCTGGCGGCGCGCACCTGTTCTTCGGGGAAGCGCTTCACCGCTTCCGGCGCTTGCCAATCCAAAAGGTCAGGCTGTCCGGGGTGGCGAACCATGGCCGAGCCTCAGGGTTTGATGCCAGCGGCCACGAAGACCAGCGACCCGAACCAGAAGATGCCCAGGATGCACCCGGCAAAGGCCGCGCCGCCCAGCGCGGCGCGCAGCAGGCGGCGGGCTTGCATCACCGCTCACCCCCGATTTCGCCCTCGGCGACCAGGAAATCGATGAAGCGCTTGCGGGCTGCCTGCCGGGCCTTCCGCCAGGCGCCCAGCAGCCGGTCAAATTCCTGCGTGACTTCTGCGGCGGCGGCGCCCTTGGGCCGGGGGGTGAATTCCGCAATGGCGGCGGCAAGGTTCCGGGCTGGCCCTTCTTCGCGGGTCAGGGCCTCAGCCGCTTTGCGTTGCTTCCAGTGTTCCAGCTTGGTCAGGCCATCCAGAACGCTGCCATTATCTGCCCATTTTGAATGCGCCAGGATGCCCTTCACATCATCGGCCAGGGCATTGTTGCGGCGGATCGCGCGGTCCACAGATCGGGCGGAAAGGCCCAGCCTTTCGGCGGCATCTTGGGCAAAGGTTGGAATTAAAGACAAATTTGTCTTTAATTTCTTCCTTCCAACAACAGCAGTTTCTGGATTTAGCCTAATCCAGACCGCCTTGCGCTCCGCAAGGAAGGTGGCGCGGTCAAGCTCCGTCAGGTCGCGGCGGCATAGGTTCTCGTCAATCTCGCGCAAACGCGCCTGGTCTTCATCGGCTTCAATGATGCTGGCCGCGATCTGGTCCATCTCCGCCAGCCGGGCAGCGGCAAGGCGATGCGCGCCCGCCACCAGGACAAACTCGCCGGCGTCATTCCGGCGCACCTCAATCGGCGTCATCTGGCCATTGGTGCGGAAGCTTTCCGCGATCAGCGCGGCATGGTCCGGGTTGACCGTCCGCAGGCGGTCCTCGACGAGGATTTGATCCACCGGGATCATCTCGATAGGGTCAAGCATAGGCGCGTTGTTCACTGGCTCTCTCTTTTCTGACGTTGCTTGGTGGGGTGGCAGGGGCTACCGTTCTGGTGCGCCTGATATGCAGCCCAGCCATGGGTCGCCCGTCAGGCGAGTATCGGCTGGGCCATATCTCGTGGGGCTCGCGGCCAAGGCGCGCAGCAATCGCGGCCTCCATGCGGGGCCAGGGGATCAGCAGCGCGCGCTTGGCGGCACCCTCAGAAAAGCCAGCCGCGCGGCTGAGGTCAGAAAGCGTCATGCCGGTTTTCCGGATGGCCGCTTTAATGTCCTCAGGGTGCCAATCTGCGGAGGGTTTCGTGATGGGTTTAGCGCGCAACAGGGGTGCCTTTGGGTGGTCGGTTTTGCCGTTTGGTAAAATCATATTTCCCCAAATGGGAAGACCCGTCAAGCGTTTTCTTGTTCCACCTTCCCCATTTGGGAATTTTTCGCCAAAAAGTCCTTAAATGACTGTTATCATTGAGAAAAAACCGAAGGTGGAACCGAAAAAAGAAGGTGGAAGCCCAGTTCCACCTTCCGGGCCGGAAGGTGGAAGCGAAAATGAGGCGCCCCCATTCGGGGAATTGGCTCCCCGACTGGAACTAGCCATCGCCCAAGCTGGTGGTCCCAGTGCCGTGGCGCGCCGGGCGGAGATGTATCTCAGCACCCTCCACCGCTATCGCGCAGGCCGAGAATTGCCGTCTTCAGCGCTGGTTTCGCTGGCCCGCGCCACGGGCGTCAGGCTCGAATGGCTGGCCACCGGGGAAGGCCCGATGCAGGGCGAAGCCGCGCCCGTATTGGCGCCCGCCCCGCCGCCCGGACACGTGCTTCTGCCCCTGCTGGAAGCCCGCGCGGCAGCAGGAAACAACGGCGGCCTCCGCAGCGACCACCTTGTGGACTTCATCGCATTTTCCGAGAGTTTCTTGAAGCAGACCCTCCGCCGCTCCCCCCAAAACCTGGCCCTGCTGACGGCCTCCGGCGACAGCATGGACCCCACCATCCGGGACGGAGATTTGCTGCTGGTGGATACCTCGGCGCGCCGCATCGAAGGCAGCTTCATCTACGTGCTGGCGATCGGCGGCGCC
>JADCES010000064.1 GCA_020250005.1 Roseomonas sp.
AATGGGCGCGGGCCGAAGGCCAAGGCGGGCTTGGCTATATCGCCTGGGATGCGGATGGCGCGAAGGGGCCGATTGCGAAGAACCTGGAAGCTGATCGCGTCGCCGCCATTGCCGCCGCTTGCGGGCTTGGCGCGGGTGATGCGGTGTTCTTTGTCGCGAACAAGGAAGCCGATGCCGCGAAATTCTCGGGCGCCGTGCGCAACCGCATCGGGCGCGACCTCGGTTTGCTTGAAGAAAACGCCTACCGCTTCTGCTGGGTCACGGATTTTCCGATGTATGAGCGGAATGAAGACACTGGCCAGATCGAATTCAGCCACAATCCGTTTTCCATGCCGCAAGGCGGGCTGGAAGCGCTCAATTCCATGGACCCCTTGGACATCAAGGCCTTCCAGTACGATATCGTCTGCAACGGTATTGAGCTTTCATCCGGCGCCATCCGCAATCATCGCCCGGATATCATGATCCGCGCCTTTGAAATTGCGGGCTATCCGGCGGAAGAAGTGGAACATCGCTTTGGCGGCATGCTGAATGCCTTCCGCTATGGCGCGCCGCCGCATGGTGGCTCCGCACCCGGCATTGACCGGATTGTGATGCTGATCGCTGATGAACCCGCGATCCGCGAAGTCATCCTATTCCCCATGAACCAACAGGCCGAGGATTTGATGATGGGCGCCCCGGCGCGCGTGCCGCCGGAACGGCTCAAGGAATTGCACATCAAGCTGGACCTGCCGCCGGTGAAGGGTGGCAAGCCGGGCTGATCCGGGGGGGCACGAAATTTTCTTGTGAAAGATCAATTCTAACCGGCCGGAATAGGCTATGTTGAGGAAAAGCGGCCCTTGCCGCCCGGAGTATCCGATGCGGTTTTCTGCTCTTCTCGCCCTTGCGCTGATCCTGCCCGCCGCCCCTGGCCTGACCCAGGGGGCGAAGGATGCGCCAGCCGCCACCGCGCCGCTTGCGCCACTTACGGCCCGTGCGCTGGCCTCCCATCGTGGGATTTACGACCTCACGCTCGATCGCGCGCGGGAGAATGCGACGGTTGTCGATGTCTCTGGCGCCATGCTCTTTGAATTGATTGACGCCTGCGAAAGCTGGGCATCGCGCCAGCGCTTCACCATGACACTGCGCGACCGGGAAGGTACCGAGCTTGAAACAGGTTCTGACTATGCCACGCTGGAATCGATGGATGGCCGGACACTGCGCTTCAGCCTGACCCAGGTGATGCAGGGCGCGGTGAGAAGCCGCGTCGCTGGTCAAGCCGAACTTGGCGCGGATGGTAGCGGTATCGCGCGCTACAGCGAACCGGAAGCGAAGGAATTGCCCATTCCGCCCGGCACGCTTTTGCCCAATACGCATACCATCGCTGCGCTCAATGCCGCGCGCGCCGGCCAACGCCTGCTGGTGGCGCCGATTTTCGATGGCACCTCGGCCGATGGCGCGCAGCAGACGACGACATTCCTGTCACCCTGGCAGGGGCCGCAGCCGGTGGCGAATTTGCCAAGCCTTTCTGCGCTTGGATCATCGCGCATGCGCATCGCGTTTTTTGAGCCCGATGCCGAACAGGCCGGCGGGGCGAGCACGCCATCCTATGAAGTCTCACTCCGCTATTTCGAAAATGGCGTCGCGGATGACATGATCATGGATTTCGGCGATTTCACCGTGCGCGCTAGGCTGGTCCGCTTGGAAGAAGCGCCCGGCGGCTGCTGAGCCACCCTAAACCCGCCGCAGATTCCACAAAAACGGGTTCGGCCCCTGCAGCACGCCTGTCAGGTCTCGCCGGAAGGCGGTGCGTAGCCGGAACAAGCCGGTCGGTGCGAAGGGCAGCGATTCCCAGGTGATTTCCTGCAAGCGCCGCATCGCGGCATCCTGCGCCGCCTGATCATCGGCGTTGATCCAGGCTTCCACCTGCGCTTCTGCTTCTGCATCTGTTGGCCAGCCAGGCCAGGCGGCTTGCCCATTCATGCGAATGGCGAAGCTGACGGCGGGATTGGCGATGGTCGCTGCCGGGCCATTGGTATTGTGCAAATGCCAGCCGCCTTGCGCCGGCGGGTTGCGGTTATTGCGCCGCGCCAGAATGCTTGCCCAGTCTGATTCAATCGGCTGCATATTCACGCCCAATCTCCGCATCAGCTCCACCGTCAGGCGGCCCTGTTGCGTTACGGCAGGGAAATCGCTTGGGTTGATGTGGATGATGGGCTCGCCCGCGTAACCCGCTTCCCGCAAGGCCACGCGCGCGCGTTCCATGGCCGCTTCACCGCGTGCGGCGGGCGGAAATTCTACCACGCCTGGCAGGCCGCAGGGGAACATGGCGTGGCATTCCTGCCAGTCACCTGGCAGCGCCACTGCCGACATGAAATCCGATTGCACAATCACATCACGGATGGCGCGGCGCACCCGTACATCATTGAAGGGCGGGTGCAGATGATTGAAGCGCAGGAAACCCAAAAACCCGTTCGGGTCATAAATCTGGGTCTGCGTATTGCGGTCCCGTTCCAGCACCGGCACCAGATCGGGCAAAGGGTATTCGATCCAGTCAATCTCACCAGTGCGGAGTGCTGCTGCCGCCGTGCCGCCATCCGGGATCCAGATCATTTCCAGCCGGTCAAAATGTACGCGCTTGCCGCCGGAAGCGGCTTCGGCGGGTTCATCGCGCGGCACGTAAGCGTCATTGCGCGCATAATGGCTGCGGGCACCTTGCACATATTCACCCGCGATAAAGCGCCACGGCCCGCTGCCGATCATATGTTCCAGGCCAAGCGACCGATCTCCGGGATTACTCGCAATCCGTTCCGGCATCATGAAACAAGGCGATGCGCCGGGCTTGGCCAAGGCATCGAACAGCGCAGGGAAGCGCCGATGCAGGCGGAATTGGATGGTGCGGTCATCAGGCGCGGAAAGCTCGGCCGTGGCGCGCATCAGGATTTGGCCGAAGCCATCGCGGCTCGCCCAGCGGCGAATGCTGGCGGCGCAATCGGCGGCGCGCACGGCTTCGCCATCATGCCAGCGCAGCCCCTCACGCAGGCGGATTTTCACGCGCTTGCCGTCATCTTCCACGCTATGGCCTTCCGCCATTTGCGGGCGCGGCTGCAAGGCGCGATTGGCGCCATAGAGCGTATCAAACACGCAATAGGCATGCGTCGTGATGATCGTGCTGGGGCTGAAGATCGGGTCCAGATTGGCGAGTGCCGCCTGCGGCATGAAGCGCAGCGTGCGCGCGCGGCTGGGCTGGGCCAGGGCAGGCCGCGCCAAGGGTGCGGCAAAGGCTGCGGCCAAGAGTGAACGACGATACATCCCCAAATCCTTCGCTTCCTGTCGGCTGACGCGGGGAAGGGGGCTTTGGCCGGGGCGGCGCCAGCCCCGGATAGGGGCAAAACGTGAGCGCGCAGGCGATGCACCCTTCCCTACGCCGGTCCGAACCGGGTCAGGTTCCAGGGGTCGCGGGTGAAGCCCGCCTCTCAGCCCCAAAAGGGCTCCCCCAGGTGTCTCAGGCATTTAATTGCGCCCTCAGGCAGGCTTGCGCAAGGGCGGCGGTGGCGCGCGGGGCGCGCTCGGGGGTAGAAGGGGCGTAACATTCGCCAAAGGGAAACGCCCATGTCCAGCACCATTGCCCTGCCGCCCGTCATTCGCCTGCATCCTGGTGATGGCGTGGTGATTGCGCGCATTCCTCTCACGCCCGGCACGGAAGTCGCCCCCGGCATTAGCGTAGGCGAAAGGCGCATCCCGCCTGGCCATAAGGTTGCGATCCGCCCGCATGCGAAGGGCGAGCCGATCAAGCGCTATGGCCAGATCATCGGCTTTGCGACGGATGCGATTGAACCTGGCGCCTGGGTGCATACGCATAATTGCGAAATGGGCGATTTCGCGCGCGATTACGCCTGGGGCCAGGATGCCAAGCCAACCGATTACGTGGATGTGCCGGCAAGCTTCCTGGGCATCCGCCGCGCCGATGGCCGTGTGGCGACACGCAATTACATCGGCATCATCACATCGGTGAATTGTTCCGCCCATGTTGCGGAATTGATTGCGCGGCAGTTTGAGAAAAACCCCATCACCGGCGATGATCCTTTGGGCGCCTGGGGCAATGTGGATGGCGTGGTGGCGCTGACGCATAAAACGGGCTGCGGCATGACCATGGATGAACCGCTGCGGCTGCTGCGCCGCACCTTGGCGGGCTTCGCGCGGCATGCGAATTTTTCCCATGTGATTGCGATTGGCCTTGGATGCGAAGTGAACCAGCTTGGCCCCATGCTGGAAGAACAACGCCTGACCGGGCGGCTGCGCAGCATGGATATTCAGGATGCCGGCGCGCGCGCGACCGTGATGAAGGGCATAGATTTCGTGAAAGAGGTTTTGGCGGAATCCAATACCGCCAAGCGCGAAGCTGTGCCTGCTTCAGAACTTTGCGTCGCACTTCAATGCGGCGGTTCGGATGGCTATTCCGGCATCACCGCCAATCCAGCACTTGGCGCTGCATCTGATTTGCTCGTGCGCCATGGCGGCACCGTCATCCTGTCCGAAAGCCCGGAAACCTATGGCGCGGAACATTTGCTGACACGCCGCGCCGTTTCGCGTGAGGTCGGCCAAAAGCTTGTTGACGTGATGCATTGGTGGGAAGATTACACCGCCCGCCAAGGGGCCGAGATGAATGCCAACCCATCGCCGGGCAATAAGGCGGGCGGGCTTACCACCATCCTCGAAAAATCGCTTGGCGCCATGGCCAAGGCCGGCACCACCAATCTGGTGGAGGTCTATCGCTATGCCGAACCCGTCACCGCCAAGGGTTTCGTGTTCATGGACACGCCTGGCTATGACCCGGTGGGTGCCACGGGCCAGGTGGCGGGCGGCGCCAATCTGGTCTGCTTCACCACCGGGCGCGGCAGCGTTTTCGGCATGAAGCCCGCGCCATCCATCAAGCTTGCCACCAATACCACCATGTATGATCGCCTGTCGGAAGATATGGACATTAATTGCGGCACGGTGCTGACGGGTGGCGAAAGCGTGCAGGAATGCGGCCAGCGCATTTTCGAACTGATGCTGCGCACCGCTTCCGGCGAGCCGACCAAAAGCGAAGCGCTTGGCTTCGGCGCGCAGGAATTCGCACCCTGGATGCTGGGAGCAACCATGTGACTCGCGCTGAGGCCAAGCGGGAGATTCTGCGCGTCGCGCAAGCTTTGGATCAGGCGGGCATGATGCCCTCCAAATCCGGCAATGTATCGGTGCGCGATGCCAAGGGCTTCATCATCACGCCGGCTGGCCTGCCTTATGCGCGGACCACGGCGGCGGATCTGGTGACCACGGGCTTGGATGGCGGCCCGCTTGGCCGCGCGAAACATCGGCCTTCATCCGAATGGCGCCTGCATGCGGCGATTTACGCGGCGCGGCCTGAGGTGATGGCCGTGGTGCATACACACTCTCCGCGTGCGACGGCGCTTTCCTGTGCGCGGAAGGGCATACCGCCCTTGCATTACATGGTGCTGCTCGCGGGTGGGCCGATTGCCTGCGCGGATCACGCCACCGCGGGCACGCAGGCGCTGGCTGAAAATGCGCTCCGCGCGCTCACGGGGCGTCGCGCCGTATTGCTCGCAAATCATGGCGTGGTGGCGGTGGGGGCGACGCTGGCCGCCGCGCATGCGCTGGCTTTAGAGGTTGAAAACCTCGCGGGCCAATATCTTGATCTATTGGCGGCGGGGCTGAAGCCTGTCTTGTTGACGGATGCGCAATTGGCCGAAGCGGCCAAGCATTTCGCGGGGTATGGCCGGGGTTGAGCGGCCTCACCCAAGTCGATTCAGTTGCTCCGCCCGAAATGTTCGATCAAACACGGGATGACGGCAGCGCGGGTTACCCACCCATCCTGATATTGGGCGCGGGCTGGCCTTCAATCACCACATTCACGCAAGCGGGCTTGCCGGAGGCAAAGGCGCGTTCCAGCGCGGGGGCAATATCCTCGGCGCGCGTGACGTATTCGCCGTGTCCGCCCAGCGCCACCGCCACCAGGTCATAACGCGTGCCGGGGGCCAATTCGCAGCCATGGGTGCGGTTGGCGCCGTAATCGCGCTTCTGGATTTCATATTCCGCATTCCATCGGGAATCATTGCCGACCACCGCGACGAAAGGCAGCTTGTGGCGGCAGGCAGTGTCGAATTCCGCCATATGGAAGCCGAAAGTCCCATCGCCCATGATCGCCAGAATGCGCGCTTCAGGCTTGGCCGCGCGTGCGGCCATGGCGAAGGGGATGGAAGGGCCAATCGCGCCCGCCAGGCCATTGATGATGCGCGTTGGCGCGGCAAGGATCGCCTGCGCCCATTGGCCGATTTCCCCGCCATCGCTGATCAGCACGGCATCGGCGCTTTGTTCAAGGAAAGGCTTGGCCGCCTGAAACAGCGTTGCGGGATGGATCGGGCCACCCGTAGCGCCCGCCAAAGCCGCCCAGGCGGGCGGGCGGAAGGCCAGGGCCGCCGCAAGCCGCTCGGCCCAGGCCTGATTGGCATGGGGCTTCATGGCGCGGGTCAGCGCCTCGGCTGCCTCAGAAGCACTTGCCACCGCCGCCAGCGCAATCCGCCCCGGCAATGCCCGCGCGCCGCGCGCAATCACACCGGCATCGGGGTCAATCTGGATAAAGCGCGCTTCGGCTGAAATCCCCGGCGCGCGCCCGAAGCGGAGCGAGAAATCCAGCGCCTTGCCGAGCAGCACAACCAGATCGGCCTCAGCCAATACCCCAGCATAGGCACCAAGTGATGGATCATTCAGCCCGCGCGGGCTTTCCATCGGGATCACCGGCAGGCCAGCGGCGGCACCAAAGGCACCCAGCAGCGGCTTGCCGCGCGGGCTGCATAGGGCGGGCGGCGCCAGGATGATGGGTCGCGCGGCCTCAGCGATCATCCCCGCAATCGCCTGGGCCGTGCCCTCGCCAAGCGGCATGGCTTCAGCGCCGAAGGCGGCGGCATCGGGAAGCGCGGGGGCGGCGATACGCGCATCCATCAGATCGGTCGGCAGGCTGAGATGCACCGGCCCGGGCCGCCCGGAACGTGCAACGCGAAAGGCGCGCGCCAGATCGGCGCCAATCCCCGCTGTAGTCGATGCAGTGAAGGAAAGCTTGGTGACGGGCTCGGCCATATCCGCCTGGCGCAATTCCTGAAACGTCCCCAGGCCCAATTCGCGCAAGGGTGCATGGCCGGAGAGCAGCACCACCGGCACTTCGCCCGCCATCGCGGTCGGCATGGCGGCGATGGCATTGGTATGGCCCTGCCCGCCAGTCACCATCGCCACGCCAACCTCGCCAGTGAGCCTTGCCCAGGCATCGGCCATATGCACCGCGGCGGCTTCCTGGCGGGTATGCACCAGTTCAATCCCACTGCCGATCAGGGCATCGAAGATCGTCATGATGTGATTGCCCGAAAGTGTGAAAATGCGGCTGACGCCAGCACGCTTCAGCGCCGCCACCAGAATATCCGCCCCGCGTTTTTCCATGCCTGCTTCCTCCCGTTTCGCGCCGCAGGCCATGGGCTGGACAGGCTGTCCAGTGGCCTTACTCTGACCCTTATGGAACAGCTCAAGGTCAGTGTCTGGCGAGGTGAGGAAGCGGGCGGTTTTGCGCGTTATGACGTGCCGGCGCGCGACAATCAGACCGTTCTGGATGTCGTCACGCATATCCAGCGCGAATTGGACCCTAGCCTTGCCTATCGCTTCGCCTGCCGTGTTGGCATGTGCGGGTCTTGTGCGATGACAGTGAATGGCCGCGCGCGCTGGACCTGCCGGACGCATGTGCGGAAAGTGGCGGGCGCGGATGGCGCTTTGGAATTGCGCCCCTTGGCCAATCTGCCGGTGATCCGCGATCTGGCCGCTGACCTGGCGCCCTTCTTCGACAAATGGCAGCGCGCGCAAGGGTTTTTTCAGCCAAAGGACGCGCCGGATGGCGCCGTGCCGGATGAATTTGCCGTGGTGGCGCCGGGCAGCAAGGCGCGGCGAGAGGCTGATGCCGGCATTGAATGCATCGGCTGCGCCGTCTGTTACGCTTCCTGCGATGTTGTCGCCTGGAATGGCGATTACCTTGGCCCGGCGGCGTTGAATCGCGCCTGGACTTTGGTGAATGATGCGCGAGATGGCGCGCGCGGCGAAAGGCTGGATGCAGTGGCGGGCGATGCCGGCTGCCATTCCTGCCATTCCACCCGTTCCTGCACGGAACGCTGCCCGAAGCAGATTGACCCATCGGGGGCCATCGCCGGGCTGAAGCGGACTTTATTCTGGGAGAGCCTGTTCGGCGGCAAACGCCATGGCTGACAGGGCCGCACGCGGGCAGGCGCATCTTTGGGTGGTGCAGCGCATCACCGCCATGATCCTGGCCCTTGCCGTGCTGGTGCATCTGATCACCATCATCACGGCCGTGCGCGGCGGGCTTTCCGCGCGGGAGATTTTGGCGCGCACCCAGGGTTCCGAGGCTTGGCTGATCTTTTATGCGGTGTTCGCGCTGGCGGCGGGGCTGCATGGCGCGATTGGGCTCCGCAACATCGCGGGCGAAACGCTTGGCTGGCGCGGGCGGGGGCTGGATTTCTGCTGGCTTGGGCTTGGGCTGCTGACAGCGGCTTTTGGTATCCGTGCCGCCTTTGGGCTTTACGCCTGATGGATTTCCGCGCGCGTTCCCACCCAAGCTGGATCGGCTTTGCCGTGCATCGGGTCTCTGGCCTTTTGCTGGCGTTGTTTTTGCCGCTGCATTTCTGGGCGCTCGGCAGCGCTATTCAGGGGGAAGCGCGGTTGGATGGGTTTTTGCGCTGGACCGACAACCCCTTGGTGAAGGCGGCCGAAACCGCCTTGGTGGTGCTGCTGGCGGCGCATCTGGCCGGAGGATTGCGCGTCATGGCGCTGGAGTTTTTGGGCTGGGGGCGGGCACAGAAGGATTTGGTCGCGCTTTCCTTCGGGCTTTCCCTGTTGGTCGGATTGGTTTTCCTGTTCAATGTCTTTTGATCTATTGGCGCTGCTCGGCGGCTGCTTCATCGCGGCGTTTTGCTCAGGCTTGGCGGGCTTTGCCTTCAATTTGGTGGCGGCGGGGATACTCTATCATTGGGTGACGCCGCAGGAGATCGCGCCGGTTTTGGTGCTGGGATCACTCCTGATCCAAAGCGTGACCTTGCGGGTGGTTTGGCCCGCCATTCGTTGGCCGGTGCTCAAGCCCTATGTTTTTGCTGGCGCCCTGGGTACGCCCTTCGGCATTTGGGCGCTGAGTGTGGTGGAAGCGCGCGTGATTGTCGCCTGCATCGGCATTTTATTGGTGGGCTATGCCGGCTTCATGCTGGCGCGGATTGCGCTGCGCCTGGCGCCGCCCAAACTCGCCGCCGGGCCGCGCGCCGATGCGGTGGTGGGGTTTTTCGCGGGCGCCCTGGGCGGCATTGGCGGGTTTTCCGGTGCGCTGCCTTCCATGTGGACGGATGTGAAGGGCCTCAGAAAGGATGAAGCCCGCGCGATTTTCCAGCCCTTCATTGTGGTGATGCAGATCATCGCCGCGGCCGGCTTGGCCTATGCTGGGTTTTTCACCCTGGACACCGCCAAGACGCTGCTGATCGCCCTGCCCGCCTTGGGTCTGGGCACCTGGCTTGGCATGCGCGCCTATCGCGTGATCCCGGCGGAGGGGTTCCGGCTGGTGCTTTTGGGGCTGCTGTTTCTATCGGGGCTTTCGCTGGTGCTTTGAAACGCTTTCATCCTGCCATTGCTTGTGGGAAACTCGGGTAGCAGGGGGGGGATGATTGCATGAGCCTGATGTCAAAGACCGAAATCGCGCCATTAGTTGTGGAGCCTGCGGCGATCGAGGAAGCCGCCAAGCTGCTTTATATCCGCGCCTGCAAAATCCTGCCCGATGACATCAAGGCTGGTTTCACGCGGCTTGATGCTACTGAAACCGACGCCACTGCCAAGACCATCCTGGCCACCATGATTGAGAATATCGGCGTGGCGGAGCGGATGGATAATTTGCTCTGTCAGGATACCGGCATTCCGATCTTCAACCTGCTGATCGGACGCAATGTCGCGGTGGATGGGTTTGCGTTGAAGGAAGCCATTGCCCGCGGCACGGCGCGCGCCACGCGCGAACACCCGCTGCGGTCTTCCGTGGTGCATCCGATTACGCGAAAGAACGAGCATACCTCCTGCGGTGAACGCGTACCCGTGATCAATATTGATTTCACCGATGCGGATCGCGAATTGCGGTTGGAGATGATCCCGAAGGGATCTGGCTCAGAAAACGGGTCCTTCCTGCAAATGCTGATCCCGGCCGATGGGCTTGCTGCCGTGAAGCGCTTTGTGGTGGACCGCGTGATCCAGGCCGGCGGCAAGGTCTGCCCGCCGACCATTGTGGGGGTGGGGGTGGGCGGCACGTCCGATCTTTGCATGCATTTGGCGAAGATTGCGGCGACGCGCCCGCTTGGGTCACGCTGCACCGATGCGGAAGGGGCGAAGCTGGAAGCCGAGCTTTCGGAAGCGGTGAATGCGCTGGGCATCGGCCCGCAAGGCTTGGGCGGTGACAGCACTTCCTTTGCCGTGCATGTGGAAACGGCAGCGACGCACATCACCATGAACCCGGTCGCGGTGAATATCCAATGCCATAGCGCGCGCCGGGCGAGTGCGACCTTCACGCCCGCCGGCATCAGCATTGGTTTTTGAACCATGTCTTCCGCCAGCATTGCCGTGACCTTGGCGGGGATAGCGGATCGGCCCGCCTTGATGCGCGTGCTGGCGGAAATGGGTGATTTTTATGATGAATTGCTGGGCCATACGCGGCTTGTTGCGGCGGCAGAGGCGCTGACATCGCCCGCCAATCGCGCCGGCCCCTTTTGCCTGATTGGGCGCGCGGGGGATGAACCGGCGGGGCTTGTTGCCCTTTCCGGCTTTTTCCCGGCGCGGGATTTCACCTGGGGGCTAATGCTCCGCGATATATTCGTGATGGAGGCACATCGCGGCACCCGCGCCGCCCGCGCCCTGATGCGTGGCGCGATGCGTTTTGCCGTGACAGGCGGCTATAGCCGCGTGGAATGGGGCACCGCTGAGGAAAACCTGCGTGCCCGTGCCTTTTATGCCAAGCTTGGCACCGTGCCAGCAGCGCGGCTTACCTATCGCCTGGAAAATGAGGCTTTGGCAGAAGCCGCCCAAGGGCGCTGGCCAGTCCCGGAGGAAGAGACATGACGCATCACATACTGCCCATGCCGATCACCGAAGCCCAAGTCCGCGCGCTGCGTGTGGGCGATACGGTGACCCTGGAAGAAACGCTCTATGGCATTCGGGATGCGACGCAGATCCACATGTTCGATCATGGCCGGCGTACGAAATTCAATCTGCAAGGCCATGCCGTGATCCATACCGCACCCAACCTGCGCAAGGTGGAACGTGTGGGCAATAATCATTCAGGCTATGAGGCGGTATGCGTTGGCACCACGACATCAGACCGCATGGAACGCTTCACCCGCCCGCTGATGGAACGCGAAGGGGTGCGCATCATCATCGGTAAGGGCGGCTTGCGTGATGGGTCGCTTACCGCCTTTCGTGATTTGGGCGGCGCCTATTTGGCCGTAGTCGGTGGTGCGGCAGCATTGGAGACTACCTGGATCGAAGCGGTGGAGGATGTGGATATGGATGATCTCAATCCTGAGAGCCTCTACAAGTTTCGCATCAAGGGTTTCGGGCCGCTGCTGGTGGCGATGGATAGCCATGGCGGCAGCCTTTATGCCGCAGTGAATGATGAAGCGGCGCGCCGACGCCAGGCCGTGCTTGAAAAACTGGGGGCGGCGTGATGCCAACCCAAATCACGCGGCGCAGCACGGATATTCTGGTACTGGGCGCGGGCGGCGCTGGCTTGCTTGCCGCACTTCATGCCAAGGCCGGCAATCCCGCGCTGGAAGTGACCATCGCGGTCAAGGGCCTGCTTGGCAAATGCGGCTGCACGCGCATGGTCCAAGGCGGCTATAATGTTGCGATTGCCGAGGGTGATTCCGCTGAGCGCCATTTCATGGACACGCTTGATGGCGGCAAATGGCTGAATGATCAGGATTTGGCCTGGACGCTGGTGGTGGGCGCGCAGCGGCGCATTCGTGAATTGGAAAATCGCTGGGGCTGTTTTTTTGATCGCAATGCCGATGGCACGATCCATCAAAAAGCCTTTGCCGGGCAGACTTTTGATCGCACGGTGCATAAGGGCGATCTGACCGGGATTGAGATTGTCAATCGCCTGGCGGAACAGGTTTGGGCGCGCGGTATTCAGCGCCTGGAAGAACATCGCGCGGTGGCGCTGATCCCAAGCGCGGATGGGGCGCGGCTTTCGGGCGTGCTGCTGATTGATATGCGGACTGGT
>JADCES010000065.1 GCA_020250005.1 Roseomonas sp.
CGCTATTCCGAAAGCTATTCGGCGTCGCTGCCGGATTTCGTGAGGCTAGCCGAAAGCTTCCATGCGGTTGGCATGCGCGCAGAAGGCATTGATGATCTTGATCGCGTGATCCGTGAGATGATCGCGATAGACAAGCCCGTGATTGCCGATATCTGTGTGGCGAAGGATGAAAACTGCTTCCCGATGATCCCATCAGGTGCGGCGCATAATGAAATGATCCTTGGCCCGGGCCAGGAAGGTGGCGTTGCTGGCGTTACCGATGAAGGCAAGGTCCTGGTCTGAGGAATAGCGCGATGTCTGATCTGAAAAACGGCCAACGTGCCGCGACCATTGCTGTGCTTGTTGAAAATGAAGCGGGCGTGCTGGCGCGCGTCATCGGCCTATTCTCCGGCCGCGGCTATAATATTGATAGCCTGACGGTGGCGCCGGTGGATGAAACCGGACGGATTTCGCGTATCACCATCGTCACCAGCGGAACGGATATGGTGATTGAACAGATCAAGGCGCAGTTGGACCGGTTGGTGCCGGTGCATAAGGTCTCTGACCTCACCATCGAAGGTCCGCATCTGACGCGCGAATTGGCGCTGATCAAGGTTGTTGGCCGCGGCGAAAACCGCGTGGAAGTGCTGCGTCTGGCAGATGCTTTCCGCGCGCGCGTGGTGGATGCCACAACCGAAAGCTTCGTGCTGGAGATGACCGGCAATGGCGACAAGATTGATGCCTTTGTCGCACTGATGCGCCCGATTGGCCTGGCCGAGGTTTCGCGCACCGGCGCGGTCGCCATAGCACGCGGCCCCAAGGGGATCATGGAATAGCGCAGGTGGCGGAAGCCCCAGGCCGGACCAAGGCTTTCGCCTGGGCGCTTTATGATTGGGCCAATAGCGGCTTTCCGACGGTGGTTTCGACCTTCGTCATCGCGGCCTATTTCACGCAAGGCATCGCGCCCGATCCGGTAACCGGCCAGGCGCAATGGGGCTGGATGCAAACCCTCGCTGCCTTTGCCATTGCGCTGCTTTCGCCCTTGTTGGGCGCCGTTGCCGATCAGGGGCGGCGCCGGCGCGCCATGCTGGCGATCTGTACGCTGCTGACCGCAAGCTTCACCGCGCTGATCTGGTTTGCCCGGCCCGACCCTGCAGATGCGCTTTACGCGCTGATCTGCATCGGCCTTGCCACCATCGCCTTTGAATTGGGCACGGTCTTCTACAACGCCATGCTGCCCGGCCTGGTGCCGGAAGAACGCATGGGCAGGCTTTCGGGCCTCGCCTGGGGGCTTGGCTATGCGGGCGGGCTCGCCTGCCTGGCACTCGCGCTGGTGCTGTTCATTCAGCCCAACCCATCCCCCTTTGGCCTTGATCGCGGCGCGGCGGAACATGTGCGCGCCACGGCGCTGCTGGTGGCGGTTTGGATCATTGTGTTCGGCTGGCCGGTGCTGCTTGCCCTGCCCGACCCTGCCGGTCCGCGCCCTGGGCTGCGGGCGGCCATGCGCGCCGGGCTGGCTGAGACAATCGGCATCCTGCGCGGCCTGCCCCAGCGCCCGGCCATGGCGCGGTTTCTGATCGCGCGGCTGTTCTATACCGATGGCCTCAATACGCTGTTCGCTTTCGGGGCGATCTATGCCGCTGGCGTGCATGGCATGGGGTTTGAGGAAATTCTGATGTTTGGCATTGCCATGAATGTCACGGCGGGGCTGGGGGCCGCGGGCTTCGGGCTGATTGAGGATCGGCTCGGTGCCAAAACCACGATCCTGGTCGCGCTTGGCGCCATGATTGTGCTCGGCAGTTTCCTGTTGCTGAGCAATGACAAGACCCTGTTCTGGGCGCTGGCCTTGGCGCTTGGGCTCTTCATGGGGCCCGCGCAGGCGGCATCGCGCACGCTGATGGCCCATATGGCCCCACCCGAGGAAGTGACAGCGCATTTCGGGCTTTTCGCGCTTTCCGGGCGCATCACGGGCTTTCTGGGGCCGGCGGCGGTTGCACTGGCGACACAGCTCTCCGGCAGCCAGGCCTGGGGTATTGCGACCGTGATCATCTTCCTCGCGCTTGGTGCCGCCATTTTGGCGCCGGTACGCGTGCAGCGGCATGGCTAAAGCGCCCCGCCTTCTGCCATAGTCCCGCCGCGGAGGCGTGAAACGGTTCAACCATGGCAGGGGATAAATCTGAAGCCGCCTGGGCGGCACTGATGGCTTTGGCGGGTCGGCCGGATGCTGCGGCCATTCGCCCGCTTTTTGCGGCTGATCCGGATCGTTTCACGCGCTTTTCGCGCCAAGCGGGCGATATCCTGCTCGATTTTTCCAAAACCGCGCTGTCGGATGAGGTGCTCGCCGCTTTGCTTGCGCTGGCCGAAGCACGCGATGTCGTGGGCTTTCGCGCGCGGCTTTTCGCGGGTGCGGCAGTGAATGCCACGGAAGGCCGCGCCGCGCTGCATATGGCGCTACGCGCCGCGCCTGAAGATGATTTCCGTGCCGGCACTGAAAATGTCATGCCCGAGGTGCTTTCGGTGCGCGCACGCATGGAAGAATTCACGCGTGCGATACATGAAGGGCGCATTCTTACCGCCAAGGGTGAACGCTTCACCGATGTGCTGAATATCGGCATTGGCGGGTCTGATCTTGGCCCGGCCATGGTGGCGCGCGCCTTATGGACTCCTGATGCACCGCTGCGCGGGCATTATCTGGCGAATGTGGATGGCCATGCCTGGGCGGAGATTGAGGCCAAGCTTGATCCCACGCGCACGCTGGTGCTGGTGGCCTCCAAAACCTTCACGACGCAGGAAACCATGGCGAATGCCGGGCTGGCGCGCGAATGGCTCAGCGCAGCGCTGGGGGAAGCTGGTGCTGCGCAGCATATGGCCGCGCTTTCCACCAATCTTGCCGCGACCAGCGCTTTCGGGATTTCACCTGAGCGTGTCTTTGGCTTTCGTGATTGGGTGGGCGGGCGGTTTTCGCTTTGGAGTGCGATTGGGCTATCGCTTGCACTCACCCTTGGCTGGGATGCTTTTGCGCGGCTGCTGGCTGGTGCGCGCGTGATGGATCAGCATTTCCGTGATGCGCCACTCGCGCAAAACCTGCCGGTGCTGCTGGCCTTGGTCGAAGTCTGGCATGTGAATGGGCTTGGATATCCAAGCCGCGCCGTGCTGCCTTATGATGAACGCCTCGCGCGCTTGTCGGCGCATTTGCAGCAGCTTGAAATGGAAAGCCTGGGCAAGCGTGTCGCTGTTTCCGGTGCTGCCTTGAACCGTGACTCAGGCCCCGTGGTGTTCGGTGAGCCTGGCACCAATGCGCAGCATTCCTTCATGCAATTGCTGCATCAGGGCACCACTCCCGTGCCGGTGGATTTCATTCTGGTGGCGCGGCCTGATCACGCCCATGCCGATAGCCATCGCAAGCTTCTCGCCAATGGTCTCGCTCAAGCCGAAGCGCTGCTGATGGGCAAGGATGAAGCCGCCGTCACCGCTGAGATGCGCGCCGCTGGCGTGGCAGGGGCTGAGATTGCGCGCCTGCTGCCGCATCGCGTCTTCCCTGGTGATCGGCCAAGTGTGACCATGCTGCTGCCGCGCCTGGATGCCTTCACGCTTGGACAATTGGTCGCCCTTAATGAACACAAGGTCGCGGTGCTCGGCGCGCTTTGGGGGATCAATCCCTTTGATCAATGGGGGGTGGAGCTTGGCAAGCAACTCGCCAACGTCATCCTGCCGGAACTCAGCGCCGGCGCGCCGCAAAGGCCGCATGATGGCTCCACCGCCGGGTTGATAGGCAAGCTCGCGGCGCTGTGGCCGGAAGGCCGCGCATGACCGCGCCTTACATCCAGGCCCTTGCCCGTGATGGCGCGCATCGCTTCAGCAAGCAGCCGGTTGAAAGCCTGCAACTTCTCACCGGGCTCGGTGTCGCGGGCGATGCGCATGCCGGCGTTACGGTAAAGCATCGCTCTCGAGTTGCGCGTGATCCATCGCAGCCCAATCTGCGCCAGCTTCATTTGCTGCATGCCGAAATCTTCGAAGAACTCGCGCCCCAGGGTTTTGCGCTCAAGCCCGGCGATATCGGGGAAAATGTAACCACGCACGGCATTGACCTGCTTGGCCTTGGTACCGGCACGCGGCTTTGCCTGGGGAGAGAGGCGGTGGTGGAAATCACCGGGCTGCGCAACCCCTGTGCCCAGCTTGATCATTTCCGCCCCGGTCTGATGGCGGCCATGCTCGGGCGCGACGCCGCGGGCGGGCTGATCCGGAAATCCGGCGTCATGGCGATTGTGCTCCAAGGTGGTGAGCTGCGCATGGGTGATCCCATCATCATCCTGCCGCCTGCCGGGCCGCATCGCCCCTTGCAGCCGGTGTGAGCGTGCACAAAAAAATGCGCCCCGGCGGGCAGGCCAGGGCGCATCAACGAAGACAGGGCCGGGTGAGTTGGGGGCAGGTCTGACCCTGTTCCGATGTTGGGAATAATGGTTGCGAATATTGCTGGCAAAAGATGTTAGGCATGGCAAAGTGAAACGAAGAGCAACGGGCACCGCCCCGGATACATTCCGCAACATCGGCTGATGCATGACAGCACAAAGGCACTAATGTAACAGGGCATGGAAAACGCACCGCATATCCTGATCGTTGATGATGATCGCGAAATCCGCGATCTTCTCTCGCGCTTCCTCGAAAAACAGGGCCTGCGCGTCAGTGCTGCGCGCGATGCGCGTGAAGCCCGCAAGCTGTGGCCGCTTGGGCGCTATCATCTTGTGGTGCTCGACCTCATGATGCCGGGCGAACCGGGGCTTGATTTCGCCCGCTGGCTGCGCACGCAATCCGATGTGCCCATCGTGATCCTGACCGCGATGGGGGAAGAAACCGATCGCATCGTGGGGCTGGAACTCGGCGCCGATGATTACCTGGCAAAGCCCTTCAACCCGCGCGAATTGCTGGCACGCATCCGCGCCGTGCTGCGCCGTGCCTCTGGCGATGGCACTGCGGCCAAGGAACCGCCCGCCAAGCTGATCAAGTTTTCCGGCTGGACTCTGGAACCCACGCGTCGGAGATTGCTTAATCCCGATGGGGTGGAGGTGCCCCTGACCGGAGGGGAATATGAATTGCTGCTGGTCCTGCTTGATCGGCCCAATCGGGTGCTGACGCGCGACATGCTGATGGATTTGCTGCGTGGCCGGCAGGCAGGGCCCTATGATCGCGCCATTGATGTCGCAGTATCGCGGCTCCGCCGACGCCTGGAAGATGATGGCCGCAACCCCGCCTTGATCAAAACCGTGCGCGGCGGCGGCTACGTGCTGGCCACCACGGTGGATCGTGGCTGAAGCCACCCCTGCCGCCGCCCCCGTGCGGCGGCGCTGGTGGCCTGGCAGCTTGGGCGGTCGCACGGCGGTCGCCCTGATTGTCGCCCTGATGCTGGTGCAGGCGGCGGGGCTCACCATCCATGCTTTGGATCGCGTGGACCTTCAGCGCTTTGTCCAGGCGCGCGAAATCGCTGGCCGCAGCCTGGGCGCCTGGCGCGCTGCGGTGCTTTCGGCGCCGGATCGGCGCGCGCAAATCATCGCCGATCTTGATCTGCCCGAAGGGCTGACGGTGGATTTGGATCTGGCGCCGATTGTGCGCGTGGGCGCACCACCCGTATCGCCGCAAATCCTGCGGCTGTTTCGCCTGGACCTGCTGGCTTCTGGCCCGCCAAGGCTGCGCCCACGCGAAATCCGCATTGCAGAGCTGGGCTCGGCCGGGTTTGCCGCTTCGCTCCGCCTGCCTGATGGGCCTTGGCTTAATCTCCGTGCCTCACTGCCGCCGCCCAGGCCTTGGCATTCGGATACCTTCCTCGCGGCGTTTTTCGGCATGACGCTGGCGGCGGTTTTGCTGATCCTGTGGGCGGTGGCGCGGCTGATGCGCCCGGTGCGGCTTTTGGCAGAGGCGGCGAATAGGCTCGGGCGCGATGTGAATGCGCCGCCCCTGCCCGAAAACGGCCCGACCGAGGTTGCCACCGCAGCCCGCGCCTTCAATGAAATGGCCGCGCGCATAAGGCTTTTTGTGGCGGACCGCACGCAAATGCTGGCCGCCATCGGCCATGATCTCCGCACCCCGATCACGCGGCTGAAACTGCGCGCCGAATTCATGGATGATGATGAACAGCGCCGCAAAATGCTGGCTGATTTGGATGAAATGGAAGCGATGATCGGCGCCACGCTTGCCTTTGCGCGCGATGATGCGGCGACGGAACCCGCAACACAGATGGATATCGCGGCACTTTGCCGCACCGTGGCGGATGAGGCGAGTGACGCGCATCCCGATCGGGCGGAAAAGATCAGCTATGAGGGGCCGGAGAAACTGGTGATCCGTGCCAAGCCCTTGGCCTTGAAGCGCGCCATCGCCAACCTTGTCGCCAATGCGCTGAATTATGGCGGCGCGGCGCAGCTTACGCTCGCGCAAGAAACTCCCAATCAGGTGCGCCTGACCATCGCCGATGAAGGCCCTGGTATTCCGGAAGCGGAGTTGGAGGCGGTCTTCACCCCCTTCCGCCGGCTGGAAGCCAGCCGCAATCGTGAAACCGGCGGCACGGGTCTTGGGCTGACCATCGCGCGCAATATTCTGCGCGGCCATGGCGGCGATGTGGTGCTGCAAAACCGGCCAGAGGGCGGCTTGATCGCCGTCGCAAGCCTGCCGGTTTGAGCATTTTCAAGCCAGTCGAGATTGCCTGGCTCGATACATCGATCAATAGCGTAAGGCAATGGAAAGCTTGGTGATATGCCCTGCGGCGACAGTGAATTTATTGGCGTCGAAGCTCGGAACTGATAGTCTCGGCATCACATTATTGCTGACGCCAACACCTTCGGTGGGCATGCCGAGAAAATTCGTATCGGCCCGCCCATTGCCATTGGTGTCATGCACCACCGCCATGGCGTAAGTACCCGGCGGCACGTTATCAAAGATGCAAAGCGCCGCGCCGGCTGCCGGTGTCACGCGCAGTATCCTGACGCTGGGCTTGTCCGATTCCAGCGGAAATCCAGCCGCTGAGGAGAATAATGCGCAACCTACCATGCCTTGCGCATTCGAAACGCCGGAGACCGCGGCTTCAATCCTGCCACCGGATGAGGCGGATGCCGTCGCAGCAATGCCGATCAAGGCGCAGGCAAGCAGCAACGAAATATGGTGCGTGGTTGTCATGGCGATGCTTCCTTTCTTGTTGTTGATCATGGATTTGATCATTGATTCTTGCCGCCTTGCTTCAACATCGCAGCGCTTAGCAAGGCCGTGAACGCCCGCGGGGAAAGCCGGATCATCTGCGCCGAAAACCAATTCATGCTTCCCACAATGCTGGACGGACCGGAAGCATCAAGCGCCTTCAGGCAGGCCCCGACCGCTGCTTCAATCGTCATCGGGTTTCGGAAAATTGATGTCCGGCGCACATCAGCGCCCATGGCATTGATGAAGGGTGTCTCGACCGGGCCTGGGCAAACCGCCGCAACACGTAAGCCACGATCACGATATTCGGCCCATAGGGCTTCCGAGAAGGACAGGACAAATGCCTTTGTCGCGCCATAGCTGCTCATGAACGGTGTGGGCTGAAACGCGGCCGTTGAAGCGATATTGAGTATGGTACCCTTACGAAACAATAATTCGGGCACGAATAGCCGCGTCAATTCCGCCAGCGCGATGATGTTGAGCTGCAAGGTTTGGCTCAGACGCTCCATGGGCTCAGCTTCGAAGGGGCCGTAATAGCCGGTGCCGGCATTATTGATCAGCGTATCAACCGGCAGGTCCAAGCCGCGAACCGCTGCATGCAGCTTTTGGGCGGCGCCAGCTTCCGTAAGGTCCATTGGCAGCACATGCGCAACGCCGCCAGCTTGCCTGAGGCGCGCGGCCAGTTCTTCAAGCCGCGGCGCGGATCGCGCCACCAGCACCACCTGCGTGCCGCGCGCCGCCAGTGCCTCCGCCAAACCGGCCCCAATACCTGATGAGGCGCCTGTGATGACCGCCACTTGTCGTTTCATGGGTGCTCCTTTCCGTTTGTGCGCACAGGGGTTTTGAGATGAACGGCATCAAAGCCCAATGCCGCGCGCCATCAGGGCGGCGAAGATCGGCAGGGCTAGCAAAAGCCCGGCCTGAAGCAGTACCCAGCGGCGCGTCGTTGCGATTTCAATGGCTGGCGGTGCGCTGCCTTCCGCCCGCGCCAAACGGCGCCAGCGGATGAAGGTCATGGTTGGCCGGATGGAGACCAGCGCAATCAGCAGGAATAGCCCGAGCTTCAGCCAAAAAACGGGGTTTTCCAGATAGAAACCGCTTCCGCGCGCACCCCAAAAAACCCGCGCCAACCCAAAGCTGAGCACTGCCCCGGCGATCAGGCCATAAGCGAGGTCAATGCGCGCCAAGATTTCGGCGGAGCGACCATCAGCCCACAGGGATAGCAGAGCAAGCTCCGCTGCCAGGCAACCGACCATTATCAGAATGCCCAGATGGTGCGGTACCGCCAGCACAAGATCGAGCGTGAGAGGCATCGGTAATCCCGTTTCCCGAGTCAAACGCAGCAAATGTATGCAACGTATACATTTGATTAGATGATGAGAGTGGACATTGTCAACATTAAAATTTAAGAAGCCCCACGGTGGATCGAAGAATGAAAAAACCCTATCATCA
>JADCES010000066.1 GCA_020250005.1 Roseomonas sp.
AAGCGCACCGGCAGCGATTGCAGCGCCACATCATGCATGATCTGGTCATAGGCGCGCTGCAAAAAGGTTGAATAGATGGCGCAAAAGGGCTTGAGCCCTTCAGTTGCAAGCCCCGCCGCGAAAGTCACCGCATGCTGTTCGGCGATGCCAACATCAAAACTGCGGCGTGGGAATTTTTTGGCGAATGAATCAAGCCCCGTGCCGGATGGCATGGCGGCATTGATGGCGACAATGCGCTCATCGGCGTCAGCTTCCGCGATCAGCGCATTGGCGAAGACCTTGGTGAAGGAAGGCGGACCGGGCGGCGCTTTGGCCTGTTCGCCGGTGACGACATTGAATTTCACCACGCCGTGATATTTGTCGGGCGCGGATTCCGCCGGCGCGTAGCCCTTGCCCTTTTGCGTCACCACATGCAGCAGGATTGGGCCTTGCTGATCCCGGTCACGCAGATTGCGCAGAATGGGCAGCAAATGGTCCAGATCATGCCCATCCACCGGGCCGACATAATAAAAGCCCAGCTCTTCAAACAAAGTGCCGCCCGTCAGCAGCCCGCGCGCATATTCATCGGCGCGCCGTGCCGCGCGTTCCAAAGGTGCGGGGAAGCGCCTGGCCAACCGCGCCATCATATCGCGCAAGGAAAGGAAGGGGCGCGATGAAATCAGCTTGGACAAATAGGCACTCATCGCGCCCACAGGCGGTGCGATGGACATGTCATTATCGTTCAGGATGACAATCAGATTGGCCTTGGAAGCGCCGGCATTGTTCATGGCTTCATAAGCCATGCCGGCACTCATGGACCCATCACCGATCACGGCGATGACATTGCGTTCCTTGCCCTGCAATTGGCTACCAATCGCCATGCCAAGCCCGGCGGAAATGCTGGTGGAGGAATGCGCCGCGCCGAAGGGGTCGTATTCGCTTTCACTCCGCTTGGTGAAGCCGGAAAGCCCACCGCCTTGGCGCAGCGTGCGGATACGGTCGCGCCGCCCGGTCAGGATCTTGTGCGGATAGGCCTGATGCCCGACATCCCAGATCAGCCGATCATGCGGTGTGTCGAAAATCGCATGCACCGCGACAGTCAATTCCACCACACCGAGCGATGCACCAAGATGCCCGCCGGTGACGGACACCGCATCAATCGTCTCGGCGCGCAATTCCTCGGCCAGGCGTTTCAATTGATCGCCGGAAAAATTCCGCAAATCGCTTGGAATGTTCACGCGATCCAGCAGCGGTGTGACAGGACGGTTCATTCAGCTTCTCCGCGCGATGGTATAATCCGCAAGCGCGCGCAAATGCGCCGCCGCTTCCCCGAAAGCATCCAGATGATCCTGCGCCTGGGCGGCAAGCCGTTCCGCTTGCAGCCTGGCGCGTTCAAGTCCCAAAAGCCCCACGAGTGTGGCCTTGCCCGCATCGGCATCCTTGCCGGTGCGCTTGCCGGTTTCCTCAGCCGATGCGGTCGCATCCAGCACATCATCGGCAATCTGAAAGGCAGCGCCCAGATCGCGGCCATAGGCGGAAAGCGCATGGCGCAACTGGATCGGCGCCTTGCCAAGAATGGCGCCGGCTTCGGCGGAAAATTCAATCAGCTTGCCGGTCTTCAGCAATTGCAGCCGGCCGATTTCCGCTTCTTCCAAGGGGCGTCCGGCTTCTTCCGCCAGCATATCCAGCATCTGCCCGCCGCACATGCCGCGCGCACCAGCCGCGCGCGCCAAGGCACGGCAAAGCTCCGCACGGACGGCAGGGTCGGCATGCGTATCGGGTTCGCTCAACACCAGAAAAGCCTGGGTTTGCAGCGCATCACCCGCCAGTACGGCGGTTGCCTCATCAAAGGCACGATGCACGGTGGGCTTGCCGCGGCGCAGATCATCATCATCCATGCAGGGCAGATCATCATGCACCAGCGAATAGGCATGCAGCATTTCAATGGCCGAGGCGACACGCAGCGCCGCTTCACGCGCGACGCCGAATTGCGCAGCGCCTTCCAGCACCAGAAAACCGCGCAGCCTTTTGCCACCACCCATGCTGGCATAGCGCATGGCTTCAAACAGCCGCGCCTCATCGCCTTCCGGTGGAGGGATCAGCGCATCAAGCGCGCGATCAATTTCGGCAGCCGCCGCCGCCATGGCGGTAGCAAGGGCCTTGGCGGAATCGGGTGCAGCGGCGGACATGCGGCGCGCTATTCCACGTCTCGCAAGGATGGCCCGGCCGGGCCATCCACAATGGCCTGGATTTTCTGCTCTGCTTCCGCGAGCTTCGCCTCACAATGGCGCTTCAGCGCCGCACCGCGCTGATAGGCGGCGACCGAGGCTTCCAAGGCGCCCTTGCCGCTTTCCAATTCCCGCACAATCCCCTCAAGCTCCGCGAGCGCTTGCTCGAAGGAAAGGGCGGCGATATCGGACGGCGGCGGCCCCGCCGTCTCATTTGGTGTACGTGCCATACTGTCAGCCTAGCCTGACTGATTTGGAAAAGTCTATTCCGGTTCGATGCCCGCGGTGCGAATGGCTGAGGTCCAGCGCTGGGTCTCGGATTTGACGAAGGCGGCGGCCTCCTCCGGGGTGGAGGTGGAAACCACCATCCCGAAGCCCGAAGACAGTCTTTCGCGCAAATCCGCCTGTTCCCCGGCGCGGCGCACGGCCGCATTCAGGCGGGAAACCGCAAGGGCGGGCGTGCCGGCGGGCACGAAAAGCCCGAACCAGGCGGTGATCTGATAGCCAGGCAGGTTGCCGGCCTCCGCCACGGTTGGGATCTCTGGCAGCATGGCGGAACGCTGGGGCGAGGTAATGCCAAGGATACGCAGCTTTCCTTCGCGCGCCTGTGGCAGGATAACCAATTGATCCGCCACGAAAAGATCAACCCGCCCCGCCAGCAAATCCTGCACCGCCAAGGGCGAGGAGCGATAGGGCACGCGGAGCATCTTCACCCCCGCCATATGCGCCATGAGCTCGGTCGAAACCTGCTGGGAGGACGAGGCGGAGGCATAGGTGATGCCCTCGGGCTTGGTTTTCGCCTCGGCCAGCAGCTCGGCCAGATTCTGCCAGCGCGATTCGGCGCGCACCGCGACCAGCAGGGGCACGGAACCAAGGGTCGAGACCGGGATGAAGGCGGTTTCCACATCAAAGGGCACGCGCTTGAACAGCGCCCCTGCGGCGGCATTGGTGGAATTGGTGCCGATCAGCACGGTCAGGCCATCGGGTGTGGCGCGGGCCACGGCTTCCGCCCCAATCAGCCCATTGGCGCCGGCGCGGTTTTCCACCACAACATTCTGGCCGAGGGTGTCGCGCATTTTCTCGGTAAAGACGCGCGCCACCGTATCGGTGGCGGATCCCGGGGCGAAGGGCACAATGGCGCGCACGGGGCCGGGCGGCCATTCCTGCGCGGCGGCAAGGCGTGGCGCTAAAGCCGCGGCGGGCAGGGCTACGAGAAGATGACGACGGCGCATGGCGAACCTCTTTGTTATGTAATGCGGGATTTGGGGGCGCGGGGCGGCGCTCTGCAAGGGTTAATTGAGCATCAGCGCGCGAACATGGGCGGCGACAGACGAACCAAGCGCATCCAGATCATAGCCCCCCTCCAGCACGGAAACCACGCGCCCTTCGGCATGGCGCGCGGCCAGGGCGCAGAGTTCTTCCGTGATCCAGGTGAAATCCGCCTCCGTCAGCCTAAGCTGCGCCAGAGGGTCCGCGACATGCGCGTCAAACCCAGCCGAGATGATCAGCAATTCAGGCGCGAAGGCGTCCAAAGCGGGCAGCAGCAGCCTTTCCCACACGGCGCGAAACGCCGCGCCATCGGCGCCCGGCGGCAGCGTCGCGTTGAAGATATTGCCAACCCCCCGTTCTGTCGGCGCGCCGGTGCCAGGATAAAGCGGCCATTGATGGGATGAAGCGAGCATCAGCGATGCATCCGCCTCAAAACAGGCTTGCGTGCCATTGCCGTGATGCACATCGAAATCAGCGACAGCAACACGCTTCAGGCCATACGTGGCCTGGGCATGGCGCGCGGCAATCGCGGCATTAGCGAAAAGGCAAAACCCCATGGGGCGTGATGGCTCGGCGTGGTGCCCAGGCGGACGCGTGGCGCAAAAGGCATGGCGGATAGGCCCGGTGCAGACCGCATCCACCGCCGCCACCGCCGCGCCGGCACTCCGCAAGGCAGCTTCAATGCTGCCATGTGACATGATGGTATCGGCATCCAAAGCCACGCGATCACCCTCGGCAGGGGCCGACTCCAAAATCGCCTGCAGATAGGCTTCCGGATGCACGCGCAGGATTTGTTCATGCGTTGCGCGCGGCGCTTCGGCGCGCGGCAGGGTGCTGAAGGCTTCCGCTTCCAGGGCGCGGGTGACGGCACGCCAACGATCCGGGCATTCCGGGTGATGGGGGCCGGGATCATGCGCCACACAGGCGGCATGGGTCAGGATCAGTACGCTCATGCTGGCGTGTCGTCCCGCTTGCGAATCACAAAGCGATAGCTGCCCTGATCTTCGGAAAAGGCCAGCAGTGCATGGCCGGTTTCCCGGCAAAAGGCGTTGAAATCCGCAACCGAGGCCGGGTCGGTGGCCAGCACGGTCAACCGCGCCCCGCCCGCCATGCTGCGCAGCGCCTTATTCGCCTTCAGCACCGGCAAGGGGCAGGTCAGGCCCTTCACATCCAGAATCGTCTCGCTCATGCGCTCTCTTCCACCATGGCTTGCGTTTGGCCGCCAGTTCAGGCTTGCGGCGCTGCCTTGCCTTGACCAAGACTATTAGCATGAAACTCGGCATTGATCTGGGCGGCACCAAGACGGAAATCGTGGCCCTTGGCGATGATGGCGCCGTGAGGCTGCGCGAACGCCGCGCGAGCCCCGCCGCCTATGACGGCGTTTTGGCGACCATCGCTGATTTGGTGCGCGATGCCGAGGCGCGGCTGGGCGCGCAGGGCAGCATCGGCATCGGCATTCCAGGCAGCCTGAGCCCCGTGACGGGCCTGGTGCGCAACGCCAATTCCCAGGCGCTAAATGGCCGCGCCTTAAAGCAGGATCTGGAAGCCTTGCTTGGCCGCGCCGTGCGCATCAGCAATGACGCGAATTGCCTGGCGATGAGTGAGGCCGCCGATGGCGCCGGCGCCGGCTACGCTACGGTATTCGCGGTGATCATCGGCACCGGGACAGGTGCCGGTATTGTCTCGGGCGGGCGGATTCTGGATGGGCCAAATGGTACGGGCGGCGAATGGGGCCATGTGCCGCTGCCATGGATGCGACCTGAGGAATGTCCAGGACCGAGCTGCTGGTGCGGCCAGCATGGCTGTCTGGAAACCTTCCTGTCCGGCCCTGCCTTGGCGGCGGATTGCGATGGACCGGGGGCGCGCGATGCGTCTGGCTTGCCGGCGCGGGCGGCGGCGGGCGATCAGCGCGCGCAAGCGGCGCTGGCGCGGCATGCGGACAGGCTGGCGCGGGCCTTGGCGATGATTGCGAATATCCTTGATCCGGATGTGATCGTGCTGGGTGGGGGCTTGTCCAATATGGCGCATCTTTATCGCGATGTACCCGGGCTGATGGCACGGCATGGCTTTGGCGATGTTGCGCGCACGCCCTTGGTGCAGGCGAAGCATGGCGATTCCTCCGGCGTTTTTGGCGCCGCACGGCTTTGGGATGCGCCATGATCGCGCGCGCCTTCAAAGCTGGTGCGGTCTATTTTCTCCTGCTTTATGTCGTGGGCTTTATCTTGGGCGCGACGCGCGAATTGCTGCTGGCGCCGCGCCTTGGCGTGGCGGTGGCGAGTGCGCTTGAGGCGATCCCGATGTTCGCTGCCATTTTCCATTTCGCGCCGCTGATCGCGCGGCGTTTTGGCATCCCGCCCAAATCCGCTGGGCGGATTATGATGGGCTTGGCAGGGCTCACGCTGCTGATCGGCGCGGAAATCGCCATGACCCGCGCCATGCGTGGCCTTTCGCCCGAACAATGGCTGGCGCATTTCGCGAGCTTCGAGGGTGCAATCTATGCCGTGCTGCTGGCGTGTTTTGCCGCCATGCCCTGGCTCAGGCGTTAAGCCATGCCGGCACTTTGCCGCGATTGCTTCCATCACGCGGCCGAGGATTTCACGCGCTGCCCGGCCTGTGGTTCCAGGCGTGTTGTCGCCCACCCGGACCTGTTCCGCCTGACGGTCGCGCATATTGATTGCGATGCCTTCTATGCCAGTGTCGAAAAGCGCGACCGGCCGGAATTGGCGACCCGCCCGGTGATTGTGGGTGGCGGCACGCGCGGCGTGGTCGCGGCCTGCTGCTATATCGCGCGGCTATCGGGCGTGCGCAGCGCCATGCCCATGTTCAAGGCGCGCGCTGCCTGCCCCGATGCGGTGGTGATCAAGCCCGATATGGCGAAATACGCCCGCGAAGGTGCCCGCATCCGCGCCATGATGGAAGCGCTCACGCCACTCGTGCAGCCGCTCTCCATAGATGAGGCAGTGCTTGATCTGCGGGGCACTCAGGCTTTGCACAATGCGCCCCCCGCCGCTGTGCTCGCGCGCTTCGCCCTGGCGGTGGAGCGTGAGGTGGGGGTGACAGTCTCGGTTGGTCTAGCGGCGAACCGGCTGATGGCGAAGCTTGCCGCCGAACGCGACAAGCCGCGGGGTTTTGCCGTGATCGGGGCAGGGGAAGCCGCTGCCTGGTTAGCCCCCCAATCGGTTGCGGTGCTGCCCGGCGTGGGGCCGGCCATGGCGAAGCGCCTTTCGGCGGCAGGCTTTGTGCGCCTTGGGCAATTGGCCGCGCTTGATGCCCGCGCTGCCCTGGCCCGCTTCGGAACCGATGGCCCGGCGCTGGTGGCGCGCGCGCGGGGTGAGGATGATCGCCCGGTGAACCCGACCCGGGAGACCAAAAGCATCAGCGCCGAGACCACTTTTGATGCCGATATGGCAGCGTTGGCCGCGCTTGAGGCACCGCTTTGGCGGCTATGCGAAAAGCTGGCGCGGCGGCTCAAGGACAAGGGGCTGGCCGCCGGTGGCGTGGTGCTGAAGCTGAAGACGGCCGATTTCGCGCTGCGCACCCGGTCTCAGCGCCTCGCGGAGCCAAGCCTATTGCCGGAGGTGATTTTCGCCGCTGCCCGGCCGCTTTTGCAGAAGGAAGCCGATGGCACGGCGTTCCGCCTGATTGGCATTGGTGCCCAGCCCTTGGCCTCAGCGGATCAAGCGGATCGCGGCGATCTGGCGGACCCGGAGGCCCCCCGCCGGGCCGCGCGCTGGAAGGCGATGGAGGCCTTGCGCGCGCGCTTTGGGGAGGATGCGGTGATGGCCGGGCGCGGCTTTAGGGCGAAACCAGCGCCGGCCAAGTGCGATGACAATTAGGCGTCAGCGGCGCGCCGGCGCCTGCGCCACTTCTTCAAAGCCCCGCACATCATCGGGGCGGAGCGAACGCGCATTGGCCATAAGCTGACCGCCGGGCCGCGGGGTCGAAGCGGTGCGGACATAGCCATTATCCGGCCGATCATAAATAAATCCCTGGATTGGGTAGATGCGCCCCAGGCTTTCCTGATCGCGCCCAACCTGCACCCGGACCGCAGACCAGTCATTGTTCAGGGACACGTCAATTACCGACACATCCTGCATGATCGTCCCGCGACGAATGCCCGGGCCGGCCCAATTCGCGTGATGGATCAATACCTCACGCGCGCTGATCACTTCTTGCACCACCGCCACATGGCCGGAGCGCATCTGGCCCGTGCGCGCAAAGGCCATGATGGCGCCGGGTTCTGGCGTATGGCCGCGCGCATAGAGACCCGCCGCATTATGCCACCAATCGCCACCATTGCCGCGAATCGCCATGCCGGTGGCTTGGCGAACATAAGGCACGCAGGAAATGCCACCCGGATTGGCATGGGCTATGCGTTGGGCTTGCGTCTGTGGCCGGCGCGCAGCCTGGGCCGCCTGATTGGTGCTGACGCGCTGCGCCTGAACGGCGGTTGGGCTAGGGGCTTGACGATTGGGTTGCGCCTGATTGGCGGGCCGCGCCGTGGCGGGCTTGGCGGCCTGCTGACGCTGGGCGGCAGGTTGCGCATTCGGTTGGCTGGCGCCGGCATGGCTGGACACCAACACGACACCAAGGGCGACAAAAGCGGTCGCGACAAGCCTGCTTGTCCTCATTTCCGGTAAAAGCCCCCTGTTAGACGTGACGCTCTTGCGTTCTGTTTGGGGAGGTAAGCTTCCGACGCGCTCGGGAACAAGTGAGATGGCTGTAACTTGGTGAAATCTGGCGTGATTTGCTCAAAGGGGCTGTTGAGGAAGAAGGATTATAGGAATACAAACTGTTACTTTTGGCGAAAATGGGGCAGGGCCACAGTGTGGTGACTTTCGTGCCACAGTCACCGTAAGGATTCGGTCATCCCCAGCCTGATCCGACCCAGCCTCATTCTGCTGCATGCGGAAGCGCTGAGGGCTTTGGATATAGGAAAATTAGCTTAATACCACCAGAGGGGGGGGGCGTTGCAGCCCCCGGCCGCGGACGCAAAAAAGGCGGCGGCCCCGGCAGGACCGCCGCCCTTGGTTTGACCGGAAAGGCCCGATCAGGCCGCTTGCAGCCGCTTGATCAGCGCCTGGGTCGCTTCACGCAGCTGTACCGCCTCATCCGCCACGGTACGGCTGGCCACTGTAATGCTGCCCATGGCCTTGCCGGCATCTTCCGCCATGCCGGAGACGCGGCCGATGGAGCCTTCCAGCCCATCCACCGCCTTGGCGGCATTGCGCAGGCTTGTGGCGATTTCCGCCGTGGTGGCGGATTGTTCTTCGACCGCTGCGGCAATGGCGGTGTTTTCGCCATCCAACTGGCTGATGCGCGCGACGATATCGCCAATCACGCCCACCACATCGCCGATGATATTCTGCATCGCGCCGATTTCGGTCTGGATGCTTTCCGTGGCCTTGGCCGATTGCGCGGCCAGGTTCTTCACCTCAGAAGCAACCACAGCGAAGCCCTTGCCTGCTTCACCGGCACGGGCCGATTCGATCGTGGCATTGAGCGCGAGCAGATTGGTCTGCGCGGCGATGGTGCCGATCAGCCCCGTGACATCATTGATGCGCACGGATGCCGCATTCAGCCCATCCACCAGGCTGCTCACGCGATCTGCCTGTTCCGCCGCACCGCGCGCGGTTTGCGCCACGGCGGTCACGCGGTTGGAGACTTCGGAGATCGCAACCGTGAGTTCCTCAGCCGCCGCCGAGACGGATTGGATGCCATGATTGGCTTCCGTTCCTTCATGCGCGGCAGACCGCGCCTGGGCCAGCGTCGCATCCGTGACGGAAGCAACCTTGGTCCCTTCCTTCACCAGCATGGAAGTGCTCTCAGAAAGCGTGCTGACCGATTGGCCAACCGCGCGATCCAGATCACCCGCAATGCTTTGGATGGCGGCACGGCGCGCCGCTTCCATTTCCGCCCCGCGTGTCGCTTCTGCGGCGCGCAGCTTCTCAGCCTCGACCAGGCCTTCGCGGAAGACGGTCGCGGCACGCGCCATTTCGCCCACTTCGTCATGGCGTTCCGTGCCTTGGAATTCCTTGGAAAGATCGCCCTTCGACATTTTTTCCATGCCAGAGGCAAGCTGGCCAAGCGGACGAGTGACTCGGGCAAGCACAATCCAGCCCGCTGCGATCAGCGCCGCGAGCGAGAAAAGCCCCATCAGCGCGATGATCAGCGTTGCCTGGGTAACGGAGGTCACCTCATTGGCGACCTTTTCATTCGTTTCGGCCACGATGGTATCCATCATACCGCCGATCGATTCCGTGAAAGGATCAATCGCCTGATAGAGCCGTTCCTTGATCAGCTGTTCAAGCTGCGCGCTGTTCTTCGCGGCCGCGATGCGCACCAGTTCCTGGGTGACCTGTTCGGCCGGGGCGCGGCGTTCGCGTGCCTGGGCAAAGGCTTCCTGCACGCTTGGCGGCAATTGGGCTTGGGTCAGGGCGGCCCAGGCGCGGTTGATGTTCCTCACCGCATCGGCAAGGCTGGTCGCGCCTTCTTCCCAGGTGAAATTGCCATTCCGCATCTTGTGGGATGCGTCCACGACAAACACCGCATAGGCATCGGACAATGCCTTCAGATCAATCAGCGGTGCGACGGCATTCGCCTTGATTTCGGTAAAGCTCTGCGCGTTATGTCGCATGGACATCCAGGCATAGATGGCAGCACCGGCATTCACCGTGCCGATCATCGCGAGGATGCTGAGCAAAAGGGGAGCAAGTCTTAGTCGCATCTTCTGGCGTTCTCCTTTCTTGAGACTGTGCCATTGTGCAGGCATTGTCCTTGCTGAAAGGTGACCAGGAGAATTGCGAGGCAAAATTCTTTTGCTGTTCCGGATTAAGAAATTCTTATGCGGCGCATCACGTCAGCACCGTGGTCTGCCCATTTTCGCAGCACCCAATGACCCAAGGCTTAAGCCATCATGAAAGGCGCGATGGGGGCTCTTTAGGTTGCGCCTGGATGCGCGGTCACCTTGTCCGCGGGGTGCGCAATTGGCACAGGTGGTGCGATTTATGGCGACCTTTCGCGATCCAAACCTGCCCCCGCGCACCATTGGCGCTATATTTGATAGGCGAATTTACGCTGCTATCGGGAAGCGACAGCAGCGACCGGACCATTAGCCTGGGCAGCGCGGCTTATCCAGAAATGTGGGCGTCAGAGAAGTTTGGAATTAACCAAATCATCATTACGTAAAGAAATGCGGATTGGACCAGGCGCGCTTGCCGGCCGCATCCGCCACCACAACGCGCGCAAAGCCGCCATCGCGCAGCTTTTCAAGCGGCAGCACGGCCCTGGTCTGCAAGGGCGCCACGGCTTGCGCGGCGGATGACCCGCGCCCAAGCACCATGATGCTGGCGGCCAGGCTGCACTGCACCTCAACGCTATCTTCGCCCCAAAGAATGCCCTCAATGCGCGGGCCCTGGCTTGCGTAGAAATGCCCGGCCTTGAGCGCGGCCAGCAGCGCTTCCGGTTCATTCTCGGTCGCCTTCACCATGACCCAGCCGCCGAACCAATCCTCACAGGCGAAATGCGCGTCATCCACCGCAATCAGGGACACGCGCCTGCCATCGGTCAGCAGCCGATCCGCCAGAAAGGCACCGCCGCCGCGATCGGTCCGCACCTGGCTGGTGTGATTGTAGATCTCAACGGCATGGGCGGCGGCGATGCTATGTCCATCATCTGCCGTCAGCCCGTACCAGCCGGGATGGGCAATGGCGACGAAGGCGCCTGCATCAGCACAACGCGCAGCCAGCGCCGCGCCATTTTCCCCAGGCGGTGTTGGCGCGAAATCAAGCGGCAGGCCCACTGCCAAAATATGCCAAATCTCGCCAAGTGAGGTCGCCGGCGCATGGACTTCCGCACCCAACAGCGTGGTGAAGCCGGGCGCGCGGAAGCGACGCGTATCGGCGATGGGGAAATTGTAGCGCGCCATGAAATGGTCCGTCAGCGCCATGAAGTCATAGCCGCCGCGGCGATAGGTCTCCACCACATCCTCCGGCGTGCGCTTGCCGTCAGAAAGGGTGGAATGGGTATGGATATTGCCCTTCAGGAAGCGCCCCGGCGCGGCAAAGACGGGATCAAGCTGCATCGGGGGGCCTCCGCCACCAGTGGGTTTTCTTCCCGGCCTTCCTAAGGCCTAAAGGCGGATCGTGGAATTGCGCCTGCCGCTTGGGGGCAGGGCATCTCCCTGGCGTGCGGCATGGGGCAGGAATTTTCGCCAAATAATCGCCGAAGGAAAAGAAAATCTTTCTTTTTTCAGGTCCTTGCATTGGCTTCAGGATGGTCTTTTTTCTTGTGAAACTTTGGAGAAGCCGCATGTCGAAGGTCTTTGTCATTCACGAAAATGATGCCTGGGTGGAACCGCTGCGCGTGGCCTTCGCCCGCCTTGGCACCCCGTTTGAGGAATGGTTCCTCGATGAAGGCGTGCTGGACCTGACCGCGCCGCCGCCCGAGGGCGTTTTCTATAATCGCATGAGTGCGTCATCCCACACGCGCGGCCATACCTATGCGCCGGAATATGCCGGCGCGGTTATTGAGCATTTGGAACGCCATGGCAGGCTGGTGGTGAATGGCCGGCGTGCCTTGCAGTTGGAACTCTCCAAGGTTGCGCAATATGCCGCGCTGGCGGGTTTTGATATCCCAACGCCGCCGACGATTGCCGTGGTGGGGGTGCAGCATCTTGCAGCAGCGGCGGAAAAGCTCGGCTTCCCGGTTATTTTGAAGCATAACCGCGCCGGCAAGGGCTTGGGCGTGCAATTGATTCTGAGTGCTGCGGCTTTGCGTGAAGCGGTGGCGAAAATCGCCGCCGACCCCGATCCCTTCGCCGTACCGCGTGATGGGGTGTGGCTGGTGCAGCGCTACATCGAAGCGCCGGAGCCCTTCATCACGCGGGCTGAATTCATCAATGGCAAATTCCTCTATGCCGTGCGCGTGGATACTTCTGAGGGGTTTGAGCTTTGCCCGGCGGATGTCTGCGCCATTGAACCTGGCGCGGTCTGCCCCGCCGTGGCACCGGGGGAGAAGTTTCGCATCATTGAAAATTTCTCTCACCCCCTGCTGCCGCGCATGGAAGCCTTTTTGCGCGCCAATGGCGTTGGCGTGGGCGCGATTGAATTCATCACGGATCGCGCGGGCAATACCTTCGCGTATGATGTGAATACCAATACGAATTACAATAGCGATGCCGAAGCCCGCGCCGGGCAATCAGGCATGGGTGCCATTGCGCAATTCCTGACGGGTTTGCTGCAAAAGCAACAAGCCAAGGCGGCCTGAGGGCATATTTGATTTACCCTGGCGGGATTTCCGCCAGGGTAAAGGGTTGTGTCCTTCCCACCCGCATGAAGCGCGCGCGGTTTTGATCGGCAAGGAAGTTTCGAGACGCCCCTTCGCCATCTGCGAAGTGTACGAAACCGCCCAGGCAGCGGCGCCGGCCGTCATGACAAAACTTGATGGATCATGACGCATCATGATATCTACGAGCGGTCATCAAGGTGAACCATGGCCAATCCAACCCGCGAAAAATTTGCAACCCAGGTGAAGTCCGAAACCCTCGTTGCATTGCGCAACCTCGCCAAAAGCGAGGGACGGCAATTGCAAGCGCTGGTTGATGAGGCGCTTTCCGATCTGATTGACAAGCGCCAGCGCGCCCGCCCGCGCGCGCATGTCATGGCGGCCTATGAGGCGACCCATGAGAAATATGCCGAGCTTTACGCGAAGCTTGCTGAATGACGGATTACCTGACCATCATTGAGGTCTTGGCTATCCATCACGACCAGATCAAACGCTATGGCGGTGCCGATGGCGTTCGCGATTTTGGGCTGCTTGAGGCCGCGCTCTATCGCCCGCAGACGGGCTATTATGAGGATGTGATCGAGGAAGCCGCGGCTCTTTGGGAGAGCCTGGCCATGAACCATCCCTTTGTTGACGGGAATAAGCGTGTCGCAGCAGCGGCCATGATCACCTTTCTGGCGATCAACGGCTACTCGATCAGGCAAGAAGCCCAGATGCTCTATCGCTTTATCATCGAAAACCTGGAAGGCAGGTCATTCCGCCATGACCGCCTTGCAGCATGGTTGCGCGCGAACACGGTGGGCGTGGATCATCAGACAGGAGATAAGGGGCGGTGATGTCCGTTACTTTGGCGGGATATCCGCAAGCGCAAGATACACGGGCTTACCCGCCTGCCTGAAGCGCGCCACTTCCTGATCCGCGCCCTGGCTTGGGCCACCCAGCCGCAGCACGGCATCGCAGCGTTCAGCCAAGGCGAGTGAGACGGGCATCATCACTTCGTCAAACACATCACCCTCAGCCGCGGCGATGATCGGCAGCGCCATATTCACGCCAATCACCGGCACATGACCTAGCCTTAGGATCGCGAGTGCGGCCTGGTTCATCTCAGCAAGGCGCGCGGCGCGGAGCGCGGCATCGGCACCGCCGCTGGTGTAGGGGGCTGCGATCATGATCCACATGGGTCAGCCGAAGGTGTTCAGCAGGTCATCAACCTGCGCGGGCGTCAGGCTGCGCGCGCCAGCGCCACGCAGCAGCAGCGCAAGGCGCGCGGCTTCTTCCAATTCCTCTGCCGCATGCACGGCATCTTCCAAGGTACGGCCAGAAACAACGGGGCCGTGATTGGCGAGCAGCACGGCCTTCGCGCCCTTTGCCGCTTCGTGGATATCCTTTTCCATCGCGCCATCGCCGGGGCGGTAATAGCGGATCACCGGCAAAAACCGCCCGACGCGCATGACAAAATAGGGTGTGAGCGGCGGGATGGGCGCGAATTCCCCCGGTTCGGCCAGGCAGGCGATGGCGGTCGCGTGCGTCGAATGCAAATGCACCACCGCGCCCGCATCCGGCCGCGCCGTCAGCACCGCGCGATGCATGAAGACTTCCTTGGATGGCTTATCGCCCGAAACATGCGAAAAATCCGGCGCGAGCTTCGAGATGCGCGCGGGATCAAGCCGGCCAAGGCAGGAATTGGTCGGCGTCATCAGAAACCCATCCGGCAGGCGCACGCTGATATTGCCGGCTGTCCCCACCGAATAGCCGCGCGCAAAAAGTGAGCCACCAAGCGCGGCAAGTTGCGCGCGTAGCGCAGCCTCATCCATGGTCGAAAGCCTTCAGGAAGAAATCGCGCGCGCCAAAATTGCCGGACTTCAACGCCAGATGCAGCCCGCGCGGTTCGGCAAAAGTCCATGGCACGCCTGGATCAATCTCTGGCCCGATGCGAAGCGTCGTGACACCCAGGCGCTGCACCACCGCGCCGGAAGTCTCGCCACCCGCCACGACCAAGCGCCCCACACCGCGCGCGACAAGCCCTTCCGCGATGGCGGCCATGGCGGCTTCAATCAAGGCGCCGGCGGCATCACGCCCAAGCTTCGCTTGCAATGCGGCAACCTTTTCAGGCGGCGCGCTGGCGGCAATCACCACCGGGCGATCGGCGGCCAATTTCCCGTCCACCCATTCCAGTGCCTGCGCCGTAAGTGCCGCCGCATCGGGCGTTGCGAGCGCATCCAATTCCAGCACCGGCACGTGATCGCGCGCGAGGCCGATTTGCCCGAGTGTCGCCCGCGAACAGGAACCCGCCACCACCGCCGTCATGCCCTGCATGGGCGGCAGGCTTGCGGCATCGCCGCGCGCGGGCAGCAAGCCAGCGCGACGGAAATTCTCGGGCAGGCCCATCGCCACACCGGAACCGCCGGTGATCAGCGCGTGTTGCGCTGCCGCTTCACCAATCGCGAGCAAATGCTGATCCGTCACCGCGTCAACAATCGCATAGCGCCGGCCTTGTTCAGCAAGGCGCATCATGGCTTGCCGCGTGGCGGCGGCACCTTGTTCTACGCTGGTGAAGGGCACCAGCCCGACCGCGCCATCGGTCTGCCGGCCAAGCACGCGCACCAGATTCGCATCCGTCATCGGCGTCAGCGGATGGTTTTCCATGCCGCTTTCATTGAGCAGTGCATTGCCCACGAAAAGATGTCCAAGATAAATCGTCCGCCCATTGGTCGGAAAGGCCGGGCAGGCCAGCGCAAAGCCCGATCCCAGGCGCTTGAGCAGCGCATCCGCGACCGGGCCAATATTGCCCTGATCCGTGCTGTCAAAGGTCGAGCAATATTTCCAGAAAATCTGTTTGGCACCTGCGGCCAGCAGTGCATCACAAGCGGCCAGGGATTGCGCCACTGCTTCGCCGACCGGCGCGGTGCGCGATTTCAGCGCAATGATCACGGCATCGGCTTCCGGCAAGGGACCGGTCGGCACGCCAATCACCTGCACGGCAGTCATGCCGCCTTTGACCAGCGTATTCGCGAGGTCCGTCGCCCCCGTGAAATCATCCGCGATGCAGCCAAGCAAAAGAGGCATGTGAAACTACCTTGCAGGAGGAAGTGCCAGGAAATCCTGATGACCGATGCGCACGGCAAGCTGCCCGGCATCGGCTTGATCACGCCGCGTTTCAAGCCAATCCAGAATGGCTTCCGCACCGCGCCTTTCCCAGCCGATCGCGGCCATGCCATGGCCATCGGCAATAGCGCGGGTGAAGGCGCGGGCGCGGCGATCTACCACCCAATCACTCGGTGCGCGATGAATGGTATAGCCATGCGCGGCAAAGACTTCGGCCATCACGGCCGGTGCTTGCGGCCCAAGGGATGCGCCACCAAAGCCCTTGTCGCGCGCCTGATCACGGCGAAAGCCGCGCGCGACCAGCGCATCGGCGGAATGGGGCGGGGTGAAGCGTTCGCGCCCTGTCACATTCAGCGCGGCATAGAAAGGCAGGCGCCGTGCGGCGCAGGCGGCGGCCATGGTTTCCACCCAACCGCGCGAAACCAGATCGCAAAGCGCGGTACTCACCACCGCATCCACGCGTTCCAAGGGCAGATTGGCAGGCGCTGCGGCAAGATCAGCCAGAATCGCTTCAATACGCCATGCGCCATGCGGCGCATGCACCAAAAGCGCACTCCGCCCTGGTTGCGTCACGGGCCAATCCACCGCCTCAGCCCGTTCTGAGATGGTATCAAAAGCGCGGGAGATCAATTCCGCGTCGCTATCCACCAAGGTCCAGCTTTGCGCGCGGCCAATGAAATGGCCAAGCCAGCGGAGCAAGCTGCCGGTGCCCGCGCCAAGATCAAGCAGGCGCGGCCGCGCGGGCAGAGATGCAGCGAGCATCGCGGCCAATTCAGCATTGCGCGCGGCGGCGTCATAAGGCTCCCGCAGATCGAGCCAATCACCATCAAAGCTTTCAGCCATGATCAAGAGCTTTCAGGAAAGCGGCGGCGCGGTCCGGCCAGCGCGGTAGGCCCTGGCCCGCGCGCCAGGAAGCTTCGGCCATCGCCGCGCGCAAGCCTGTGTCGAAAATCGGCCGGCGCATGGCGCGCGATAGCGCGTTGTGGTCATCCACCGCCGCAACCACGGCGGCATCTTCCGGCACAATTTCGGCAATCGCGCCGCCGGCAGTGATCGCCATCGGCAGGCCGCGCGCCATCGCCTCTGCCGCCGCCATGCCATAGCCTTCATAACGCGTGGCGAGTGCAAAAAGATCAGCGCGCGTATATTCCGCTTCCAAGGCGGCATCGGGCAGCGCCCCCAAGAAGCGCACGCGTTGCGCAATGCCAAGCTCGGCGGCCAGCGCGCGCAGCCCATCGGCATGCACAGGATCACGCGTGGCATCGCCGGCGATGGCGAGCGACCATTCAAGATCCGTGAGCCGCGCGAGTGCGCGCAGCAGCACATCATGCCCCTTGCGTGGCACGAGCATGCCGACACTCAGAATGGCGCAGCCGGGGCCGGCGGAACCCACCGCGCGCGGCGCGGCATCAGTGCCTGGTTCAATTACGCTGATGCGCGCGGGGTCCACACCAAATCCTTCCGGCAAATCCCGCGCGGTGAGGGTGGAGGTGGTGATGAGGCGCGCGCAGGCGCTGAACAAGATGCGTTCGGCGGCCTTCAAGGCTTCGCGCTGACCTTCCGGGGCGCCGGGTTCAAGCGCGGTTGGGTGATGGATCAGCGCCATTGCGCCGCGGCGGGTCAATTCATCGGCGAAGGGGAAAAAGGCGGGCAGACCCAGCCCATCAATCACAATCCGCGCGCCGGCGGGAATGGCGGCGAGTGCGGCGCGCGCCGCTTCTGTGGCGCCATCATCGGGAAAGGGATGGCGCCCGGCCAATTCCACCACGCGCACATCCTGCCCGAGCGCGCGCAGCCCTTCGACCATGCGGCGATCATAGATATAGCCGCCGGAAATCGCGCTGAAGGGCGCGGGGACAATAAGGTGGATGCCGACGGTCATGGGGAGCTTTGGGTACCTTGCTGATGCGCCCATGGGTCTATCACCGCTATGCCGCAACCGGCAAAATCGACGGTATTGCGTGTCGCGATGGCGGCACCTTGGGCGCGGGCGGTGGCGGCGATCTGGCCATGGGCGAAGCTGATCGGGCGGCCCGCGGCGCGGCGTTCCAGAAACACCAGCACAAAGGCTTGGGCGGCGGCGCTATCAAAAGGCAGGATGCGGCCCGCGAAATCCTCAGTGATCATGGCATCTATCGCGGCCATCAATTGGGCACGCCGCTTGCCGGCGGGAAGCATGGCGGCACTACGGCGCAATTCCGCCTCCCCAATCGCGCTCAAGTACAAATCTGCGGCGTCCTGCGCGGCGAACCAAGCCAGCACGGCTTCGGATGGTGCGGGGCGCATGAGTTCGGAAACCACATTCGTATCCAGCAGGATCATGCCCGCTTCAATCGAGGCGCGGCGGTGCCGGCATTGCCTCACGCGTCGGCAGGTCCAGTTCAACGCCGCCAAGTGCGGCGAAGCGGCGATGGATCGCCTCGCCCAGGTTCGGTGCGGGGGCAGGGCGGCTCATGGCCTGGCGGAGGATATCGCGCGCCTCCTCTTCCATGGACCGGCCATGTTCGGCGGCGCGGATGCGCAGGCTCCGCTTCAGCGCCTCATCAAGATTTCGGATGGTGATGCTGGCCATGGTGGCGCCCTTTCTTGTGCAATCATTGTAATCATTGATTGCACTGCAAGCAAGACTCAGGCGGCGATCAACTCAGGCCGGCGGCGCCTCACCCGGTGCGGCCTCATAGGCGGCCCAGGCGATATGGCTTTCGCGCAGCAGCACCTTAAGGCCCGTCACGGCCTTGCCGCCCGCTCCAAGCTTGCCCTCAGCCAGCGCGGCCGAGAGGCAGCGATGGATATGCAGGCAGAGATATTCGGTCGTGGTGTTCTGCCCGGCAAAGACCGGTTCCGCATCCAGATTGCGATAATCAAACCCATCCAGGATATGGCGCAGTTCCACCTTGGCCGCCGCGATATCCACCAGCAGATTGAGCGGATCGAGCTTCGGCGCGCGGAACTCGGCCTCCACAATGAAAGTCGCGCCATGCAGGCGCTGCGCGGGGCCGAATTCCGCGCCGCGGAAGGAATGGGCGATCATGACGTGATCAACAACGGTCAGGCTGAACATGGCGGGTTTATCCTGTGCGGTTCGGCGCTTCATGCACCATAGGTCACCAACGGGCAAAGCGGCGCGGGTGTGCCGGGGGCGGGGTTGAGCAAGCCGGGCAGGGCTTGGGGCAAATCATCGAAGGAAGTGGCAGAGCCGATCAGCGCTTCCAGGGCAGGGTCCGCCAGCAGGCCAAGCGCCTGGGCCATGCGCTGCCCAAAACTGCGGCGCCCGCGCATGGCGGGGGCGACGGCGCCAACCTGGCTTGAGATCAGGCGTAGGCGGCGGGAATGGAATGCCTCGCCCAAAGGCAGCGCCACTTCCGTGGCGCCGAACCATGATGCTTCGATGATCCGCGCCTCAAACGCCGCGCATTGCAAGGCCTGGCGCAGCCCGGCGGGGTTGGCGCTGGCATGGATGATCAGTTCTTGCTCCGCCGGTGCGGCTTCCGGGGCGGCGAAAGCGACGCCGAATTGTTCCGCAATGGCGCGGCGTGATGCATCGGGGTCAACGATGGTCACCGCCATGGCCGGGATACGCGCGAGCAGATAAGCCACCAGCAGCCCAACCACGCCAGCGCCGATGACCAGCGCGCGCTCTCCGGCCAGGGGTTGCGCATCCCACAGGATATTCAGCGCGGTTTCCACATTGGCGCCGAGCACGGCGCGGGTATCGGGCACCGCATCCGGGATGGGGATGCACATGGCAGCAGGGGCGATGAAGACATCCTGATGCGGGTGCAGGCAAAATATGCGCCGGCCTTGCAGATCGGCGGGGCCTTCAATCACACGGGCCACGCCGCTGTAGCCATACTTCACCGGGAAGGGGAAATCGCCTGCCTGCAAGGGGCAGCGCATCGCGCCCCATTGGTTCTCCGGCACCTTGCCTGCCAGCACCAGCCGTTCCGTACCGCGCGAAATGCCCGACGCCAGCATACGCGCCAGCACCTGATCCGGCGCGCGGGCGGGCAGGGTCTCGGAGCGCAGTTCCGCTTGGCCAGGGGCGATCGTCCATAAGGCGCGCGCTTTGGTCATGCTTGCCCCCCGGGCTTGGCGCGATCCAGCGCGGCATCAATCAGGATATCGGGCGCGATATCATGCACGCGCCAGGCAAAGCGCAGCCCATCGGCGATGCGCGCCACTTCCGGCAAGGTAAAGGCGGGGATGCCGGAACCGAGCAGCACGGGCGCCACCGTGACATGCAGCCGATCAAGACACCCAGCCGCCAGAAAGCGCGAGACGGTGAGCCCACCGCCTTCAACAAAAATCCGGCTGGCCCCGCGTGCCTTGAGTGCGGCGAGCAAGGGTGGGATGGCGAGACCTCCGCCAGCAACGCGCGGCAGGCGCAGCACTTTGGCTTGGCCGTGCTGCTCAGGCCCGTCAGCATCGGCGGCGCAGACCAGCAAGGTTGGCGGCCCGCCTTGGAAAATGCCGTAATCGGCCGAGAGTTTGCGATCCGTATCCAGCACCACGCGCAAGGGATCCGGCCCCGGCACTTCGCGGGTGGTGAGGCGCGGATTGTCATGGCGCACCGTACCAGCGCCCACCACCACGGCATGGCAAAGGGCGCGCAGCCGATGCGTATGCAGGATATCGCCCGGCCCGCCGATCCATTGGCTTGACCCGGCGGCAGTGGCGATACGGCCATCCAGGGTTTGCGCCAGACGCCCGATCACCCGGCAGCCATCAGGTGCCGCGGGCGGCGCCAGCACCGGGCCGAACAGCGCAGCAAGCGGGCCATCCGGCAAGGCCGCGCCTGAGCCATCGCGGAGCGCGAGCAGGGCTGACCAATCGGCGGCGGGGGCGGCGGGTTCCATCGGCGCCTAAATGCCTGAGCGCGGCGCGGCGCGCCAGAGCATTTGCAGTTGGCTTTGAATTGATTGCCTCGGAGAGTGTCGCTGCACCCTCGGCGAAAGACCAAGCGCTTCCCGTTGACTGCAAAGGCGATGCGCCGACCGCCAGAGACTTGCCTGCTTGTTTCTTAGAGGCAAAATTTCTTGGCCCATCCTGCGGTGCCTATTATTCTGGTCGAAGTCACGGGCTCTCAATGAAGCGCGAGGATCTGCACCCATGCGTAGCTGGCTTTTGGAACGGAACAACTGGAAGCCTTTTTTGACTGGTCTTGCAACAGGTGGGTCAATCGGCTTCGTCAGTATTTTCTTTAAGGGTGAACACCTTCTGATGAGGGCATTGCTCAGCGCCTACATCGCGGCAGTGCTCGCCAGTTTCATTGAATATGTCATCAAAGTGCCAAAGACTTCAGAGTAATTTTTGGCCTACAAAAAATCGCTCGCCCTTAAGGGCGTTCTGTCCACAAAATCCTTTCATCCCTCAAGGCGCCGCGAGATTGATCGCGAAAAACGGCAGCAGCGCCTGCATGATCAGCCCCGCCAGCACCGGCAGGAAAAAGGACGATGCGAGGCGCAGCGCCACAAAGCGCCAGCCCAGCACCGGGTATTCCCAAGTCAAAATCCGGTGCATCGCATAGACCGACCAGGCCGTGAGCAGCGCGGTCATTTGCGCCACCCCAGCGCCGGCCTTGCTGAAGGTGATCACCAGCGGAAAGGTCACGAAAGGCCCGCCCGGCATGATGCCGCCGGCCAAGGCCGCAATCATGATGCCATTCAGCCCGGAATCATCGCCAAGCCAGGCGGTGGCGATATCGGCCGGCACAAGCTCCGACAAGAAAGCTGCCATGGGCAGCGCCACGCAGAACATGGGCAGGATGCGCCAAAAGCCGCGATTGGTCTCGGCCACCGCACGCCGCGCCTGGGGCATGCCGCGGCGCATGCAAAGCGCCAGCACCGCCAGCGCAATGACCCAAAGGATGATTTGCGGCCCGCTCATTTCGGCGGCTCCCACGCAATCGGCACGCGCCGCGCAATCCAGCCCGCGATCATCGGCATGGGGAAGGTGATCAGCGTGCGCAGCAGCGCGAAATCAAGGCCAAGCAGCGGCGCTTCATAGACCAGCAGTTTTTGGAAGCCAGTCAGCGACCAGGCGAGGATGAAGGCGACCAGCGCGCCCCGATCCGCCCCGGCACCCGCCAGCACCAGTACCAGCGGAAAGGCCGCCATGGGGCCTCCGGGCGACAGAGTGCCGACCAACGTTGCGATGAACAGGCCAAAAATCCCGCTTTCCGCCCCCATCCAGCGCGCCAGCGCATCCGGGGAGAGCAATTGCCGAAGCGCGGACGCCAGGAGCAAGCCCGCCACCAAAGACGGCACAATGAACAGGAACAAGTCCCAGGCATGCCAAAGCGCCGTCATGAAGGAAGCGGCGCCCTTTAGCTGCAAGGTCGCAAATCCGGCGGTCACTGCAATCAGGGAAATGACCACGAGCGAGGCGTGGCGGCGGAGCGCATTCAACACGCGGGCAACCTGCAAGACAGGAGCAAGGCGCGCAAGAGAGGGCGGGGGAAGGGCAGCCCTTCCCCCGAACTCACCGGGCTGGCGCGGCAAAATGGGGATCCGGTCGCGCCAAAAAGGAACATAACAAGAACTATCACTGGGCACGTCCTTTTGCAAGCCCTTATCGCCATCGGCCCATCCGGCGCTATAAGCGGCGCAACATGAATGATACCTCCACCCGCGGGCTGACGCTTCGGCTTTGGCGCGATTATGTCCGTCAGCATGGCAGGGGCATCCTGCTGGCGCTGGTCTGCACGCTTGGCGTCTCCGGTGCCACCGCGCTTTACCCCATTGTCATCCAGCAGGCCTTTGACCTATTCACGGCGGGCGATCAGCGCGTGCTCTGGCTGATCCCGGGCGTCATCATTCTGGTGACATCGCTGAAAGCCTTGGCGCAATTCGGCCAAGCGGTGGCCATTCAATCCGTGGTGCTGCGCGTGGTGGAAAACCTGCAGCGCGATTTGTTCAAGGCGCTCACCTGGGCGGATCTTGCCGATGTGGCGCGGGATGCGCCGGCGCGCCATGCCGCGCGCTTTACCACCGATGCCGGGCTGATCCGCGAAGCGCTGCAAAGATCCATCAATGCCATCGCCGATGTGCTGACCCTGATTGGCCTGATCGGGTCCATGCTCTGGCTTGATTGGCAAATGTCCTTGATCGCAGCGCTGCTTTACCCGATTGCCGTGGTGCCCATCCTGAAGCTTGGCAAGCGCATCCGCCGCGCCTCCGGCGGTATGCAGGATCGCGTGGGGGATGCGGCCACGCGGCTCACGGAAAGTTTTGGCGCGGCCCGCGTGGTGCGGAGCTATCGGCTGGAAGCGGCCGAGGAAGCGCGCGCCAATACGCTGTTCACCCGCCTGCGGGAGAGTATTTTCGCCATCCAGCGCACGCGCGCTTCGCTTGATCCCATGCTGGAAGTGCTGGGCGGTTTTGCGGTGGCGGCGGTACTTTTCGCGGTTGGCTATCGGGTCGCGAGCGGGCAGGGCACTATTGGCGAATTCACCGGCTTTGTCGCCGCGGTACTGATTGCCGCGCGGCCGGTGCGTGCGCTCGGGTCCTTGAATGCGGCATTGCAGGAAGGTTTGGCCGGCCTCGCGCGGGTTTTCGGCGTGGTTGACACACCACGCCGGATCACGAGCCCCGCAAGCCCCGCAGCTCTTCCGGCGGGCGGTGGGCGCATTGCCTTTGATGCGGTGGGCTTTCGCTATGAAGGCGTGCCGGATGCAGCACTATCGGGCCTGAGTTTCATCGCCGAACCGGGCCAGACGGTCGCACTTGTCGGCCCATCCGGCGCGGGTAAATCCACCGCCCTTGCCCTTGTGCCGCGGCTTTATGATGTGACGGAAGGGCGCGTCTTGCTGGATGGCGTGGACATCCGCGCCATCACGCTTGAAGCCTTGCGCGATTCACTCGCCTATGTCGGGCAGGATGCGGTGATTTTTGAAGACACTGCCTTCGCCAATATCGCCTGTGGCCGACCGGGGGCGACCGCAGAGCAGGTTGAGGCCGCCGCCCGCGCTGCCGCAGCGCATGATTTCATCAGCGCCTTGCCCGCTGGCTATCAGACGGAACTCGGCCCTGGCGGCAATCGGCTATCCGGTGGGCAGCGTCAGCGCCTGGCACTTGCGCGCGCTTTGCTGCGTAATCCGCGCGTGTTGTTGCTGGATGAAGCGACCAGCGCGCTTGATGCGGAAAACGAAGCCCTGGTGCAGGAAGCGCTAGCGCGGCTGCGCCAGGGCCGCACCACGCTGGTGATCGCGCATCGGCTCGCAACCGTGCGTGATGCGGACCGGATTGTGGTGATGGATGGCGGCCGCGCGGTGGAACAGGGCAATCATCAGGAATTGATGGAAGCCGATGGGCTTTATGCGCGCTTGGTGCGTACCCAAGCTTTCGCGGGATAAAGCCGCTTAGGCATCCAAGGCTTCGGCAGCGATACGCCCCGCATTTTCCTGAATGAAGCGGAAGCGCAATTCCGGGCGCCTTCCCATCAATTCTTCCACCCTTTCGCTGGTAAAGGACCGATCTTCAGGGGCGAGCATGACGCGAAGCAAGGTGCGCTTCTTCGGGTCCATGGTGGTTTCCTTGAGCGCTGCCGGGGGCATTTCCCCCAGCCCCTTGAAGCGGCTGACTTCGACCTTCTGGTTGGATTTGAAGCGCGCCTTGAGCACACGTTCGCGATCCGCATCATCCATCGCATAGACCGAAACACCGCCGGCCTGTAGGCGATAGAGCGGCGGCTGCGCCAAAAACACCCGGCCCTGGCGCACCAATTCGGGCAATTCGCGATAGAAGAAGGTCAGCAACAGCGCCGCGATATGCGCGCCATCCACATCCGCATCCGTCATGATCACAACGCGCCCATAGCGCAGCTTGGCGATATCGAAGCGATCCCCCACGCCACAACCAAGCGCTTCGATCAGATCCTTCAATTCCTGATTCTGCCGGAGCTTTTCCACACTGGCGCTGGCGACATTCAGGATCTTGCCGCGCAGCGGCAACACGGCCTGGGTTTCACGGTCTCGCGCCTGCTTGGCGGAACCACCGGCGGAATCGCCTTCCACCAGGAAAAGCTCCGTGCCGTCGGCGCTTTCGCGCGCGCAATCGGAAAGCTTGCCGGGCAGACGCAACTTGCGCGTTGCAGTCTTGCGCGGCGTGTCCTTCTCCGCACGGCGGCGCAGCCTATCTTCCGCGCGTTCAATCGCGAAGGCGAGGAGATCATCAGCGTTGGCGGGATCCCCCGCCAGCCAATGATCGAAATGATCGCGCAAGGCCGCCTCCACGAGCCGCGCCGCCTCCGGGCTGGTCAGCCGATCCTTGGTCTGACCCTGGAATTGCGGTTCGCGGATGAAGACCGAAAGCATCCCCGCAATGGGGCCGAGCAAATCCTCGGCGGTCACATTGGCGGCGCGCTTTTCCTTCTTAAGCTCGCCATAGGCGCGCAGGCCCTTCACCAGCGCGGTACGAAAGCCCGCTTCATGCGTGCCGCCCTGAGGCGTTGGAATGGTATTGGCATAGGTGTTCAGAAAACCATCGCCGCGTTCCACCCAGCTTGCCGCCCATTCAACCCGCCCGGCGCCTTCGGGAAATTCCGCCTCGCCCGCCCAGGCGGCGGGCACTACGGTTGGGCGGCCTACCAGCGCGGCGGTGAGAAAGTCAGAAAGCCCACCCGGAAAATGCAGCACGGCCTGCGCGGGCGTTTCATCCTTGATCAGCGCGGGATCACAAGCCCAGCGGATTTCAACACCGCGATAGAGATACGCCTTGGACCGGCAGAAGCGATACAGCCTTTCCGGCCGGAAGGCGTGCTTGGCGAAAATTTCCGGGTCCGGCTTGAAGCGAATGGTGGTGCCACGACGATTTTGCACCGCGCCGGCATCCTTCAGCTTCGTGATCGCCTTGCCGCGCGAATAGGCCTGGGTGAACAGGGTGCGGTCGCGCGCGACCTCCACCTCCATCCGCTCCGACAAGGCGTTGACGACGGATGAGCCCACACCATGCAAGCCGCCCGAAGTATCATAGGCCTTGCCGGAGAATTTGCCCCCCGAATGCAGCGTGGTCAGGATCACTTCCAGCGCGCTGAGCTTCGGGAATTTCGGGTGCGGGTCCACCGGAATGCCGCGGCCATTGTCGCGCACCGTAAGCCAATTATCGGCCTCCAGCGTTACCTCAATGCGGTCGGCATGGCCGGCCACGGCCTCATCCATGGCGTTGTCAATGATCTCGGACGCCAGATGATGCAGCGCGTTTTCATCCGTGCCGCCAATATACATGCCAGGGCGGCGGCGGACGGGCTCCAGCCCCTCCAGCACTTCGATATCCTTGGCCGAATAGCCATCCTGCTGCCCGGCACCCCCCTTTCGAGGGCCGCCGCGACCAAATAGATCGTTCATGTCTTGTTCCCTGATTCAAGCCGAACATACCGGGCTCACGTCCGGCAAACAACGCGCCCGTCGAGTCGCCGGAAAAACTAGAGGATTTGTCTTCATGGGGCTGCGGATGATAAGCAATTTGCATCAAAGCAGAGGAAGCAAAGCGCCTGATGCGCAAACCGAATCGCCCCGCCAGACCCCCGCGGACCGCGCCGATGGCCCGTGCCAAGCCCACCAATCCCGCCGATGTGACGCGGATCGAGGAGGATTTGCGCGCCCGTTTGGCTGCAAAGCCCGAAGACATGGCGGCCTGGCAGCAATTGGCCGGCATTCTGGCCAATACTGCACGCCCGAAGGAGGCAGTGGAGGCCTTCGCCAAGGCGGTGGCGCTTGGCGCCCCGATTGCATCCGTTTGCACACCCTACGCCATCGCGCTTTCCAATCTTGGCCGCCATCCCGAAGCCGCTGGCCTTGTCGCACCGGTGCAGGCGCGCAAGCCCAAGGATTTCGCGCTGACCAATCTGCTCGGCGTCATGCTGAAGCGGGCCGGGCGCCATGATGAAGCCATTGCCACGCTGAAGGCCGCGCAGCGGCTGGAACCCAAAAATCCCTCACCCTGGCAGAATTTAGGCAATGCGGAAGAAGCGCGCGGCAATTACGCCGCCGCGGCCGAAGCCTTTCAGGGCGCTGTCCGGCTTGACCCGCGCAATGGCGAATTATGGCGCCTGCTTGGGCGCATGCAGCGCGCCTTGAACAACATTGAGGGCGCGCGGGCGAGCTTCCTGAAGGCATTTGAATTCCAGCCCAAGGATCAGAATACGCTGAATGATCTGATGGGACTATTGATTGATGCCGGCGATATCGAAGCCGCCATTCCCGTGGTGGCGCGCGCGCGGCAATTCCGCCAGGGCGACCGCACGCTTGATGTCATGCATGCGCGCATGCTGCTGCGCCTTGGCCGGCGCGAGGAATCCCGCGCCGTGATTGATGGCATTCTGGCAGAAAACCCGGGCGACAGGCAGGCCAATCTTTTCCTGTCCCGCATGGTGGGGGATGGCGATCGGCGCCTGGCGAATGAGGCACTGAAACGCGCGCATGAGGCGAATCCCGATGCGGCGGAGATTCAATCCGCCTATATCGAAAGCCTCTCGCGCAGCCGCTATGACAGTGAAGTGGGTCATTTGGAGGAATCCTATCGGCTCTCGCTCGATTTCATGAAGCGCCATCCGGATCAGGTCGCGCGCAATTCGCGTTCCTTGCGCACCGTTTTCCAGCGCGTGATGGATCTGGAGCAATTGGACGCGACCGGTGCCATTCCTAATCTTTTGCCGATTTGGCAGGCGGAAGGGCGGCATTCTTCCGTGCATTATGAATTGGGTCAGGTGCATAGCCTGGAAGAACGCATCGGGATTGTGGAATGGCACCGCAATTGGGGCCGCGGCGTACAAAAGCGCATCAAACCCTTGCCGCCCGCGCCCGCGCTGCATATGCCGCGCAAATGGCGCATCGGCTTCCTATCCAGCGATTTGCGCAACCACCCGGTCACCTATTTTTGCATGCCATTGCTGGAAGCCTATGACCGTGATCGCTTCGAAGTGTTTTGCTATTCCTTCTACGAAGGGGAACGCGATGTCATTCAGGCGGAGCTTGAGAAATCCACGAATTTCCGCTGGTGGCCCTATCGTCCGGATGATCAGGTGGCGGCTGATATCGCAAAGGACAATCTTGACCTGCTGTTTGAAGTGGGTGGCAGCACGGCGATGAACAAGCTGGAAGTCATGGCCTATCGCCCCGCGCGGCTGGGCGGCAGTTGGCTTGGCTATCCGCATTCGGCGGGGCTGGAGACGATCGATTACATTCTTGTGGATCCCTATATCAAGCCGGAAGACCCGCGCCTGCTGATCGAAAAACCCTTTGAATTGCCGGAAACCTGGGTGACGGTGGGTGGCAGGCTTGGCTTCTACGAAGTGCCGATTGATCTTGAAATCCCGCAAGATCGGCGCGGCTATGTCACCTTCGGTAGCGCCAATAATCCCTACAAATACACCAAGCTTTGCATTGATACCTGGGCCGCCGTGCTGCGCCGCGTGCCCAATTCGCGTTTCATCTTCATCCGCCCCGAAGCGGGCGGACCATCCTTCCTTGAAAATACCCGCGCTGCCTTCGCCGCACGAGACGTGGACCCGGACCGGATCGAATTTGTTGGCGTGCGTGGCAAGCATTTACCGCATTACAACAAGATGGATATCTCGCTGGATACGCTGCCGCATGTCGGCGGCACCACCACCTGCGAAAGCATTTGGATGGGCGTGCCCTGCGTATCGCTTGTAGGGCCTGGCTTTGCCGAGCGGCTTTCCTATTCCAACCTGTCCAATGCCGGGATAGGCGATATGGCCGCCTTCAGCATTGAAGACTATATCGAAAAAGCCGCCGAATTGGCCGCCGATGCGCCGCGCCGGCGCGTGCTGCGCCATGGGCTGCGCGATATGATCCGCGCCATGCCACTCGGCCAGCCCGCACGCTTCGGCAAGGCGTTTTACGACAAGGCGGCCGAGGTCTGCGCCTTGTGATTTTCACCGAAACCGCCATCCCCGGCATCATCAGCATTGAAGCGAGCCCCGCGCGCGATGAACGCGGTGCCTTTCTGCGCAGCTGGTGCCGGGATAGCTTCACCGCCGCCGGCATTGATTTCACGCCGATCCAGGCGAGCCTTTCGGAAAACACCCTGAAGCACACTTTGCGCGGCATGCATTTTCAACTGGCACCCGCGGAAGAACAGAAGCTGATCCGCTGCGTGCGCGGTGCGGTGTTTGATGTGCTGGTGGATTTGCGCGCCGATCAGCCAAGCCATTTGCGCCACATCGCCATCACGCTCGATAGCCGCACGAACAATGCTGTGTTCGTGCCACGCGGCATTGCGCATGGCTTCCTCAGCCTGACGGATGATGCCGTGGTGGAATATCTGATTGACATACCCTATGCGCCCGCATTGGCGCGTGGGGTGCGCTGGAATGACCCCGCTTTCGGCATTGCCTGGCCCGCCGAGCCCAAGGTGATTTCTGCGCGCGACAATGCCTGGCCCTTGATCCATGCCTGAACGCGTTCTGGTCACGGGCGCGACAGGCTTCATCGGGCAGCATATCCCGGCATTGCTGCAAGCGCGCGGCTACGAAACCCACATCACGGCGCGCAGCGCCGCAACCGCCACCACCGGTATCACAGCGCATCAGGTGGATCTGTTGCGCCAGGATGAAGCACATCGGCTGATCAAGGATATCCGCCCCGCCATCATCATCCATACCGCCTGGTATGTCGCGCATGGGCGCTTCTGGACCGCGCCCGAGAATGCCGACTGGCTGGAAGCCTCCACCGCGCTTGCGGCCTATGCCGCGGAAGCCGGCACGCGGCGCTTCGTGGGAATTGGCACCTGCGCCGAATATGCCACCGAAGCGGGCGATGACGCCTATCCCTGGCCGGAAACACGGCCCATCGCGCCCGCCACACCTTACGGCGAAGCCAAGGCAGCGCTGGCACGGCGCCTCGCCGAAATCGCCGAAGCCCGCGCGCGTTTCAGCGTGACTTGGGCGCGGCTGTTTCATTTGTTCGGTGAGGGCGAAAATCCCGCGCGGCTGGTGCCTTCCATTATGATCGCACTCCGTGCAGGCCGCGAAGCGCAATGTTCTTCCGGCCGCCCGGTGCGGGATTTCATCAGCACCCAAAATGCCGCCGCGGCCATTAGCGCAGTTGCGGCCAGCGATGTTACCGGGCCGGTCAATATCGCCTCTGGCGCGCCGATCAGCATTGCCGCCATGGCGCGGCTGATCGCGCAAATTGCTGGCCGGCCCTATCTGCTGCGGCTTGGGGCTTTGCCGGATCGGCCGAATGAACCGCCCTATATGGTGGCGCATACCGGGCGGCTCAGGCGCGAGGTCGGCTTCACCGCGCCGGTATCTCTCTCAGCTGAATTGACAAAACTTCAAATACGCTGATGCAACGCGCAAACCAGCGTGAACAACTGCCGCGCCGTGTCGAAATCCAGCGCGACGCGCCCTTCAAGCCGCGCGCGCAGCAATTCCGCACCTTCATTATGCAACCCGCGCCTGCCCATATCTATCGCCTGCACGCGGCTCTCCGGCCCGCTTTCCGCAACCGCCTGTTCATGCGCCTCCACCACCATGTGGTAGTCCTTGATCAGGCGGCGGAAAGGGCCAAGTGCCAGCGCCAGCACATGCAAAGTCTCGCCCACCTCATTGCGGATATCAAACACCAGCCGGCCTTCACGCACGGCAAGCCCCAGCACATAAGGCCCGCGCGGCAGGCCCGCAGGGTCGAAGCGGTTATGATGCAGCAAATCCGTAATCGCCTGGCGCCGATCCGCCTCAGCATAGGCAGAAGGGGCCGGCGCTTCTTCGGGCAATTCAACGCGGATCAGGCGCTGTTCAGGCATCCGGCTTGCCACCCCGCAGCACCACGCCGCCTTCATCGCCGGTCATGCCAAGGCGCATCATCCAGCCAAGCACCGCACCCTTGATGGGCCGCAGCAGCAGCGTGCAGATAATGGCAAATAGCGGCAGCCAGATGACCATATGCAGCCAGATCGGCGGCATATAGGCCCTTTCGATCCAAAGAACGGGCGGCACCAGCACATGGCCGGTGATCAGAATGGTGAAATAGGGCGGCGCATCATCGGCGCGCAGCCGCCCGGTGGGCGCGCCGCAGCTTTCGCACTTATCCGCCACGCGCAGGAACCCCGCAAAAAGTCGCCCCTTCCCGCAGACCGGGCAAAGCCCCTTCAAGCCCCGCAATAGCCCATCGCGCGCACTCGGCGGCTGATAGGGCAAGGCAGGCGCCGTGCGATCCGGTTCCCAACGCATGTTTTCCAATCCTCGCCGGGCAAACCCAGCGTTGTGCAGCGCAGCAATAGGCCTGAAGTGCCGCCTGATCAAGCACGGCTTGCACCTTTCCTGCCCAAGGATGCAGCATAATATTCATGAATGAACGCATCCTGCTGATCAACCCGAATTGCAGCGTTAGCTGCACGGATGGCATTGCCGCCGCCATCGCCCCCTTCGCCGCCCCCGGCCTGCCGCGGATTGACGTGACCCGGCTGGAAGAAGGCCCGCCCGCCATCATCACCTGGCGGGATTGGTATGGCGTGGCCGAGCCGCTTTGCCGCCGCGTCGCTGCCGAACCCGCTGATGCCTATATCATCGGCTGCGTCTCCGACCCCGGGATCGAGGCCGTGCGCATGGTGACCGACAAGCCCGTTTTCGGCCCCTTGCGCTGTTCCATCGCCACCGCGTTGAACCGCGCCGAGAATTTCGGCATGATCGCCTTCACCGACAAATCCAAGCCGCGGCAGCGCCGCGTCCTGCAAAGCATGGGGGTAGAGGCGCGCATGGTCGCCTCCATCGCGCTCAATCTGGATATGGAAGTGCTGACAGACCCGGTGGCGCCGCGCGCCCGCATCCAGGCGGTGGCGCGGGAATTGGTGGCACTTGGCGCGGAGGCCGTGATCCTGGGCTGCGCCGGCATGGCGCATCATCGCGCAGCGGCTGAGGATGCTTGCGGCGTGCCCGTGATTGAACCAAGCCAGGCGGCGGCGGTGCAGGCCATTCTGGCGGTGGTGGCTGCGCGGGGCATGGGCTGACGCTCCGCCAGCGCCCATGAAGCCTTGGCGGGGCCGATCTGCTAGTCTTGCCCCATGGCTTCACGCGCGATTCGCATCCTCGGGCTTGATCCCGGCCTTCAGCATACCGGCTGGGGGCTGATCGAAACCGATGGCTATCGGCTGCGCTTCGTGGCCGAAGGCGTTGTCTCCACTTCCGCCCGCGATGCCTTGGGCGACCGCCTTTTAATCCTGCATCAGGGCCTCGCAGAGACCTTCGCCAATCTTCAGCCCGATGAAGCGGCGGTGGAAAACACCTATGTCGCGCGTAATCCGGAAAGCGCCCTCAAGCTCGGCCAGGCACGTGGCATTGTCATGCTGGCGCCGCGCCTGGCCGGCCTGCCAGTCGCGGAATATGGCGCCATGGAAGTGAAACGCGCCGTGGTCGGCAATGGCCACGCCGCCAAGGAACAGGTGCAGGCCATGGTGCGCCATCTCCTGCCCGGTGTTGCCTTCCGCCGGGCGGATGCCGCGGATGCTCTCGCCATTGCCATCTGCCACGCGCATCACCGCCAGACCAAGAAGATGCTGGCGAAAGGCTATGCAACCGCATGATCGGCAAGCTCACCGGCCGGCTGGACAGCACCCATGAAGGCGGCTGCATCCTGGATGTGAATGGCGTCGGCTACCTGCTTTCCTGCTCCCGCAAAACCCTCGATGCCCTATCGGCCCGCGAAGGCCCACAGCGCGTGCTGGTCGAAACCCACCTCCGGCAAGATGCCATCACCCTATTCGGCTTCGCCGATGCGCAGGAACGCGAAGCCTTCCTCGCCCTCATCGAAGTCAAAACCGTCGGCCCACAAAAGGCCCTGCTGGTGCTCTCGGGCCTAACCCCCGCCGAACTCGCTCGCGCCATCGCCGCCAAGGAACGCAAACGCCTCGGCGCCGTGAAGGGCCTGGGTGCGGCCACCGCCAACCGCATCGTGGACGAACCCGCCATGCAAAAATGGGCGGTCGGACGCATCACCCCCAGCGAAGATGGCGAAGGCGCTATCATCGCCCCACCCGATGCCAATAGCATGGAAGCAGACGCCATCTCCGCCCTCGTGAACCTCGGCCTGAAACGCCCGGAAGCCACCACCGCCATCACCCGCGCGGCGAAACGCCTCGGCCCAGACGCCAGCCTCAACGACCTCATCCGAGACGGGTTGAAGGAGATGGCGCGGTGATGGGGGGGTGGTGGTCTGCGGGGGCGCTGCCCCCGCGCCCCCGCCGGGGAGACAGTGTCTCCCCGGACCCCGCCAATACGGGGCCGGGTGGGGAGAGGGGCTCAGCGCGCCCGCTTGCCCGGCGCTTCCCGCGTGCCCCTCTCCCCACCCGGCCCCATGATGGAGGTCCAGGAGGATGCATTCCTCCTGGCGGGGGGGCGGGGGGCAGAGCCCCCCGCGGAGCCCACCCCCCATGACCGACACCGATCGTCTTTCCACCCCGTCCCGGCTTGAGGAGGATGGGGCTGAGGTCTCGCTCCGCCCGCAGACCTTGGATGATTTCACCGGGCAGCGTGGCTTGCGGGAGAATTTGCGCGTTTTCATTGGGGCGGCGCGGGCGCGGGCTGAGGCGATGGATCATGTTCTGTTTCATGGCCCGCCTGGTCTTGGGAAGACGACTTTGGCGCAGATTGTGGCGCGTGAATTGGGGGTTGGTTTCCGGGCGACTTCGGGCCCTGCCTGGCAGCGTGCGGGTGATTTGGCCGCGATCCTGACCAATTTGCAGCCGCGTGATGTGTTGTTTGTGGATGAGATTCATCGTTTGCAGCCGGCGATCGAGGAAACGCTTTATCCCGCGATGGAGGATTTCCAGCTTGATCTGATTATTGGTGAGGGGCCGGCCGCGCGCACGGTGCGGATTGATTTGCCGCCTTTCACGCTGATTGGGGCGACGACCAGGGCGGGGTTATTGGCGACACCTTTGCGGGATCGCTTCGGCATTCCCTTGCGTTTGGTGCTTTATACGCCTGAGGAGTTGCTGGGCATTGTGACGCGCGGCGCGCGCAAATTGGGGTTTGACTTGTCCGAAGATGGCGCGCGGGAGATTGCGAGCCGTTCGCGCGGCACGCCGCGTATTGCGGGGCGCCTGCTGCGGCGCGTGCGGGATTTTGCCTTGGTGGAGGATAAGGTTGCGGACCGTGCGATGGCGGATGCGGCGCTTCGGCGGTTGGAGGTTGATGCGCTGGGCCTTGATGCGATGGACCGACGGTATTTGGCGCGTATTGCCGAACATCATAATGGCGGCCCGGTCGGGATTGAGACGCTGGCCGCCGCACTGGCGGAAAGCCGGGATACGCTCGAAGAAGTGGTGGAGCCTTTCCTGATTCAGGAGGGGCTGGTGTTGCGCACGCCGCGCGGGCGCGTTTTGGGGGATCGCGGCTGGCGGCATTTGGGGCTCAGCCCGCCGGCCGGGGTGCAGCCTTTGCTCGATTTGCTCGGGGATCAGGAGGGGTGAGCGCGCCGCATCTCTGGCCCATCCGCGTTTATTTTGAGGATACGGATGCGGGTGGCGTTGCCTATCACGCGCGCTATTTGCATTGGGCGGAGCGTGCGCGGACGGAAGCCTTGCGCGCCATGGGTTTGCCGCACCAGGAAATGATCGCGCGCCATGGTGTCTTCCTCGTGGTGCGGCGGCTTGAAGTGGAGTATTTCAAACCGGCGCGACTCGACGAATCGGTGGTGGTGGAAACGCATATTCGCCGTGTGACGGGCGTGCAGGTGGTGCTGCGCCAGGTGGTGCGGCGTGACGCCGGTGAGGTGCTGGCGGTGCTGGATGTGCGGCTGGCTTCCGTGGGGCAGGGGGGAGCAAGGCCGGTGCCCTTGCCGGAGCCGTGGCGTTCGGCGCTGCGTGCGGTGGCGGAAGCGGCGCCGGGGTGAACAAGTTTCTGCCGGGAAAAGGCCGCTTTTCCCAGGCTTTATGTTTCGGGTGGCCTTGGCCGCCGGCAATCGTCCTGTTTGGGGCGAAGGAGATGTGGCGTGGATCGTAGCGTGACCACTCAGGCGTTTGGGCAGGTAGCCCATGACATGTCGCTTTGGGGCCTGTTTTTGCAGGCCGATTGGGTCGTGAAATCCGTGATGATCGGGCTGCTGCTGGCCAGCATCTGGGTCTGGGCGGTGGTGTTCGAAAAAGTCGTTGCCATGCGGCGCATCAACAAGGCGGCGGATGGGTTTGAGGATCGCTTCTGGTCCGGCGGCAGCCTGGATGAGCTTTATGCGCGCGAGGGCGAGCAGCCGACACACCCGATGGCCGCGGTCTTTGGCGCGGCCATGCGCGAATGGCGCCGGAGCCTGGGCGGGGCCAGTGTGCTGGGCGGCGCCAAGGAACGCGTGGAACGCGCCATGGGGGTGACGATTGGGCGGGAAATGGAAAGGCTGGAACGCTGGATGGTGTTTCTGGCCTCCGTCGGTTCGGTCGGGCCGTTTGTTGGGCTTTTCGGCACGGTCTGGGGGATCATGAATTCCTTCTCGGCCATTGCGGGGATGCAGAATACAAATTTGGCCGTGGTGGCGCCGGGGATTGCGGAAGCGCTGTTTGCCACCGCGATTGGTCTGGTGGCCGCCATTCCGGCGGTGCTGGCGTACAACAAGATCAATACGGATCTGGCGCGCTTTGCCGCGCGGCTTGAAGGTTTCGCCACTGAATTTGGCGCCATCCTGTCGCGGCAGACGGAAGCGGCGGCGAATGATGGTGGGCCGCGCAGCCCGAACCAGGCGGCGGAATAGGCCATGGGGGCTTCTCTGTCAGGCGGGCGGTCTTCCGGGCGGTCTCGCTACCGGCCCATGGCGGAAATCAATGTCACGCCCTTTGTGGATGTGATGCTGGTGCTGCTGATCATTTTCATGGTCGCGGCACCCTTGATGACGGTGGGTGTGCCGGTGGATTTGCCGAAAACCACCGCCCAGCCGCTCAATCAGGAAACCGAACCGCTGACCATTACGGTGAACCCGGAAGGCAAGATTTTCTTGCAGGAAACGGAAGTGCCTTTGGAAGGGTTGGTTCCGCGGCTGCAGGCGATCATGCGTGAACAGCCGCAGGGCGCGCCGGAGCGTCGGATTTTTGTCCGTGGTGACAGGGCGATTTCCTATGGCCGCGTGATGGAGGTGATGGGCACCATCGCCGGTGCGGGCTTTACCCGCGTGGCCTTATTGGCGGAACAGCCAGCGGGGCCGCAGCCAGGCGCCGCAGCGCCGGCGGGAAGGCCCGGGACCCAGCCGGCGCGCCCGGCCGCGCCCGCGCCCAATCGCCCGGCCCAGCCGCCCCGCGGCTGAGGGCCGGGGAAGGAGAGAGCCTTGCCCCGGGCCCTGCCCGATAAGCGCCTGAATAAATGGCTGATGCTCTCGGCGGGGCTGCATGCTGCGCTGCTGGGCATCGGGGCCTTGTTTTCGCTTGCGCGCCCCATTCCTGAACCGCAGGAACAGGGCATCGCGGTGGAGCTTGTGGCGCCCGGCCCGGCGCAAATGGCGCGCGCGGATACGCCCTCACCGAACCCGGCGCAGACCTCGACCCCCGCGCCAACCCCGCCGACGCCCGAGCCACCCGCGCCAGAGCCGCCGCGCAATGCGCCGCCTGAGCCAACGCCGCCGCCACCACCCCCGCCGCCGGCGCCTGCAGCCGCGCCAACGCCCGCGCCGCCAAGCCCGGCGCGGCCGACGCCGCCTGCACCGGCCCCGGCGCCAAGCCCTGAGCCTTCACCCGCACCGCGCGTGCAGCCGCAAACGCCAACGCCCCAGCCGACACCGCCACAGCAACCGGCAGCGCAGCCGCCACGCCCGGAACCGCCCTTGCCCCTACCGCCGCCCCCGGTGCCGCCACCGCCTGAGCCTTCGCGCCAGGCGGGTACGGGGCAGACGCCGCCCGTGGCGAGGCCGCAGGAAAACAGCACTTCGGTACAGAATACGCTGGAGCGGCTGCGCGCCCAGCAGCAGCAGGACCGCGCGCCGACCGCGCGGCCCAATCCTTCCGGCGCGCCGCGCCAGGGTGGGGGTTCGCCCAGTGGAAACGCAGCACTGACGCAGGGGGAGATACGCGGCCTCGCGGCGCAGGTTGAAGAATGCTGGAATGTGGATGCTGGCATGCTCGGGCTTGAAGGTATTGTTGTTGAATTGCGCGTGCAGCTGGATGGCCAGGGCAATGTCCGCAATGTGGTGCCGGCGGGGAATATGCCTTCCGATCCACGCGTGCGGTCTGTATTCGAATCGGCGCGGCGTGCTCTATTGGCACCTGCGTGCAATCCGCTGAAGGTGCCGCCGGACAAGTTTTCCTTCGTCATGGGTTCCACCTTTCGCTTCAATGCGCGCGGGCTGGTGCGCTGAATTCAGGATGATGGGTATGACAACAAGACGCTCCCTTCTGCTTGGTGCCGCGGGCGCGGTGACGGTCTCGGGCCTTGCGGGCGCGCCGGATGCGGCCTTTGCGCAAGGGGCGGTGATTGACATCACGCGTGCGCGCACCAACCCGATCCCCATCGCCATTCCGGATTTCGCGGGCACTGGTGATGGCCAACGTTTCGGGCGCGATATTGCCCGCGTGGTGCAGGATAATCTGCGCAATTCCGGATTGTTTCGCCCGGTGGCGCGCCAGGCCTTCATCCAAACGCCGGAAGCCGCCGCGCAAACCCCGCGGTTTCAGGATTGGCGCGTGATCGGCGCGCAGGCGCTGACCACGGGGCGCGCGGATGTGCAGGGCGGCAATTTGCGCGTGGAATTCCGCCTTTGGGATGTGCTGCCCGAAACCATGTTGCAAGGCACGGCCTTTACCGCGCCAACCAGCAATTGGCGGCGCATCGCGCATCTGATCTCTGACGTCATCTATGAAAGATTGCTGGGCGAGAAAGGCTATTTCGATACGCGCATCGTCTATATCGCTGAATCCGGCCCGCGCGATCGCCGGCTGCGCAGGCTGGCGATCATGGATCAGGATGGCGAAAACAATGCCTTCCTGACGGATGGGCGAGAAGCCGCCCTGACACCGCGCTTTCATCCGGCGGCGGACCGCGTGGCCTTCATGTCCTATCAGAACCGCGAACAGCCGCGCGTTGTGCTGTTTGATCTCAATACGCGCGCGCAACAGGTGCTTGGCAATTTCCCGGGCATGACACTCTCGCCACGCTTTGCGCCGGATGGCCGTTCCGTCGTGCTTTCCGCCATGCGCGGCGGCGATGCGAATATCTATGCGGTTGATTTGGCAAGCCGGCGCGAAAGGCAGCTCACCAGCGGCAGCGCGCTTGATGTCAGCCCCTGCTATTCGCCGGATGGCACGCAGATTGTGTTCAATTCCGATCGCGGTGGCGATCAGCAGCTTTATGTGATGGATGCGAATGGCGGTGGCATTCGCCGCATTTCCTTCGGCCGCGGGCGCTACGCGACACCGGTCTGGTCACCGCGCGGTGATTTGATCGCCTTCACCCGCTTTGGCAGCGGCAGCTTCGCCATTGGCGTGATGCGCCCCGATGGTTCAGGTGAACGCATCCTGTCCGAAGGTTGGAAAATGGAGGCGCCAAGCTTCGCGCCCAATGGCCGCATGCTGGTCTTTGGCCGGGAAACCCGCGCCACCGATGCGCGCGGCAGCGGATTTTCGGCACGCATCCACACCATAGACATAGCGGGCTTCAATGAACGGCCCTTGCCGACACCAACCGATGCCACGGACCCGACATGGTCGCCCTTGCTCTCCTGAAGGTTTTCGCAGGTTTTGGCTTGACCGCAGCGGATCGAGCCTTTACCGCAACGCACAAAGCTACGATTTTCCTGAAAGGAAACCAGTCATGAAGTTGAAATTCCTAGGTATTGCAGGGCTTGCGCTGCTCGCCGCCTGCTCGAGTTCCGACAATAGCAGCAGCACGGGGGCCGGCATGGGCGGCGCGGGCAATATCCGCCCGGGCAGCCAGGAAGATTTGGTCGCCAATGTGGGCGATCGCGTCTTCTTCGATTTTGACCGCAGCAATATCCGCGCCGATCAGCGCCCGGTCTTGCAGCGCCAGGCGGAATGGATGGGCCGCTTCCCGGAAGTGCGGGTCCAGGTGGAAGGCCACACCGATGAACGCGGCACGCGCGAATACAACCTGGCCCTTGGTCAGCGCCGCGCCAATGCGGCGCGCGATGTCCTGGTGGCGGGTGGCGTGAACCCGACGCGGATTTCCACCATCTCCTACGGCAAGGATCAGCCGGCGGCGTTGGGTTCGGATGAAAGCGCCTGGGCGCAGAACCGCCGCGCTGTCACAGTGGTGCGGTAAGGGAAAGGGGCGCTGCCTCGGTGGCGCCGCTTGATCAGCATGTCGCACACAACCTCCGTTTTCCGCTTGGCCGTTTTAGGTCTTGGGCTGGCGCTTGCCGCCCCTGCGCATGCCCAGGTGGAAACGCGGGAGGGCATTGCGCTGCAAAACCAGATTCTGGATTTGCGGCGGGAACTTGATGCGCTGCGCCGTGGTGGTGCCGTGGCCGCGCCAAGCGCGCCTTCACGCGGCCCCGCCGCTTCAGGTGATTTGGTGCAGCAATTGCTGGTGCGCGTGCAGGAGCTTGAGGAAGAAAACCGTCGCCTGCGCGGTCGCGCCGATGTGGCCGACAATAATGAACGGCAATTGCGCGCCGAAATCGAAAAGCTGCGCGGTGATTTGGATTTCCGCCTGCAAGCCCTGGAAAGAGGGGCTGGCCGGCCGGCCGCCCCGCGCCCTCCTCAGCCGGGGCCGGCGGCGCAAGCCCAGCCAGCCCCGGCCAGCCCGGCACCCTCCAGCGCCCCTAGGACGCCGGAGCGCGCCATCGCCGATGGGCAGGCCGCACTCGCCCGGCGCGAATTTGCCGTGGCCGAGGCCGCCGCGCGGGAAGCGATCCGCGCCCGCCCCGGTGCCCGCGCCCAGGATGCGCATTTGCTGTTGGCTGATTCGCTGATGGGCAAGCGGGATTTCCAGAATGCCGCGCTTGCCTATGATGAGGCCTTCAGCCGCAACCGCCAGGGTGCCCGCGCGCCAGAGGCGATGATTGGTCTGGCCAATGCCTTCCAGGGTTTTGGTGCGCGGCGTGAGGCCTGCGAGACGCTGGACAATTTGCGCTCCAATTTCCCGAACCTGTCTGGCCCACAGGCGGAACGCGCAGCCGATAGCCGCCGCCGCGCGCAATGCCGGTGAGATAAGCCATTGGGGATAGCCCACTTCCTGCGCTGAGCCCCCCGGTCAGCCGCGCCGAATTCGCTGCCGCGATGGCGCCGCTCGGGCCATTCGGCGCCGCACCCTCACTTGCCGTCGCGGTCTCGGGCGGGCCGCATAGTCTGGCGGCGGCCTTGCTCGCGCGGGATTGGATCGCGGCGCGGGGTGGGCGGGTGCTCGCTTTGGTCGCGGATCATGGGCTGAGGCCAGAAAGCGGGGCCGAGGCCGATCATGTCATGGCGCTTTTGGCCAAGGCGGGCATCGCGGCCGAATGCCTGCGGCTTGGCCTGCCCACCGGCGCAAGGCTGCAGGAACGCGCGCGCGCTGCCCGGCTGGCGGCGCTGACAGAGGCCGCGGCGCGCCATGGCTGTCCTTGGCTGCTGCTGGGCCATCATCGCGGTGATCAGGCGGAAACCCTGGCCTTTCGGGCCTTGCGCGGCAGTGGTACGGCGGGGCTGGCGGCCATGGCGGCGCTGCGTGTGGCGCCCGATTGCCTTATCCTGCGCCCCTTGCTTGGGTTTGTGCCCGCCCGGCTGGAGGCGGTGGTGGCTGCCGCCGGGCTTGCCCCGGTGCGTGATCCGTCAAACGACAATCCGCGCTTTGCCCGCATCCGGCTGCGCCAGGCCCTGGGCGATCCGGGCGGGGAGGGTGAGGGGGTCGGTGCCCTTGCCGAGGCGGCAGAGGCTTTCGCGCGCCGCCGCGCCCGGCAGGAAGCCGCGATCTTGGCTCGGCTGGCGTCGGCGGCAGAAATCCACCCGGAAGCCTATGCCTGGCTGGACCCCAAGGCGCTTGGCAGCGATGCGCTAGGTGTTGCGGCTTTGGCCCGCCTGATCGGCCTGATCGGCGGCGCCGCCTGGCCCGTCCCGCTTGAGGCAGCGGTGGCGCTGCTGGCGCGCGGCGGCGGCAGCTTGGCCGGTGCCTGGGTGCGGCCCGGCGCGGGCGGGCGCTGGCTGGTGGTGCGCGATCCTGGACTGATTGCGCCAGCGCTGCCCTTGGCGCCCCCTTTTCTCTGGGATGGGCGGTTTTCGGTAAGCGGCCCGGCGCGGCAAGGCTGGCATTGCGCGGCCTTGGGCGCTGCCGCGGCCGCCTTCCGGCACCAGACCAAAGCGCCGCTTGCCGCACTCCGCGCCCTGCCAGCGCTTTGGGATGAAAAGGGAAAGCTGGCGGTCCTGCCTGGGCTGTTCTATGCTATCGGAGTGGAAGCCTCAGCTTGGCGCTTGGTCTTTGCCCCCAAGGGCGGTGGCCTGCCGCCCGGCTGATCACGCTTTTACGGCTGGAAGATTTCACGCGGGTCATTCAAGATGCGTGAAGCCTCACTATGTATGCTGGCAGCGGGCGGCGGATGACGCCATCATGCTCCTGAAAATGGAAGGGTTGCGGTGAATAATTTCAGCCGAAACATGGCTTTATGGGTGATCGTAGCGCTGCTGCTGGTGGCGCTGTTCAACCTGTTTCAACCCAGCGGTTCCAGCCGCCCGGGCACCTCTCAAGTCGCCTATTCCGACTTTTTGAATGAGGTGCAGGCCGGCCATGTGCGCGATGTCACCATCCAGGGCCGCACCCTGACCGGCCAGCTCAATGATGGGCGGCAATTCACCACCTATACCCCGGAAGACCCGGCGCTGATTTCGCGCCTGACCGAAAAGGGCGTGCGCGTGGTGGCCCGCCCTGAAGAAGCGGAGGTGAATCCGCTGCTGCATTACCTGGCGTCCTGGTTCCCGATGCTGTTGCTGATTGGCGTGTGGATTTTCTTCATGCGCCAGATGCAGGGCGGCGGTGGCCGCGCCATGGGCTTCGGCAAATCCCGCGCCAAGCTGCTGACGGAAAAGCAGGGCCGCGTCACATTTGACGATGTTGCCGGCATTGACGAAGCCAAGGCGGAGCTTGAGGAAATTGTGGAATTCCTGCG
>JADCES010000067.1 GCA_020250005.1 Roseomonas sp.
CCGGCGTCATTCGTCCCGCCTCGCAAACGCCGTTTTCCGCGCTGGCTTTGGCGGTGCTAGCGGAGCGCGCTGGCATGCCTTCAGGGGTGTGTAATGTGATCACCGGGCCTTCGGGTGAAACCGGCAAGGAACTCACCAGCAACCCCATCATCCGCAAGCTGTCTTTCACCGGTTCCACGGAAGTTGGGCGTGTGCTGCTGGCGCAATGCGCCGCGACCATCAAGAAAACCTCGATGGAATTGGGCGGCAATGCGCCCTTCATTGTGTTTGATGATGCGGATCTGGATGCGGCTGTTGCCGGCGCCATGGCGTCCAAATATCGCAATGCCGGGCAAACTTGCGTCTGCGCCAATCGTATTCTGGTGCAGGATGGCGTGTATGAAGCCTTCGCCGAAAAGCTGAAGATCGCGGTGGAAGGGCTGAAGGTCGGCCCCGGGATGGAACCTGGCGTCACGCAAGGCCCGCTGATCAATGCCGATGCGGTGGCGAAGGTTGAAGAACATATCGCCGATGCTTTGGCGCAGGGAGCGAGCATCATCACCGGCGGCAAGCGCCATGCGCGCGGCGGCAATTTCTTTGAACCGACCGTGCTGGCCAATGTTCCGCGCGGTGCCAAGATTTTTGGCGAGGAAACCTTCGGCCCCGTCGCCCCCCTGTTCCGCTTCAAGACGGAAGAGGAAGCGATCAAGATGGCGAATGATACGGAATTTGGTCTGGCCGCCTATTTCTACGCGCGCGATGTCGGGCGCATCTTCCGCGTGGCGGAAGCTTTGGAATACGGCATTATCGGCATCAATGAAGGCATCATCTCCACCGCTGAAGTGCCCTTTGGTGGCTTCAAGCAATCGGGCCTTGGGCGTGAAGGCAGCCATATGGGGATCGAGGAATATCTGGAAGTGAAATACCTGGCCCTTGGTGGTATCGGCACGTGAGTGAGGCGATTTTTCTGGAGGACCTATTCCCGGGCCGGCGCTTTACCGCTGGTTCGGTGACGGTTGATGCCGAGGAAGTCAAACGCTTCGCGGCGCTTTACGATCCGCAGCCCTTCCATATGGATGAGGAAGCGGGGGCAGCGCATCCGCTTTTTGGGCGGCTGGCTGCGAGTGGTTGGCACACGGCGGGCATGACCATGCGCATGGTGGTGCAGGCCATTGGTGGGATTTCCGGCGGCATTGTCGGTGGCGGCGGCGAGCTTCAGTGGACCAAGCCGGTCTATCCCGGCGATACGTTGCGCGTGGAAATCGAGGTGCTGGAAGTCGCCCCTTCGCGTTCCCGCCCGGATCGCGGTTCGGCGCTGATGCGCAACACAACCTTCAACCAACATGATGAGCCGGTGCAGATTTTCACCGTGCGCGTTGTTGTTCCGAAACGTCCTGTCTGACCGGTTTCCTTGAGGTTTCCATGGCTTATGATTTTGATCTTTTTGTGATTGGTGGCGGTTCGGGTGGGGTGCGCTCCGCACGTATCGCCGCCGGCCATGGGGCGCGGGTGGGTGTTGCGGAAGAACGCTTCTGGGGCGGCACCTGTGTGAATGTCGGCTGCGTGCCGAAGAAGATCATGGTGAATGCCGCCGAATATGGTGCCTGGGCGGAAGATGCCGCGGCCTTTGGCTGGTCCTTTGAAAATCACGGACATGATTGGGCGAAGCTGGCGGCGGCGCGCGATGCCGAAGTGGCGCGGCTTTCGGGCATTTATGGCCGCTTGCTGGGCAATGCCGGCGTCACTTCCTTCGATGCGCGCGCCACCTTTCTGGACGCACATAAACTTGATGTCGGCGGCAAGCGCGTGACGGCAGAGCGCATCATCATCGCGGTTGGTGGTGTCGCGACCCTGCTTGATATTCCAGGTGCCGAGCTTGGGCTGATTTCCGATGATCTTTTCACCCTGAAAGCCTTGCCGAAGCGCGTTGCCGTGCTGGGGGCGGGTTATATCGCGGTGGAATTCGCCTGCATCCTGAAGGGGCTGGGGGCAGAGGTTGCGCTGGTGCATCGCGCCCCCCTGCCGTTGCGTGGCTTTGATGAGGATATTCGCAGTGCCGCCGCCGAGGCGCTGATCGCGCAGGGCATTGCCTGCCATGCTGGCGTGACCCCAACGCGGATTGAAGCGCGTGGCACGGAACGCGTGCTGCATCTTTCCGATGACTCAACGCTGGTGGTTGATGCGGTGTTTTTCTGCACCGGGCGCAAGCCCGCGACTGAGGGGCTTGGGCTGGACAAAGCCGGGGTGCGCTTGGGCGATAATGGCGTGATTGCGGTGGATGAGAATCACGCGACCAGCGAGGGGCATATTTATGCCATTGGCGATGTGCTGGACCGCGTGAACCTGACCCCCATGGCAACGGCGATTGGCCATGCCTTGGCCGATACGCTTTTTGGCAATAACCCGCGCCGCGTCAGCTATGAGAACGTACCGACCGCTGTTTTCATGAACCCGCCCATCGGCACGGTGGGCATCACGGAACAGGAAGCCGCCAAGCGCGGCCCCGCCGATATCTATGTCACGCGCTTCACGCCCATGCGCCACACCATCAGCAAGCGCGAAGGCCGCAAGACGCTGATGAAGCTGGTGGTCTGCCAACGCACGCAAAAGATCTTGGGCGCGCATATGATCGGCGAAGATGCCGGTGAGATGATGCAGGGCATCGGCATTGCTGTGGTGATGGGCGCCACAAAACAGGATTTTGATCGCACCATCGGCATTCATCCAACGGCGGCCGAGGAATTCGTCACACTTCGTACCCGCACGCGCGTGGTGGGTGTGTGATGCAGCCTGCGCAGCGCCTGATCATCGGCTTCGCCTCGGCGGGGCATTTTTTGCATCATGTGCTGACGGGCTTGTTCCTGACGCTTGCTGTGATTTTGGAAGCCATTTGGCAAAGACCCTATGCGGAAATCATCGCGCTTTGGACGCTGGGCGCCGCCATGATCGGGGTTGGCGCACCGCTGGCCGGTTGGCTCGCGGATCGCTTCGGCCATGCGCGGATGATGACGGTGTTTTTCCTGGGTATTGGCTTCGCTTCCATCATCGCCGGAACAGTGACCGATAGTGCGGAAATGGGCCTGGCACTCGCGCTGCTGGGTGGCTTTGGTGCGATTTATCATCCGGTGGCACTCGCCTGGGTTTCCATGACCGCGCCGCCCGATGCACGCGGGCGGCTGATGGGGATTTTGGGCATTGCGGGCAGTATTGGCGTGGCCTGCGCTGCCGTTATCGCCGGCGGGCTGGCAGAGATTGCCGGCTGGCGCATGGCGATGATTATTCCTGGCATTATCACCATCATGGCCGGGCTCGCGCTGCTGTTTTGCCTTATCACGGGCCGCATTTCCGCCAGCAATCACCAACCGGGCACAGAGGCAGCGCAGACTGCGGCGGCTGAGGCCGCGCGTATTCCCTGGGGCGTGCTGATCGTGCTCGCCATCACCTTCATGCTGGGCTCCATCGCCTATACGGCCTATTCCACCGCGCTGCCGAAATGGTTGAGTGACATGTTGCTGCTTGATTCTGGCAGGGCAGCGCAACTTGGGTTGATTGTAGGTGCGGTCATGCTGATGGGTAGCGCCGGGCAATTGATTGGCGGGCGGCTTGCGGATCGCATGCCGATGAAGGCGCTGTATGTGGCAACCTTCCTGATCAAGCTGCCACTGATGATTCTTGCCGCCTGGTTTGGCGGCGCCTGGGCGCTACTGATCGCGGTGGTGATTGGCTTCATGTTTGATTTCGCCGCGCCAGTCGAAAACCTGTTGCTGGCGCGCTATTCATCGGGCAAGCGGCGTGGCCTGGCCTTCGGGCTGAAATTCGCCATGGGGTTTGTCGCCGCACCGCTTGGCGTCAATCTTGTCGCTTGGGCTTATGGTGATGCGGCGGGCGGCGCGCCGGCGCTTTTCCTGACGCTGGCTGTTCTTGGGTTGGTGATGCTGGCCGCTGCCATGGCGCTGCCGCGTGATGCGGGCGCGCGCACGGCACCAAGGGCGGTTCCTGCCTAAGGCTTCCACCGCATCGCCAAGCCGTGCACAATACTTGCCCGGAAGCATTGTGCTGTGCGGGAGCGATGGAGATGGGGCGCGTCTTTAAGGGGTCGGCATTAAGCAGCGCTGCTTCGCGCGAGCGCATTCTGTGAGCAAAGAGAATGGTGGCTGACCAAACATTCAGGCCAAAGCAGCGCCCCGTACACGGGCGCCCTGTGACCCAAGAAAGATCGCCGAGGTGAACACGCCTGGAAAACCATACTTCACAGAAAATGAAGCTGAATCTTTTGCGCGCTACATCCATGATGCGGCTGTGGTAGCCACCTTTTGTCTACCTGTAATGTTTTCATGCGGAGTAGGAGATTTTTTTCAAACCTCCGGAAACATTCTCCTGAAAGGTCAGGGAATGCAAGTAATGCTTATCCTAATCTCAGTTTTTTTATTCGTTATTATGTTTCAATCGCGGTGGTTTTCGTTTTGTGGAGACGTGGTCGGTTTAAGGAATTTCGGCCGATTAAGCATGGTTTAGGTAGAGTGCCAGTCGAGAAAATCGAATACATTCCTGAGGAGGATAAGGTAAAGTATGGACGCTTAATCTCTTTCGTTTTTCTTCCAAAATTTCTCGCTGCCATTACTCTTGGCTGGTTCCTGATGGCAAGAAATCATTGCACTTAGAAAAGGAGGTTTGGGTTACCATGGATACTTCGCAATCATCGCTTGTTTTTCATCGCGCCTTGTACCTTGGCGGAGCGGCCCAATGAAAACGCGCGCCGCTGTGGCTTGGGAAGCGAAGAAGCCGCTCTCCATCGAAACCGTGGATCTGGACGGGCCAAAGCCCGGCGAAGTCCTGGTCGAAATCATGGCGACCGGCGTTTGCCATACGGATTCCTACACGCTGGATGGGCTGGATTCCGAGGGGCTGTTCCCCGCCATCCTCGGCCATGAAGGTGCCGGCATTGTGCGTGAAATCGGCGCCGGCGTGACAAGCGTGAAGCCCGGCGATCACGTGATCCCCCTCTACACGCCCGAATGCCGCGCCTGCAAAACCTGTTTGAGTCGGCGCAGCAATCTTTGCACCTCCATCCGCGCGACGCAGGGCAAGGGTGTCATGCCCGATGGCACCAGCCGCTTTTCTTGCGAAACCACCGCGCCCGGCAAGCCAGTGTTTCACTATATGGGCTGCAGCACCTTTTCGAACTTCACCGTACTGCCAGAAATCGCAGTCGCGAAAGTGCGGGAAGACGCGCCCTTCGACAAGATTTGCTACATTGGCTGCGGGGTCACCACCGGCATTGGCGCCGTGATCTATACTGCGAAGGTCTGGCCCGGGGCCAATGTGGCGGTATTCGGCTTGGGCGGCATTGGGCTCAATGTCATCCAAGGCGCGCGGATGGTGGGGGCCGACAAGATCATCGGCGTTGACATCAACCCCGCCAAGCAGGCAATGGCGCGCAAATTCGGCATGACGCATTTCATCAACCCGAATGAGATCGGCGCCGATAAGGTGGTGCAGGCGATTACGGACCTGACCGGCGGCGGCGCTGATTTTTCCTTTGATTGCACCGGCAATGTCGCGGTGATGCGCCAGGCGCTGGAATGCTGCCATCGCGGCTGGGGTGAGAGCATCATCATCGGTGTCGCCCCTTCAGGGGCTGAGATCGCCACCCGCCCCTTCCAGCTTGTGACAGGCCGTGTCTGGAAAGGTTCCGCCTTTGGTGGCGCGCGTGGGCGGAGCGATGTGCCGAAGATTGTGGATTGGTACATGGAAGGGAAGATCAATATTGATGATCTGATCACCCACACCATGCCGCTTGAGAAAATCAACAATGCCTTCGATCTGATGCATGAAGGCAAATCCATCCGATCAGTGGTGGTGTTTTAGCGAAAGCAAATCACACCTCATTCACCATGCTCTCGAACTCCCGAAACAGGCTGATCGCCTCCGGGTCGAAAAAGGGCAGGATCTGGCTCATGAAAATCCCCGCCGTGCCGCGGCCGTGGTCTATCCAATAAAAGGTATTGCCAAGCCCTGCCCAGGCGAGGCTACCGGCAGCCCGGCCTTGCGGTGTTGGTTGCCGGTTCACCAGAAACGTCAGCCCCCAACCATTGGCCATGCCGGGAAAGAAATCCGCATCGCGTGTCGCTGTCGGCACCGCTGAAATCATCGGGCGCACGGCAAGCGGCGCGATCTGGTCGCGCGCCATCTCCGCCACCGTCTCGGCCTTCAGCAGCCTGATCTTGCCGTGCTTGCCGCCATTCAGGATCATGCGCGCGAAAGCCAAATAGTCCCGCGCCGTGCCGTAAAGCCCGCCGCCGCCTGATTCGAACTCCGGCTCCTGCGGCACTTCGAAGGGAATGACGGAAAGCGCGCCATCCGCACCGCGCCCATGCATCGCCGCCAAACGCGCCCTTTGGTCCGGGCGCAGCTTGAAGGAGGTATCAACCATGCCGAGCGGTTCAAAAATCACCCGCGTCAGATGCGCGCCCAATGTCTCCCCGGTTGCGGCTTCAATCATCTTGCCGGCCCAATCTATGCCGATGCCATAGGTCCAATCCTCACCGGGCTCGAACAGCAGGGGCAGGGCAAGTGCTGCATTGCGGCAGGTGCCCACCGCTGGCGTGCCGGTGGCCTTGCGGAAGCGGGCGATCTCCGCACTCCACATGTCATAGGCATAGCCCGAAGTATGGGTCAGCAAATGCCGCAGCGTGATGGGGCGCTTGGCCGGGCGCAGCTTGGGCTGGCCGGCCTCATCAAAGCCTTCCAGCACGCCAAGCGCGCCGATCCCCGGCACCAGTGACGCCGCCGGCGCATCAAGGGAAAGCTTGCCCGCTTCCACCAGCATCATGGCCGCCGCGCCGGTAATCGCCTTGGTCATGGAGGCAATCCAGAACACCGCATCGGGCTGCATGAGTTCCGCACTGCCAAGCGCCCGGCTGCCAAAACCGGCATCCCAGCCACCGCCATGCCGGTCACCCAGCGCCAGCACCAGGCCCGGAATGGCCCCCGCCTGCACTGCCTTTTGCATGCGGATCGCGATATCTTGCTGCCTATCCATGGCTTGCCTTTCCTTCACGTGCCCTCGGCCAAGCTTGGCTGCTCTTCCCCTCGGCGCGGGCTCGTGTTTATTGTGCCCCGTCTTGAAACAAGGAGATAGGCGGAAATGACTGCGCGGGGCTGGAGCCCGGATTCATGGCGGAACATGCCGATCAGGCAGGTGCCGGAATATCCCGACCAGGCGGCTTTGGCCGCAATGGAAGCCAAGATCGCGCGATTTCCCCCGCTGGTTTTTGCAGGTGAGGCCAGGCGCCTAAAGGCCTCCTTGGCGCGGGCGGGCGATGGCCAGGCTTTTGTCCTGCAAGGCGGCGATTGCGCGGAAAGCTTCGGCGATTTCACCGCCAATGTGATCCGCGACACTTTCCGTGTGCTGCTGCAAATGGCAGTGGTGCTGACTTTTGGCGGTGCCTCCCCGGTGGTGAAGCTTGGCCGCATGGCCGGGCAATTCGCCAAGCCCCGGTCTTCGGATAGCGAAACGCGAGATGGCGTGACGCTGCCTTCCTATCGTGGCGACATCATTAATGGGCCGGATTTCGATGCCGCGTCGCGCATCCCGGATCCGTCGCGGATGGAATTCGCCTATATGCAATCCGCCGGCACGGTGAATTTGCTGCGTGCTTTCGCCACCGGCGGCTATGCGGATTTGCACGAGGTGCATCGCTGGAATCTGGGCTTTGTCGAAAGAAGCCCGCTGGCGGAACGCTATGCGGATTTGGCGACGCGGATTGATCAGACGCTGGCCTTCATGCAGGCCTGCGGCATGTCAGACCTGCCGCAAGTGCGGGAGACGGATTTTTATACGAGCCATGAAAGCCTGTTGCTGCCTTATGAACAGGCCATGACGCGGGTCGATTCCACTTCCGGCGATTGGTATGCCTGTTCGGCGCATTTCCTCTGGATCGGGGACCGCACGCGCCAGCCGGAAGGTGCCCATGTGGAATTCCTGCGCGGCGTGAAGAACCCAATTGGCATGAAGGTCGGCCCCAGCATGGATGCCGATGAATTGGTGCGCCTCACGGAAATCCTGAACCCGGCCAATGAAAAGGGGCGGCTGACGCTGATCTCCCGCATGGGGGCGGATAAGGTGGAAGCCAAGCTCGCGCCCTTGGTGCGGGCGGTGTCGCGCGCCGGGCGGAATGTGGTGTGGCTTTGCGATCCGATGCACGGCAATACCACCACGGTCGGCGGCTATAAGACCCGGCCTTTCGATGCCATCATGGCGGAAGTGCGCGGCTTTTTTGACGTGCATGAAGCGGAAGGCAGCTTCGCCGGCGGCGTGCATGTGGAAATGACCGGCAGCAATGTCACCGAATGCCTGGGCGGCGCCCATAAGCTTTCGGAAGCTGATCTTGCCGCCAATTACGCGACCTCCTGCGATCCGCGGCTTAATGCCGAACAATCGCTGGAACTCGCCTTCCTGATCGCCGAGGAATTGAAGGCGCGGCGCGTGGCGGGCCTCACGGCGCCGGCTCAGGCAGCACAGTGAACACGCAGAGCAGCCGGGGGGGAGAAACCCCCTCGGCGGCAGCGGATGTGGCGGATCAGGTGATTACCGCCCGCGCGGATAGCTATTTCAACCGCACCAAGGCGGTGGTGAGCCGCTTTGGTGATGCGCAAGTCACCTATGCCGTCTTTCTGCGCCGCCCGGTGATATCAGCCCCCCGGCTGATGCTGGATTGGTTGCGCGCGGTGGCGGCGTCTCGCGGTACGGCCTTCCAGATTGAAGTGATGCATGAAGAAGGCCAATGGGTCGGCGCGGGCGATCCCTTGCTTTATGTCAGCGGTTCCTTTGTGCAGCTGGTGGATTTGGAAACCATGCTGCTGCAAAAACTCGGCGCGGCCTGTGTCGCGGCGCATAACGCCTATCAGATGTGTGTCGAATTGCCGCAAACCGCGTTTCTGGCGATGGAAGCGCGCCACTGCGCCGGGGCGGAAATGCAGGACATGATGGCCTATGCCGCATCCGTCGGCAGCCGCGCCGCACAGGCGGAAGGCGCCAAGGGCTTCATCGGCAATGCCAATGACGCGACCGCGCATTGGTTCGGCGCGCCCAAGGGCTATGGCACCATGCCGCATGCGCTGATCGGCTATGCCGGCAGCACGGTGCGCGCGGCCGAGATGTTCCACGAAACCTTCCCCGATGAAAACCTGACCGTTTTGGTGGATTATTTCGGGCGCGAAGTGACCGATGGCCTGGCCGTGGCCCGCCGCTTCCCGGAATTGGCCGCTGCCGGGCGCCTTGCCATGCGCCTTGATACCCATGGTGGCCGCTTCCTGGAGGGGTTGAACCCCGCCGAAAGCTACGCCGTTCTGGAACGCCATGCCCCCCAGGCGACCCGCCGCTACCGGAGTGATGCGGAACTGAGGCACCTGACCGGCACGGGCGTTTCCGCCGCCGCCATCTGGCGCATGCGCGAAGTGTTGGATGAGGCTGGGTTCCCGCGGGTGCGCATTGTCGCCTCCTCGGGCTTTGGGGTCAGCAAATGCCGGGTCATGGCGGAAGCGCGCGCGCCGATTGATGTGGTGGGCACGGGCAGCTTCATCCCCGAGACCTGGTCCGAAACCTATGCCACGGCGGATATCGTTGCCTATGATGGCGTGCCGCGCGTGAAGATTGGCCGCGAATTCCTGCTGAAGCGGGGCGAGACGCGCCGGCGCAATGGCGGGCAGGGCTGAGACACCTCATTTTGGGTGATTTCACCCAAGCGCAAAAGCATCTAGAAGGCGCGCATGGCCGAGACCCTGAAAATTGCCCTGGCGCAAATCAACCCCCATGAAGGCGCGCTGACCGCCAATGCGGCGCTGATCCGCAAGGCCCGCGCGGAGGCTGCGAAGCTCGGCGCCGATCTGGTGGTGACGCCGGAATTTTCCATCGCCGGCTATCCGCCGGAAGATCTGGTGCGCAAACCTGCCTTCATCGCCGCCTGCGAGGCCGAAATCGCGGCCCTCGCCGCCGAGACTGCCGATGGCGGCCCGGGCCTGGTGGTGGGTGGCCCCTGGCAAGAAGGCGAGAAGATTTTCAACGCGCTGTTCCTCCTGGAAGCCGGGCAGATCGCCGCGCGCCGCGCCAAGCATGAATTGCCGAATTACGGCGTGTTTGACGACAAGCGCGTTTTTGATGCCGGGCCCGCGCCTGGCCCCATTCCCTTTCGTGGTTTTCGGTTAGGGCTGATGATTTGCGAGGATTGGTGGTTCCCCGCCGTGTCCGAAACGCTGAGCGAAACCGGCGCGGAAATCCTGATCGCCATCAATGGTTCCCCGTTTGAGGCAGCAAAGCATCAGGCGCGGCTTGACCTGGCGGTCTCACGCTGCGTGGAAACCGGGCTTGGCTTTGTCTTTGTGAACCAAGTGGGCGGGCAGGATGAGCTGGTGTTTGAAGGCGCATCCTTTGTGATGAATGCGGATCGCAAGCTTGCGCATGTGATGCCGATGTTCAGCGAGGGCCTGCGCATCACCGAATGGCGGCGTGATGGCGGTGTGCTGGTTTGCGCGCCGGGAGAGATTGCGCCCGATCTGCCAAAGCTTGAGCAAATCTATGGCGCCATGGTGCTGGGCCTGCGTGATTACGTGAACAAGAACCGCTTCCCTGGCGTGGTGCTGGGCCTTTCTGGCGGGATTGATTCCGCGATTTCGGCGGCTGTTGCGGTGGATGCCTTGGGGCCGGATCGCGTGCGCGCGGTGATGATGCCATCGCCCTATACCAGCATTGAAAGCCTGGAAGATGCTGCCGAATGCGCGCAGCTTCTGGGCATTCGTTATGAGAATATCGGCATTGGCCCCGCGATGGAGGCTTTCGCGGGAATATTGGCGCCGGCCTTCGGCAATCGCCCGCCCGATATCACGGAAGAAAACCTGCAATCGCGCATTCGTGGCGTGACGTTGATGGCGCTGTCGAACAAATTCGGCGATATGCTGCTGACCACCGGCAATAAAAGCGAAATGAGCACGGGCTATGCCACGATTTATGGCGATATGTGCGGCGGTTATTCCGTACTGAAGGATGTCTACAAAACGACCGTCTTCGCACTTTCGCGCTGGCGCAATGAAAACCGGCCCGCAGGCGCTTTGGGGCCGCTCGGCATGGTGATGCCCGAACGCGTCATCACCAAGCCGCCCAGCGCGGAATTGAAGCCCGATCAGAAAGATCAGGACAGCCTGCCGCCCTATGATGTGCTGGACGCCATTCTGGAAGGCTTGGTGGAGGGCGAAAAATCCGTGGATGCGCTGGTGGCGGATGGTTTTGATCGTGCGCTGGTGCTGCGGGTTTGGCGCTTGCTGGATCGCGCGGAATATAAGCGCCGGCAGGCACCGCCCGGTGTGAAGATCACGGCGCGCGCCTTTGGGCGGGATCGGCGCTACCCCATCACCAATGGCTTCACGGCGTTGATTTCATGAGCGGCG
>JADCES010000068.1 GCA_020250005.1 Roseomonas sp.
ACTTATCCCAGTTGTTCAGATTCCCCGAGCCAGCTCTGATTACGGCCGCTTTCTTGGAGGGTTGCGATTACACAATCGTTCGTCGCGTGGATAACAAGGCGGCGCAACAGGTCTTTAGCTACAATTTCAGCCGCCGTATCCCGCCAACTCTTAGGGTTGCCGCATCCGGCATCGTCGCTGACATTAAACACGCGCTGGACCAAGCAACTTGTGACGCTATTTTGTTGACTCGCGGGATTGACGTAAAGAGCGTTCATTTTCCCATCGGAAAAACGCGCCCGGACTTTGAAAGTGAAACCAAGCGCCGGCTCGCTAAAGCTCACCATGAACTCTTTGAGTTTGTCATGGCGCTGCAAGTTCATGACGCAAACGATCCCGCTTTCTATCAGTTCCTTCGTCTTGCAGGCGGGGCAAAACATACTCGCTTATTGCGGGTCGGCCTGAGCGTTGAAGGCAACATTCTGCACGTCGCTCCCAATAAAACGCTGTACATTCCAGGCCCAGCGACTTTGGGTTCCCTGGCATGGAACGAGGCTCGCAATGAACTGGACTTCCTCCGCATTAACGTAGGCGAGCATTACGAGGCAGATTTCAGCCCGGTGCTGCATTTACAACTCGACAAAGGAGAACCCCCGCTTGATGGCCCAGCGGCGGCAATCTTCCGAGAAATGGCGAGCAAAGCGCAGCGCATCATCATGGCTTTGGAAGCGGAAGCCCGTCGAATTGCTTCCACCCTTTAACACCGGCCTGTCACGCAGTACGGGGATGCGCACCCCGGGCACCTTTATTGAAGGGATGATTAGGAATAGTTTCACGTGAAACGCTGGCGCCTCACCCCCCATAAGCCAGCACCGCCGCCGCCAAATCCTCCCCGGCCCAGCCCACGGATTTGAAAGCCGTGATCTGCTCGGCGCTTTGCCGGCCCGGATGGGTGCCGCGGCAAAGTTCGGCCAAATCGGCCACCACGTGCTCCTCTGTAATCGCGCCTTCCGCGATGGCCTGCACCACATCGCCGGCCTCGGCCAGGCCGCCGGCGCGGGTATCCACCACCAAAAGGGCGCGCCTCATGGCCAGCGCATCGGCTTCGCGCATGTCGGGCCGATAGGCGCCAACCAGATCAAGATGCACGCCCGGCCACAAAGCCGCGCCTTGGATCAGCGCATCGGTCGCCAGCGTGGCAGCGCTGATGATATCGGCGGCGGCGAAATCAGGCACCGTCACCGCCCGGGCCGGCAGGCCATGCGCGGCAAGCCGCCCGGCCAGGCGCGCGGCGTTTTCCCCTTTGCGCGACCAGATCGCGATGTCCTTGATCGGAAAACAGGCAGCATAAGCCTCGGCCAGGGCATGGGCGACCTTGCCGCTGCCGAGCAATAGCAGGCGGGAACTTTCGGGTCGGGCCAGATAGCGTGCGGCCAAAACGCTTGCCGCTGCCGTCCGCCGATCCGTCAATTCGCCACCATCCAGCATAGCAAGCGGCACCCCAGTGGTGGCATCTGACAGCAAATAGCTGGCATGGACGGCGGGCAGGCCGCGCGCATCATTGCCCGGCGCGACATGGACAATCTTGACGCCATAATGCCCGCCCGCGCGCCAGGCCGGCATCAGCAGCAGGGTGTTTTGCGCCCCTGTCCCATCCGCCCAGGCGTGGCGGTGGCGAAGTGGCGCTTCGCAGCCCTGCCGGAACATCTCGGCCAGGGCCTCGATCAGCCTGTCCCAGGGTAGGGCCGCCCGGATTGCTGCCTTGTCCATCTGCCGCATGCTTCTACCTCCGCGATTCATCGCCCGCATGTGGCATTGCCCGAAGGCGAAGGGAAGCTGTGGCGCGGGAATTGCTGAGCCTCCGGCATGGGGCAGCCTCCCCAAAGGAGAGAACCGCGCTTGATCAAGCCATTAGACGCTGTACTTCCAAGACCAGGGCAGGAATGGGTAGCGCTGCCCAAGCGCGCCGCTTGCGGGGATGGCCTGCTATCCGGTAACGCTTTGTCGCCGTTTGCAGCAAATTGTACGCTGCCGCGGCACTTCCCGGCCCCGAAGGTCAGGGCAATTGGCAGGAGAGGCGCATAATGTCAGATACGACGAGCGATCCGCGCTACAAGCGCAGGCCGCCCAAGCGCCCCCTTCGGCTTTCCTGGTCCGATGAACGGGTGCGTGGCATTTTCTGGCAAATCATCGTCGTCGCCGCTGTTGGCAGCGTGATCTATTGGCTCTGGAGCAATACCTCCCACAATCTGGCGGTGCGGCGCATTGCGACCGGCTTTGGCTTCCTGGACCGGGAAGCCGGCTTGCCGATTGCCGAAAGCCTGATCCCCTATGATCCCACCAATACCTATGCCCGCGCGCTGCTGGTGGGGGTGCTGAATACATTGAAGGTCGCGGTGGTGGGCGTGGTGCTGGCGACCATTCTGGGCACGGCGATTGGCATTGCGCGGCTGTCCAAGAATTTCCTGCTCTCGCGCATTGCCGGCGCTTATATTGAAATCATTCGCGATCTGCCGCTGCTGCTGCAATTGCTGTTCTGGTACACCATCCTGCAAGGCCTGCCAGGGCCGCGCCAGGCGCTGAAGCCGGTTGAAGGCGTGGTGCTGTCCAATCGCGGCCTTAAGCTGCCGGCGCTGATTTGGGAAAATGCGCATACGGCGGCGCTGGTGGTTTTTCTGCTCGGCATTCTGGCGACCTGGGTCTATGCGCGCATGGCGCGCGCCAAGCAGATGGAAGATGGCCAGCCACGCAAGGTCTGGCCCATCGCGCTTGGGCTTATCCTCGTGCTGCCGGTGGTGGTTTGGTATGCGCTCGGCGCCCCGTGGGAGATTGAATACCCCGTGTTGCGCGGCTTCAATTTCCGCGGCGGGATCAATGTCAGCCCCGAATATTTCGCGCTGCTGATTGGCTTGGTTACCTATACTGCGGGCTTCATCGCGGAAGTGGTGCGCGCGGGCATCATGTCGGTCAATCATGGGCAATGGGAAGCGGCGCAGGCGCTTGGCTTGCGCCATGGGTCGGTGCTCAGGCTGATTGTCATGCCGCAGGCGCTGCGCGTCATCATTCCGCCGCTCACATCGAATTATCTGAACCTGACGAAGAATTCCTCGCTCGCGGTCGCCATCGGCTATCAGGATATTGTCTCCATCGCCAATACCACGCTCAATCAGACAGGGCAGGCGATTGAAGGCATTGCCATCATCATGGCGGTCTATCTGACGATCAGTCTTTCGATCAGTCTTTTCATGAATTGGTATAATGCGCGCATCGCGCTGGTCGAACGATAAGGGGGCCGGCGGATGAGCGACGCAAGCATGTCTTCCGGTCCGCGCAAGCCGCCGCTTACGGCGGTGGGGCCGATTGCCTGGGCCCGGGCCAATTTGTTTTCGGGCTGGCTTTCCACGGCCGTGACGCTGGCCATGGGCTATCTGCTGATCAAATTCACGCTGTCCTTCATTGATTGGGCCTTTGTGAAGGCGATCTGGACGGTGCCTTCCAATGCGCAGGGGCCGCAGACGCAAATTTGTCGGGATTTGCAGGGCTCGGGCGCCTGCTGGGCGGTTGTTGGTGAAAAGCACCGCTTCATGCTGTTCGGTACCTATCCTTTTGAACAGCATTGGCGCCCGGCCTTGGCCTGTGTGCTTTTCGTCGTGCTTTACATCATCTCCGCCATGCGGCGCTTCTGGCGCTGGGAATTGGCGCTGATTTGGGTTGGGATGCTGACCGCGATTGGCGTCCTGATGTGGGGCGGTGTTTTCGGCCTGCCCTATGTCCCGCAGGAACGCTGGGGCGGCCTGCCGATTACCCTGATCCTGGCAACCTTCGGGCTTGCTTTCGCCTTCCCGCTTTCCATCCTGGTCGCGCTTGGCCGGCGTTCATCGCTGCCGGCCATCAAGGTGCTGTGCATTTTGTATGTGGAGCTCATTCGCGGCGTGCCGCTGATCAGCCTGCTATTCATGGCAAGCGTCATGTTCCCCCTGTTCCTGCCGGAGGGGATGAATATTGATAAGCTGCTCCGCGCGCAGATTGCCATCATCCTATTCGCCGGCGCCTATCTGGCGGAAGTGGTGCGCGGCGGGCTGCAAGCCTTACCAAAGGGCCAATATGAAGCGGCCGATGCCATGGGCCTGTCCTTCTGGCAGAAGACCGGGCT
>JADCES010000069.1 GCA_020250005.1 Roseomonas sp.
CCTTCCCGTTATAGATCACGCCAAGTTCCGGTTCCGCCACAATGCCCTTGATCCAATCAATGGCGCGCTGCGCGGCTTCAACGCTGGTGGCGGCAACCTTGATGGTACCGTCATCTTCGATATCCACCTTGGTGCCGGTCTGTTCCGTGATTTCACGAATGACCTTGCCGCCGGAGCCGATCACGTCGCGGATCTTGTCCTTCGGCACATTGATCACGGTAATGCGCGGCGCGGTCGCCGCCACATCGGTGCGCGCCCCGGTCAGCCCCTTGGCCATTTCGCCAAGAATATGCAGCCGGCCTTCACGCGCCTGTTCCACCGCAATCTTCATGATTTCCGGCGTGATGGAGGTGATCTTGATGTCCATCTGGAGCGAGGTGATCCCCACTTCCGTCCCGGCCACCTTGAAATCCATATCGCCGAGGTGGTCTTCATCACCCAGGATATCGGACAGCACCGCGAAGCCACGATCTTCCTTGATCAGGCCCATCGCAATACCCGCGCAGGGGCGCTTCAGCGGCACGCCGGCATCCATCATGGAAAGCGAGGTCCCGCAGACCGTCGCCATGGAAGATGACCCATTGCTTTCGGTGATTTCGGAGACAACGCGCACCGTGTAGGGGAACTTGTCCTTCTCCGGCAGCAGCGGATGAATGGCGCGCCAGGCAAGCTTGCCATGGCCCACTTCACGCCGACCGGGGCTGCCCATGCGGCCCGTTTCATTCACCGAATAGGGCGGGAAGTTATAGTGCAGCATGAAATCTTCGCGGTATTCGCCGGCCAGCGCATCAATCACCTGCTCATCCTGGCCGGTGCCAAGTGTGGCCACGCACAGCGCCTGGGTTTCACCGCGGGTGAACAGCGCTGATCCATGCGCGCGCGGCAGCACGCCCACTTCCGCCATGATGGGGCGCACCGTGCGCGTATCACGCCCGTCAATGCGCTTGCCGGTATCAAGGATATTGTTGCGGACCACATCCGCTTCCAATTCCTTGAGCAAGCCCTTCGCCAGGTTCACATCCGCACCTTCGGCTTCAAGCGCGGCGATCACCGCCTTCTTCACTGCGCCCACCTTATCCTGGCGGACCAGCTTTTGCGTTTCCGTATAGGCAACGGCCATATCGGCGCGGCCCAATTCGGCGATGCGCTTCTTGAGAGCGACTTCTGCTTCCGAAGGTTCCGGCAGCGGCCATGGTTCCTTGGAGGCGACTTCCGCCAATTCAATGATCGCCTGGATCACCGGCTGGAAGGACGCATGGCCGAAGGTGACGGCGCCGAGCATGATTTCTTCCGTCAATTCGCTCGCTTCCGATTCCACCATCAACACGCCTTCGGCAGTGCCGGCCAGCACCAGATCCAGCACGCTTTCCTTGCGCTGATCAGCAGTCGGGTTCAGCACATAGGCGCCATTGATATAGCCAACGCGCGCCGCGCCGACCGGGCCGAAGAAGGGAATGCCGGAAAGCGTCAGCGCGGCAGAACAGCCCACCATGGCAACGATATCGGGGTCATTTTCCAGATCATGCGACAGCACGGTCGCAATCACCTGGACTTCATTGCGGAAGCCCTCAGGGAAAAGCGGACGGATCGGGCGGTCAATCAGGCGCGATGTCAGGGTTTCGGCTTCAGAAGGCCGGCCTTCACGCTTGAAGAAGCCGCCCGGGATCTTGCCCGCGGCGAAGGTCTTTTCCTGGTAATGCACGGTCAGCGGGAAGAAATCCTGACCAGGCTTTGCGGAGCGCGCGCCAACGGCGGTGCAAAGCACAATCGTGTCACCCAGGCGGGCCATCACGGCACCATCGGCCTGGCGGGCGATCTTGCCGCTTTCCAGAACCAGGGTCTTGCCGCCCCAGGCGATTTCCTTGCGGAAGTAGTTGTCGAACATCGTCATCCTCTCGGGCGCTGGCCCATGCCAGCGCGAACCACGCCGCGCCCCCTTTGGGCGACAGCGCGGCAGAAGGGGCCGAATGGCCCCGGAATGCGACGCAAAGGGTGAAGACAGGAAAGCGCCGAGGATACTCGGTGGCGGGGCCGTTTTATCGGCGTCTCGGGCGGCATGGGGTGGGCCCATCGCGGAAAGGCGCGACGGGAAGGCCGCCCATGTGGCCGGAAACGCCGCGGTGGTCCCTATCCGAAGCCACGGCTTGAAGAACTGTCTTGACCCGCAGCGTGCGCGGCGGTTGGCGCCCCGGCTTCCGGCCGGGCAGCACCAAGGGGGCATATGGCCCGGATTGCGGGAAATTGCCACCAGAAACTTGCGGGGCGGGGGAGGAAAGCGGCGGAAAGGCGCGGGGATTTTACGATTTTGGCCGCAATTTAGGGCCATAGACTTGTTGGCCCCGGTTTCGGACGCCTTCAGGAGGACCCCATGCGGTCAGTTTTTCTCGCCATCACCGCCCTTGCCTTCAGCCTGCCCGCCCTGGCGCAGGAAGCACCGCGGCTTTTCCCGAGCCGCGATGTGGCGGTGACCTACCGCGTTTCGGGCGCCGGCCCCATGCAGGAAGTGACCATGGCCTGGGCGGCATCCGCACGGCTGATGCGCGTGGACCTACCCGGCATGGGCTATACCATCGCCGATTTCGCCGGGCAGAGGGGTTTTATGGTCATGCAAATACCCCAGCCCATGGTGATGGATATCCCCATAGCCCAGGCCGCGAGCCATGTGCGCGCGCTTGAATCCGCGCGCTTCACCCGGCTTGGCGCGGATCGCGTGGCCGGGATTGCCTGCACCAATTGGCGGCATGAGGGGCCGCAGGGTTCCGGCACGGGGTGCTTCACCGATGATGGGGTGCTGCTGCGTTCCCAAGGGAGCGCCCCTGGGGTGCAGGGCGCGCTTGAGGCTTTGCGGGTGAGTTATGGCCCGCAGGATGTGGCGCGCTTCCAGCGCCCCGCGGGTGCGCCTTCCATGCAAATGCCGGGGGGGATGCTGCCGGGTATGCCACCAGCAGCGAAGAAATAGGGCGCCCAAAAAGCAAAAGGGGGCACATGGCCCCCTTCTTTTCCACTGGCGGTATCCGCCAGCCTGAAAACTTACCGACGCAGCCCCAAGCGACCGATCAGCGTTTCATACCGCTTCTGATCCTTCTTCTTCAGGTAATCCAACAGGCCACGACGCTGGCCCACCAGCACGAGCAAGCCGCGCCGGGAATGGAAATCCTTGGAATGGGTCTTCAGATGCTCGGTCAGGTTGACAATGCGCTCAGACAGCAGGGCTACCTGCACTTCCGGGCTGCCGGTATCGCCCGGCTTGGTGGCGTATTCGGAAATAAGCGTCGTGCGACGCTCCGCAGTGATCGACATCGGATTTCTCCTCTCGTCCGGGCATAGCCCGGCAATGGTTCAAGAACCGCCCTGACCCAACCAACGCTCTGGCTTCAGCAAGCCTTCTTCCAAGCGGGCAAGACCCATCAGGCGCCCCCCCACCATCGCCCTGGCCAAGCCCCCATCGGGATTGGCCTCACGCGGTACACGGCCCATCAGTTCAACCAGCGGAATATGCTGGCCGTATGAAAGCCGCGCGGCTTCCGCTTCGGTGAGGGCCAGCGCCGGGATGTCGGCCAGCGCGGTCGTCACCGGCAGCAAAAGCGCCGGGGAAGGGGGCGGCGTATCGCCGGAAACGGCGATCTTGTCCAGGGCCACGGCGTCCTTTTCGTGAAAAGGCCCAACACGCATGCGGCGCAGCGCCGTGATATGCCCAACCGAACCGCAGGCCCGCGCGATATCGCGCGCCAGGCTCCGCATATAAACGCCCTTGCCGGATTCAACGAAGAACACGGCGGTATCGGCATCCGGCCGCTCGATCAGTTCAAACCGATCCACCCGGGCCGGGCGCGGCGCCAATTCCGGGATTTCGCCCGCGCGCGCCAGATCATAGGCGCGTTCGCCCGCGACCTTGATGGCCGAGAATATCGGCGGCACCTGCATGATATCGCCGATGAATTGCGGCAGCGCCGCGCGAATGGCGGCGTCATCGGGCCGCACATCTGACGTGGCAATCACCTTGCCATCGGCATCATCGGAATCCCGCGCTTCGCCGAATTTCAGCGTGAAGCGATAGGTCTTCGTGCCATCCATGACGTAAGGCACGGTTTTCGTCGCCGCACCAAAGGCAATCGGCAGCACGCCGGTCGCCAGCGGATCAAGCGTGCCACCATGGCCGCATTTCTGCGCATTGAAGCCACGCTTGCACAGCGTCACCACATCGGTCGAACCGACACCCGTTGGCTTGTCAATGATCAGCCAACCATCAAGGGCGATGCCCTTGGGCTTCTTGTGCTGGCGATGCTTGCCGCGCGGTGGGCCGGGGCGCCTTTCGCGAATTTCGCTCATGGCTTGTCGTCCCCCTCGGGCTTCACTTGCAAATCACGCTGCACTTCGGGCCGGCGCATCACTTCATCGATATGCATGGCGTAATCCAGCGCGGTATCAGGCTGGAAATGCAGATCGGGCGCGAATTTGAGCCGCACGCTATGGGAGACCTCTCGCCGCAGGAAGGAACTCACGCGCTTGAGGCCCGCCAATTCTTCCTTGGTGATTTCCCGCCCGAGTGCCGCAACAAAGGCGGTCATGTGCTTCAGATCGGGTGAGGCGCGCACTTCCGTCACGGTCAGATGCAGGCCCTGCAAGGCGGGGTCGCGGAATTCCTCACGCGCAAAAACGGCGGAAAGCGCATGGCGCACTTCTTCCGCCACGCGCAATTGCCGCTGGGAAGGGCCTTCCGCCCGGCCGTGATGCTGATGCTTGCTCATGGGTGTCTTCCTTGCCCGGGCCTTTCAGTCCGGGCTTGCCAAGCAGACGGGAAGGCTTAGGGCCTGATCAGCCCGCTACCGTCTCCGTCTCATAGCATTCGATCTGATCGCCAACGCGGATATCATCGTAATTGGCGAAGGACATGCCGCATTCCAGGCCATTGCCCACTTCGCGCACATCATCCTTGAAGCGGCGCAGCGTGGACAATTCGCCCTGATGGATCACGACACCATCACGCAGCAACCGCACGCCGGCGCCGCGCTTGACCTGGCCTTCCGTGATACGGCAGCCGGCCACCTTGCCGATGCGCTTGACTTCGAAGACCTGCAAAATCTGCGCATAGCCCAGGAATTTTTCGCGCTGCACGGGTGCCAACTTGCCCTTGACCAGCTTTTCAATGTCATCCGCGACTTCGTAGATGATGGAGTAGTAACGAATCTCCACCCCTTCGCGCTGCGCCAAATCCCGCGCTTGCGACGTAGCGCGCACATTGAAGGCAACAATCACCGCGTCCGATGCCTTGGCAAGCTGGATATCAGATTCTGTAATCTGACCCACGGCGCTATGCAGCACGCGCACGCGCACCTCATCATTGCCAAGCTTGCCGAGCGTGACACCGATAGCTTCCGAGCTACCCTGCACATCGGCCTTCACCACAACGGCAACTTCCTTCTGCTCACCCGCCTGGATGCGGGCCAGCATATCGGTCAGGCTGCCACGGCCAGCACCCGCTGTGGCGGTCGCCTTTTCGCGCAGCTTGCGCTGACGGAATTCGGAAATCTCCCGTGCGCGGGCTTCGTTTTCGACCGCGATGAAATTCTCACCCGCCGTCGGCACGCCGGAAAGCCCCAGGATTTCCACCGGCAAGGAAGGCCCGGCATCCTTCAATTGGCGGCCCTTGTCATCCAGCATCGCGCGCACGCGGCCCCATTCGGCACCGGCCACGACAATGTCGCCCTGCTTCAGCGTACCCTTTTGCACCAGCACGGTCGCGACGGGGCCACGCCCGCGGTCGAGCTTGCTTTCGATCACGGTGCCTTCCGCCGCGCGGTCCGGATTGGCGCGGAGATCAAGGATTTCCGCTTGCAGCGAAATCGCTTCCAGCAGCTTGTCCAGATTTATCTTCTGGGTGGCCGAAACCTCGATTTCCTGGGTTTCACCACCCAGGCTTTCCACCACGATTTCGTGTTGCAGCAATTCCTGCTTCACGCGTTCGGGCTTCACGCCGGGCTTGTCGATCTTATTGACGGCGACAATCAGCGGCACCTTGGCCGCCCGCGCATGGCGGATGGCTTCCACGGTTTGCGGCATGACACCATCATCAGCGGCGACAACCAGCACCACCATATCGGTCACCGATGCACCACGCGCGCGCATGGCGGTGAAGGCTTCATGGCCAGGTGTATCAATGAAGGTCACGCGGTCACCGGCTGGCACCGTGATCTGATAGGCGCCGATATGCTGGGTGATGCCACCCGCTTCATGGGCAACCACATCGGTCTTGCGCAAAGCATCCAATAGGCTGGTTTTGCCGTGATCCACATGGCCCATAATGGTGACCACAGGCGGACGCGGCAGCAATTCCGTATCAGCGTCCTGCGCGCCTTCCAGGCCGATTTCGACATCGGATTCACTCACGCGCTTCACGCGATGGCCGAATTCCTGTACCACCAATTCGGCGGTATCGGCATCAATGCTTTGCGTGAGGGTGGCCATCACGCCCATGCGGAACAGGCTTTTCACCACCTCCCCGCCGCGTGCGGCCATACGATTGGCCAATTCCTGCACGGTAATACTTTCCGGTACCACCACTTCGCGCACCACGCGTTCGGTGCCGGAACGGAGCCGCGCCAATTCCTGCTGGCGGCGTTCACGTTCACGCGCCCTACGCACAGAGGCGATGGAGCGCGTGCGTTCATCCTCACCTTCCAACGCAGCAGCAACGTCAATGCGGCCTTCGCGGCGGCGGTCTGCGCCGGGCGGCGATTTCTTGACCGGCGCGGGCGCCAGGCGCTTAGCCGGGCCAGGCGCCGCGCCAGGGCGACGCAGCGCGGGGCGGCGCGGCCCATCCTCATCATCATCAGACGGTGCGCGCGCCTTGAGCGTGAGTTTGACCGGCGGTTCTGAGGGCGCGGCTGGCTTGCGCGCGGGCGCGCCGGCCGGGCCACGACCAGGCGCGGCGGCAGGTGCCGCGGCGGCTTGCGGTGGGGGCGCGGGGCGACGTGCGGCTTCCACCGCAGCGCGGGCTTCTTCTTCAGCGCGGCGCGCGGCGTCTTCCTTCGCGCGGGCTTCTTCTTCAACGCGGCGCGCGGCTTCTTCCGCGGCGGAGCGCACCATCAGCGCCTGACGTTCGCGTTCCTCACGCTGGCGCTGCGCTTCATTGCGGCGGTTTTCTTCCAGCACGCGCTGGCGCATGGCGAGTTCCGCCTGGGTGAGCGGCCTGCCGGTACTGGTGGTGCGGGCTGCCTGACCACCAGAGCCCTGGCGGCCCCCGCCACCGGCGCCGGGACGCCCGGATGCAGCGCCAGTGCGGGCGGAAGAAGGGGGTGGCGCCATGGCCACACGCGTTGCACTTGGCGCTGGAGCCGCCGCCGGCGTGGGTGCTGCTGGCGCTGGTGCCGCGGCTACCGGTGCGGGTTGGGGGGCAGGCGCCGCTGGGACAACCGCTGGCGGCGCTGGCGGCGCTGCGGGCGCTGCCACGGCTGGGCTTGGCGCTGGTGCTGCAACGGGTGCCGCCGCTGGCGCAGGTACTGCCGGGGCAGCGGGTGCCGCCGGTGGCGGAGGCGCGGTTGGCGTGGGCGATGGCGCAGCAGTCGCCGGGCCAAGGGCACGTGCGGCGGGCACACCAATACCTGGGCGCACCGGGCTTGGCGCCACGGCGCGTTTCTTCACAACCTCGACCTGTACGGTCTTGGATCGGCCATGGCTGAAGGATTGGCGGACGCTGCCCGCATCCACCGTCTTGCCAAGCTCGAGGCGTCCGCCGGGCCGAAGGCTCAGCCTGCTTTTACCCGCGTCCTGCTCGTTCTGGTCACTCATTCGCCGCTTTGAACCCAATCATCTGATACACATTAAACTGCCGCATAACCCGGACAGCCTTGGGATTTAGACACTATCTGGCGGAGAAAGGCCAGAAAGCCTGCCCGCCTCAGACCGGATGGCTTCCGCCAAACGGCCCGACGCAACCGCCACATGCACAATGTGGTCGCGCCCAAAAACCCGCCCCAATTCAGCGGCGGAAAGCGGCGCAACCGCTAACATGCCACCGCCCGAGAGGCGTTCACGCTCTGCTGCGCTGCCATCCTTGGCCTGCACCAGCAAGGCAACCCGATCAGCAGCGCGCCATTCCCGCACCGCCTGCCAACCCGCCACCGCCTGCCCCGCCCGGCGTGCGAGCCCCAGCAGATCAGCAATCCTGGTGCGGAGGCCCTGTTGCAGCAACGCCGGAAGACCGGGCGGAACAACCACAGGACCGCGCGCTGCGCGCGTGAAAGCCCCCCGGCTGATGGCGCTTTCTAGCACATCGCCCCGCGCGCTCAACCACATTCCCCGCCCGGGCAGCCTTTCGGCCAGATCCGGCACGATTTCCCGCCCCGGCCCAAGCACAAAACGGATCATCTCCGCCTTGGGCAGGCTTTCGCGGGTTAAAATGCAGCGGCGAAGTGGGCCCTTTTCGGGCTCATCTTCCTCCGGCGGCAGGGCAGAGGCTTCGCTCAGGGCCGTGACTCATGCCTCATCGCCGAGCCAGCCGGCACGACGACGCGCTTCCATCACGATGGCATTGGCCGTTTCCTCATCCACCGCTTCGGCGCCAAGGATTTCGACCAATTCATCACCAGCAAGATCAGCCAGATCTTCGAGCGATTTCACGCCCTTTTCACCCAGCGTCACCATCATGGCCGGCGTGAAGCCACCCACTTCGATCAGCACATCATCCACGCCAAGGTCACGGCGCTTTTCATCCATTTCGGCATCTCGTTTTTCGATGAAGGCTTCGGCGCGACGCTTCAATTCGGCGGCCACGCTTTCATCAAAGCCTTCGATTTCGGCCAATTCCTCATCCGGCGCCTGGACAATGTCTTCGATGGAACCGAAGCCTTCCTGCACCAGAAGCCCCGCGATCACATCATCCACATCCAGCGCTTCAACAAAAAGCCCGGTACGGCGGCGGAATTCTTCCTGGCGGCGTTCGCTTTCCTCGGCTTCCGTCAGGATATCCACATCATAGCGTGTCAGCTGCGATGCAAGCCGCACATTCTGCCCGCGCCGGCCAATCGCAAGGCTCAGCTGATCATCCGGCACCACCACTTCCACGCGGCGGCCTTCATCATCCAGCACCACCTTGCTGACTTCAGCGGGGGCAAGTGCATTCACGATGAAAGTCGCCTGATCGGGCGACCAGGGGATGATATCAATCTTTTCGCCCTGCAATTCGGCAACCACCGCCTGCACGCGCGACCCGCGCATACCAACGCAGGCGCCGACGGGGTCAATCGAGCTATCGCGGCTGATCACCGCCATCTTGGCGCGGCTGCCGGGATCACGCGCCACCGCCTTGATTTCGATGATGCCATCATAGATTTCCGGTACTTCTTGCGCAAAGAGCTTCGCCAGAAAACCAGGATGGGTGCGAGAGAGGAAAATCTGCGGCCCGCGCGGTTCTTCGCGCACATCGTAGATATAGGCGCGCACGCGATCACCATTGCGGAAGGCTTCGCGCGGGATGGTTTCATCACGGCGCAGCAGAGCTTCGGCACGGCCCAGATCCACCATCAGATTGCCGTATTCGGTGCGCTTGACCGTGCCATTGATGATTTCGCCAACGCGGTCCTTGTATTCTTCGAATTGCTTGCGGCGTTCCACTTCACGCACGCGCTGGACAATCACCTGCTTCGCGGTCTGCGCGGCGATGCGGCCGAAATCAATCGGCGGCAGCGGGTCCACAATGAATTCGCCAAGCTGAATGCCTGGCTTGATCTTTTGCGCGATACGCAAGGGGATTTGCGTGGCCTCGTTCTCAACCGGTTCGGCTTCCACGACTTCGGTGAAGCGTTCCAGCTTCACGCGGCCATCCTTGCGGTCGATGGTGGCGCGGATATCCTTCTCAAGCCCGTATTTGGCGCGGCCAGCCTTCTGGATCGCCTGTTCCATGGCTTCCAGCACTTCCTCACGCTCGATCATCTTCTCGCGCGCGACGGCATCGGCCACTTGCAGCAATTCTGGACGGGCAATGGCGATGTCAACGGCCATGGCGCATTCTCCTTAATGGGTCATCGTTGTTGGGTCAGCGGCTTTCGCCGTCGCCGCGATCAATTCGTCGGTCAGCACCAGCTTGGCGCGGCGGATATTGCCGCGCGGCAGCGCCAATTCAGTACCATCAGCCAGCTTGAGCCGCGCTTCCTGGTCATCAGCGCCAAGCGCAATACCGCGAAAACGCTTGCGGCCATCA
>JADCES010000007.1 GCA_020250005.1 Roseomonas sp.
AGGAAGTGGTGCTGGCGATGCTCCGCCGCCCTGAGGGCGCGACGGTGGCGCAAATCGCGGAGGCCACTGGCTGGGCGCAGCATACGGTGCGCGGGTTTTTCGCAGGGCTGAAAAAGCGCCAAGGAATCACGGTGGAGATCGCCGAGCGCATTCGCCAAGTCGGCCCCAACAAGCAGGGCGCCAAGGGGTCCTACACGGTCTACCGCGTAGCGGAATGAAGCTGCGCAGCCACAGCGGCATGAATGATTGCCAAGCCCAGGGATCATCGCGATCCCTGGCGCTTTATTGCCTTGGCTCGCGCGAACCACAGCGCGAAGCGTCCGTCACGCAAGACGGAGACTGACGATGCAGGCAGAAACTGAAACCCGATGGATCGTGCTGGGCGCCGATGGGCGGCACGTTTCCCTCGGCCGCGCCGAGCCAAGCGAGGCGGAAGTGAAGGCCGCCAGCGACGCCCTTGTCGCGCAGGGGCTTTCCGGATGGCTGGCACGCATGCAAGGCGAATACTACAGCCAACGCAACCTAACGCTGGAACCGCTGCGCACAATAGGCACAACGCCCGAGGCTGATTGGCAAGCCGCACTGACCGCCTTCCACGCTATGCGCCGCGACGCCATAGGCAGGAAACCGTAGGAGACCAAGGCATTTAGTGATAGTCTCAGGTTCGTCTGACACACTGATTTTTCAACGCCTTCTCGGAACCACCTCCAACCACGCCATATTCGCCTTCTTAAAACTATCATAAATCAGAAACACCACTGCCATTCTTCCTCTGCAAGGGAAAGATCCCGTTCTTTCAGGAATTCTCGGCGTGCAGGGCCTCTCCATCAAATCCATATCGCGTCATTTTGGGGCAGTAAGAGCGCTTGATAATGTCTCCCTTGATGTGGCCGCAGGTGAGTTCGTCGCCCTTGTTGGCCCTTCCGGCTGCGGAAAATCGACCCTTATGCGGATTGTGGCCGGTATTGAAACCGCTGATGCGGGTTCACTCTCCATCGGCTCAAGGGACGTCACAGCTTTGCGCGCCGCTGAGCGGAATGTCGCGATGGTATTTCAGAATTATGCGCTCTACCCGCATCTGACCGTGAGCGAGAATATCGCCGTTCCTCTCGCTATGCGGCGGCTTTCAGCCGTTGAGCGCCTTCCCGTTTTTGGTCGCTTGATGCCTGGCTTTGCACAAAAGCGGGCGGCTATAGCCATCGATGTTCTCAAGGCTGCTCAATCGCTCGGCCTGGACGCCCTATTGGATCGAAAGCCAGGGCAGCTTTCTGGCGGGCAAAGGCAACGCGTAGCATTGGCCCGGGCCATTGTTCGCCATCCTGACGCGTTTCTGATGGATGAGCCGCTGTCCAACCTGGATGCGGCGCTTCGCGTGCAAACACGGCGTGAGATTGTTGAGATTCATCGCCGCGTCGGTGCCGCGACACTTTACGTGACTCATGATCAGTCTGAGGCCCTGACCATGGCGGACCGTGTGGCCGTCATGCAAGCCGGCCAAATACTGCAGGTTTCGTCGCCCGAGGCGATCTACCACGATCCGCAGGATATCCGCGTAGCGACCTTCATCGGCAGCCCGCAGATCAATATAATTTCCGCTCAGGCGGATGCCGCAGGCCATATCCATATCGCGGGAAAGCCGAGCGGGCTTCACGCTGCGCCTGGACCAGTGACCATTGCCATTCGTCCGGAAAACCTGCGGCTTGCAGGCAACGGTCTTCCCTGTGTGGCAGAAGGTTTCGAATTTCTGGGCGAAGGCTTGCTGCTCCATGCGCGCCATGCAGCCAGTAATGAAGCCTTGGTCGTCCGGCTTCCGCCCGAAATACCTCGGCCGCATGCTGGAGAGACGATTCACCTAACCTTTGAAGCCAAGCACGCCCTGCTGTTTGACCGGAATGGCAAGCGCGTGGCGCTGCGCGATCATCCTGCTCACAGCGAGGAATTCACCCTTGCCTGAAGCCTTATCCGCAGCGCTGCCTGCATCATTTCAGGGAAGATCGCGCCGCTTGGTGCGGGGCGAAGCCCTGGTCGGCCTTATGCTGAACATTCCGGCAGGCATCGCTTATTTTCTGATGCTCCTATTGCCCAGCTTGGCCACGATCCTTTTGGCCTTCACAGATTACGAGTTGGGCGCACTGGAATGGGGCTGGATTGGTACCGCGAATTTTGAAGAAATGCTGGAAGATCGTGGCTTTGCCATCGCCCTTCGCAATACGGTCATCTATGTCGGGCTCGTCACACCGCTTTCCATCTTGCTCGGCCTGGGGGCGGCGCTTTTGATCGAGGCGGGCATACGCGGGCGCGCCCTATTTCGCGCTGTCTTCTTCTTGCCGGTTGTTTCACTGACGGTCGCCATGGCAGCTGCTTGGCAATACCTGCTGCATCCGACGATTGGGCCTTTGAATGCCTTGTTGCGCCTTCTTGGCGTTACCTCCCCACCCTTCTGGCTTTCATCTTCGGATTGGGTACTTCTCAGTCTCGGGGCAATCGGCGTTTGGGAGAATGTCGGCTACAATATGGTGCTTTTCCTGGCGGGCCTCAGCGCCATTCCGCGGGAACTCTATCAAGCCGCCGAAGTTGACGGGACGAAAACCTGGATTGATCGGTTTCGCCTTGTCACTTGGCCGATGCTTGGTCCGACAACACTCTTCGTGCTGACCATTACGATGATCCGAAGCATTCGGGTCTTTGATACGGTTACTGTATTAACCCAGGGTGGTCCGAATAAGGCGAGTGAAGTCCTACTGCACACCATGTACAAGGAAGGCTTCACCTTCTTGCGTCTTGGCTATTCGGCAGCGATCACCCTGGTTTTCCTGCTGATGGTTCTGGGCTTGGTCTGGCTGCAAACCAAGGCTTTGGATAAGCGGGTGCATTATGGCTGAGCGCCGCTCCAAATCGCTTTGGGCGGATGCGCCTCGCCTGCTGGTGCTTGGCTTCCTCGCGCTATTGCTGCTGATGCCTTACATCTGGATGGTTTCAGCAAGCGTAAAGCCGCTGGATGAGTTGTTTCGTGCAAGCCTTAATCTTTGGCCAGAACGCTTTCACGGCATTGAGAATTACGGGAAGGTGTTTTCGCAGATTCCTGTATTTGGCTATCTCTGGAATGGTCTTGTTGTTTGCGCTGGCATTCTTTTTTTTCAATTACTGTTCGCCGTTCCGGCCGCTTATGCGCTCGCAAAGCTTCGCTTTCCTGGTCGGGATATGGTGCTTGGCCTGGTTATGCTTGGCCTTCTTGTGCCGCCCCATGTGCCGGCGCTCCCCCTTTACATGGCCTTCAGCAAAATGGGGCTTTTGAATACCTATGCCGCGCTGATCCTGCCCTTCACCATTTCAGTCTTTGCGATCTTTTTGTTCCGCCAGTTCTTCAAGGCGCTGCCCGATGAACTGGTTCATGCGGCACGCCTGGATGGCATCGGTGAGTTTGAAATCGTGTGGCGCGTGATCCTGCCGAATGCCTGGCCGGCGGCCACGGCCTTTGCGATCTTCTCTGTCGTCGTGCATTGGAATGATCTTTTTTGGCCACTAATTGTGGTTGAAGGTCAGGCGCGCGCTACGCCGGCACTTGGCGTTTTGTATTTCCGTTCAGACGAGGCCGGCGATGATTTTGCCGCATTGATGGCGGCTGCGGTCATCATGACGTTGCCGCTTGTGCTCGCATTCCTTTTTGCACAACGGCGCTTTGTTGAAGGTATCGCTACAACCGGGCTGAAGGGCTGACCATGCGCCGCATGATCGCGCACCCGTCACCAGGCGTTTTCCGATTTTCCCAAAACCGAAAGGAACTGGACCATGAAGGCATTTACCCGTCGTACGGCCTTGGGCGTCACGGCCAGCATGCTCGCCGCACCGCAACTGCGCGCTCAGGCCAATGTGGAAATCACGGTGCATTACGCCCAACCGCAAGTCTTCAAGGAAAGCTATGACGCGATTGCGGCGGAATTCGCCAAGCGTGAACCCAATATCACAGTCCGCTTCATCACCACGCCGAATTATGAGGAAGGCAATCAGCTTATCCTCCGCCAGGCCGCCGCCAATCAATTACCCGATCTTTCCTATCAGGGCTTCAATCGCCTGCGGGTATTCGCCGAACGCGGCATTGCGCAGGACCTGGCGCCCTTGCTTGCGCGTGAGGGTGATCCAGCGGCCCATGGCTATACCGCCGGTATCCTTGCCCTTGGCCATTTTGGCGGTATGCAATCGGGGCTGGCCTATGCCGCATCCAATGCGATTTCCTATTACAATACTGAACTCCTGCGCCGCGTTGGTGCAAACCCAGACCCTGAAGCCTTCCCAAAAACCTGGGATGAGGTGATTGCGCTTTCCGCGCGCATCAGGGCGCTTGGCGATGGTACTGAAGGCATGTGGTTCCAATGGCCGGGCGATGATTGGATGTTTTCCGCGCTGCTCTTCAGCCATGGTGCGCGCATGCTGACGCCGGATGAACGCGATGTTGGCTTTGCGGGCACGGAAGGCCTCGCTAGCCTGCGCTTGCTCCGCCGCATGGTGACCGAAGGGGGCATGCCGCAGCTCAACGCCACCACCGCGTTGCAGGCCTTTGCTGCCGGCAAGCTTGGCATGCGCTTTGGTTCAACCGCCTTCCTGCGCAATATGATCACCAGCGTGGGACGTAATTTCGAAATGCAAACCGCGCTATTGCCTGTGATTGACCCTGTAAATGGCCGCCTGCCCACCGGTGGTGCCGCCGGGATGCTGATCGCGCGCGATCCCGCGAAGCGCGAAGCCGCCTGGAAGTTCCTGCGCTTTTCGACAAGTGCTGAAGGAACGGCGCTGATGGTCAAAAATACCGGCTATGTGCCGACAAACCAGCTTGCCATTGATGATCCGCGCTATCTTGCGGAATTCTACCGCGAGAATCCCCTGTTCAAAACTGCAACAATACAGGTGGGGCGTATGGTGCCCTGGTATGCGTTCCCCGGCACCAATAGCGTTCGTGTGACCGAAGTGATGGTGAATAATATGGCCCGCGTTGTCGAAGGGAATGCGACCCCCGAAGTGGCTTTGGCCGATATGGCGAGTGAAGTTCGCCGTCTGCTGCCGCGCCGGGGCTGATACATGCAAACGATCCTTCAGATTACTGATGCGCATCTGTCGGCGCGGAATGAATTGTTCCGCGGCAATGTTGCTTTGATTCACGCCCTGGCCTCGTTAACCCCGCCTGATCTTACTGTTGCCAGCGGTGATCTTTCGCTGGATGGCGCGGATCATGAGGCGGATATGGCGTTCGCCGCTGAAGAATTGAGCCGCTTCCCCGGCCCAATTCTGGCGCTGCCCGGAAATCATGATACGGGCAGCCACCCGCATACCATGCCCCGTCAGCCCTTTGATGCCACCCGGCTGACTAGGTTCCAGCAATATTTGGGTGCGGGCTATGGCCTACATGACCTGCCGGGCTGGCGCGTCATTGGCCTCAATTCCGAGGTCATGGGCACGGGACACCCGGAAGAAGACGCCCAAGCACGCTTCATCATCGAAGCGCTTGAAAGCGCGGAGGCTCGGCGGTTGGCAGTCTTTCTGCATAAGCCAATCTTCATAACGCATCCCGACGATCCGGTTTTTGATTATTGGTCTGTCCCTCCGCATGCGCGGAACACCTTGATGCCGTTACTGGAGCATCCAGGGCTTCGGTTGGTGGCCTCTGGTCATTTGCACCTGCATCATGAATTCAAGCGTGACGCAGTATCTTTCGTCTGGGCGCCACCGCTTTCCTTTGTTGTAGAGGAGGATGAGCAGCAAGGCCTGCCCGGGGCGCGGCGTTGCGGTGCCTTACTGCATCATTTGCATGAGGATCACGTGGAGACGGTTCTGCTGGAACCTGATGGTATGGAAGTGCCTTATCTTGGCCCTATCCGCCATCTGACCTATCCGCGCGCCGCGTCTTGAAGCGCTGTTGTGGCGCTTCTTGGCGCATCAAAACACGGCGAATATCGTGAAACTGGCATATGCGTGCTGAGCAGTTTGGCTTCCTACCTCACGCGCCGCTGACGTTTGGGAGAATGACATGACAAGCGTAATTATGGTCGCCCTGGATGGGCTGCGCCCCGATATGGTGGACCCTGTGGCAACCCCTCACTTGCATGCGCTTGGTATGGCTGGCGCGCGCTTTTCGCGGGCAAGGAGCGTGTTCCCCTCTGAAACGCGGGTGGCGACGCCATCGCTCATCACAGGCTGCCGCCCTGGGGGTCATGGCCTGGTCGCCAATACGCTATTCGACGCATCGGTGGCGCTGGATCGTTTGATCCGGACCAAGCTGGTTGAGGATGTTCTTACCCTCGCCGCCGGTGCGGAATCGCCTTTGCAGCGCGCCAGCTTGGCGGAGCGCCTTGTACCGCATGGAATGAGTTTCGCCCTCGTCAGCGCCGGTACAGCGGGGGCGGCGCGGCTGCTTCACCCGGCGGCAGAGCGGCTTGGCGCCTTTCGTTGGAATGTCGAGGATACTGAGGGTGAGACAGCGCAGCGCGTGGCTGAAGCACTGGGTAAGACTCCGCCCGCTGCCGTGCCGAATATCGCGCGGGTTGAATTTGCCGGACGCGTTCTGCTTGAGCATGTGCTGCCGCAAATTAAACCGGATGTGGCGCTACTTTGGCTGTCAGAACCCGATGTTTCCTTCCATTGGGGTGGCTTGCGGGCTGAACATACGCAACGCGCGCTTAAATCGGCGGATGCAGTGCTCGGGCAAATCATGACCTGGCGTGATGCGCAGCCGGATGCGAAGAATATCGCCATCATCGTTCTCTCAGACCATGGCCATGTTACCGGGCGGGGCAAGAAGTGCCTGCGGAGCGAATTGCAGCGCGCCGGCTTCCGCGCTGGCACTGGCATGGCGTCGGATGTGGATATTGTGGTGGCGCCAGCAGCTGCGCCTGGTCTTTGGCTGAGGGATCCATCCCTTGCCTCTCAGGTGGCGGATTTCCTGGCCACACAAAATTGGGCTGGTCCTTTATTGGCGCGTGATCCTGCCATCCTCTCTCCAGGGCGGGCGGTGCCGCTCGCGCTATTGGGTTCCGCCCATGCGCGCAGCGCCGATCTGGTCGCGACATTTGCGGGCGAAGAAGGCTTGGATGAATGGGGCCTGCCAGGCACGGCCCCCTTCGATGCCCCCGATGTACCGGAAGGCGGCGGTATGCATGGCGGCCTGCATCGGGCGGAGCTTGCGACCGTGCTGGTGATGCAGGGCGGCCCCTTCCGTCAGGGTTCGGTGATCCAAGAACCTGCTGATTTGACCGATATTGTGCCCACCATTCTGCATGTGCTGGGGGTTGACCCTTCGGGCATGGAGGGGCGGCCATTGCGTGGCGCTTTGGATGCCGCGGCAGACCTTCCGCCCAGCGAAGAAATTCACGATCTGCCTGGCGATTTCGTCCTTGAAGCCATGCGGGCAGAAAATGGGCGGCTTTACCCGACTGCGATGCGCCGGCGCTAATACTCGCGCTCCGCACTAAAGGCTGCGGTGAATTCCCTCACCGCAGCGTCGGGTCCAGCCCATCGCGCAGCCAATCGCCAATCAGCGAAACTGAGAGAGTGGTCAGCACAATCGTGCTGGCGGGTGCCAGTAGAATCCAGGGCGCCCGCGTCAAATATTCCCGCCCATAGCCGACCATTGAACCAAGCGATGTCTCTGGTGGCTGCACGCCCAGGCCCAGGAAGGAAAGTCCGGATTCAAGCAGGATCACTTCCGGAAAGGCGAGCGTCATGGAAACAATGAGTGTCGAGGCGATATTGGGCAATACATGCCGCCCATAGATGCGCCATGGAGACGCCCCAAGCCCTCGCACCGCGGCCGCATAGCCTTGCGTACCGGCGGCAAGCGCAAGTCCGCGCGCAATACGCGCATATCTTTCCCAGGCATGCAGCCCCAGAAGACAAACCAGCAGCAGCAGGGAATTGCCGAAAAACGCCAGTACCGCCAAAGCCAAGATCAGGAAGGGGAGCGAGGCGGAGAAATCCACCAGCGCCAGCACCGCCTGTTCGATAAACCCTCTGAAATGCGCCGCCAGGAAGCCAAGGGACGTACCGACAGCCGCCCCGATGATGGTGGCGCCGAAGGCGATCAATAGGCTTGTGCGGATGGAATAGATAAGCCGCGATAGCACATCCCGCCCAAGCTCATCAGTGCCGAGCGGATGAAGCCAATTACCGCCAAGCAGGATGGGTGGGGAAAGGCGATTGCGAAGATCAAGCGCTGTATAGGCGTAAGGCGCCAAGATATCCGCGAGCAGCGCAACGACAAGCATCAGCATCAGCCAGCCAATGCCGAAAACCACCAAGGCCGGCGGGGCTTTCCGCCGCGTTTTGGCGGGTGCCGTTGGGGCGGTGATTACAAGAGGAGCTTCAGGCATATCAGGCGGCCTTTCGCGGCGCGGCGCGCAAGCGCGGGTCAAGCAAGCCGTAGAGCAAATCAACAATCAGATTGGCGCAAACCATGGTGATGGCGACCAGCAGCAAGATGCATTGCACCACCGCCAAATCCCGATTGGCGACGGCGACCACCAGTAATCGCCCCACCCCTGGCCAGGAGAATACACTTTCAACCACCACCGCCCCCGCGATCAAGGTGCCCACCATGAAGCCGATGATGGTGACGGTAGGAATGGCGGCATTCGGTAAGGCATGGCCGGTGACAACTGCACGCCAGGGTACGCCTTTTGCGCTGGCGGTGCGGATATAGGGCTGGCCCAGAACCTCAAGCATGGCGCTGCGCGTAAAGCGCGCCAAAACCGCTGCACCGCCAAGGCCCAAGGTAATCACTGGCAGAATGCCATGGCGCCAGCTTTCCTGCCCACCTGAAGGTAGCCATCCAAGCTGTACGGCAAACACCAGCACAAGCAGCAGCCCCAAGACAAAGGACGGCACGGTAAAGCCTGCCACCGCGATGATCATCACCACTCGATCCGCCAAAGAATTGCGATGCAAGGCAGCATAAATGCCAGCGGGAATGCCGAGACAAATCTTGATCGCAAGCGCAGGGAGCGTGAGCGCCAGCGTGGCCGGAATACGTTCCGTAACCAGCACAATCGCATCCCGCCCATCGCGCATGGACCGCCCAAGGTCACCCTGCAGGATGGCCCAAAAATAGGAGAGATACTGCACCCAAATCGGCTCATCCAATCCCCATGCCGCGCGGAATGCCTCCACCGCTTCCGGTGGTGCATCTGCCCCCATGATGATTTGCGCGGGATCACCCGAAAGGCGCAGCACCACAAAGGCAAAGGTAACGACCATGGCGATGGTCAAGGCAGCCCGCGCCAGGCGTGTGGCCAGAAAACGAAGCATCAGGCGGCCTCCTGCCCTATGTATCCTTGGCCCGCGCTCATTTCCCCATGCGCGACATGGCAGGCAACAAGCCGGCCATCTGGGCGCGCCTTCAGTGCGGGCGTTTCACGCGCGCAAAGGCTGGTTGCCATCGGGCAGCGTGGATGAAAGGCGCAGCCCGAAGGCCGATCCGCCGGGTTGGGCGGGTCACCTTGCAAGACAATGCGCTGGCCCGCACGGCCAGGATGCGGAATGGCAGAGACAAGGGCGCGGGAATAAGGATGGGCCGGTTCATGCAGAACGCCATCCGGTTCTCCTTCTTCCACAATGCGGCCGAGATACATCACGGCGACACGGTGGCTCACTTGCCGAACTGCCCTGAGGTCATGGCTCACGAAAAGCATGGCGGTGCCGAATTGCTCCTGCAAATCCACCAGCAAATTCATGACCTGCGCCTGAATCGAGACATCCAACGCGCTGATCGGTTCGTCACAAACCAGCAGCGCAGGATCGGTTGCCAAGGCACGCGCCAAAACCGCGCGTTGGCGCTGACCGCCGGAAAGCTCATGCGGATAGCGGGCACCCTGGTCAGGTCGCAACCCAACCGCGCGCAACAAGGTCTCAATCCGCGCGGCCCTTTCGGAACGGGCGCCGATGCCGTGGATCTCAAGCGGTTCACCCACTTGGGTCGCAATGGGCAGGCGACGATCAAGCGCGCCCAAAGGATCCTGAAATACCATTTGCATGCGCGCCCGCATGGCGCGCCAGACAGCACTGCCGGGTTGCGGCATCACCGCGCCGTCAAAACTGACATGCCCCGCATCCGGGGTTTCCATGCCGAGCACGAGCCGGCCTGTGGTTGACTTGCCGCAACCGGATTCGCCCACCAAGCCAAGCGTGCGCCCACGTTCCAATTTCAGCGAAACGCCATCAACGGCCCGCACTTCCACCGCGCGGCCAAGCAAGCCCCGCCGCATGGCATAACGCCGTACCAGCCCATCAGCTTCAAGCAATGTTCCGCCGGCCTTCATGCAGGTATCCTTTCCAGCGGCAGCGCAGCAGGCGCCACGCGAATGCAGGCCGCGCGATGCTGACCAGAAAGGCCCATCAGGCCAGGTATTGCGGCATCACAGGGGGCAGAACGAAATTGGCAGCGCGGCGCAAAGCCACAGCCAGGCGGCATGGCCCAGGGTTCCGGCACGCCACCCGGAATGGCAGCAAGGCGCCGGCGCGGCCCATCCATGGGCGGCAAGGCGCCGATCAAGCCTTGCGTGTAGGGATGTGCCGCCGCGTCAAAAAGCTGTGCTACCGGTGCCTCTTCCACGATGCGGCCGGCATACATGACCGCTACGCGTTCACAGGCTTCGGCAATCACACCAAGATCATGGCTGATCAGCACCAGCGCCATGCCCATCTGGCGGCGTATGGATTGCAGCAATTCCAAAATCTGCGCCTGGATGGTCACATCCAAGGCGGTCGTGGGTTCGTCAGCCACCAGCAATTCAGGCTGACCGGCAAGCGCGATGGCAATCATCACGCGCTGATTCTGCCCGCCTGATAATTCATGCGGATAGGCATCAAGCCTTCTGGCCGCGTCAGGGATGCCGACAAGATCAAGCAAGCGTTTTGCCTCGGCGCGCGCATTGCTGCCTGTCATGCCCCGGTGCAGACCGAGCGCTTCGATGATCTGCTTGCCGATACGATGAACAGGATTGAGGCTACTGGAGGGATCCTGAAAAATCATCGCAATACGGCCACCGCGTACCTGCTCCAGAACAGGTGCCGGGGCGCCAATCAATTCCTGCCTATCCAGCATGACGCTGCCGGTGATGCGGGCCTTGGGCGGCAGCAGGCCAAGCGCCGCAAGCCACGTGACGGATTTGCCGCAGCCGCTTTCGCCGACAAGCCCAACCGCCTCACCCTTGGCGATTGAAAGATCTATGCCGCGCAGCGCTGGCGCGCCGTCAAAAGCGACCGACAGCCCAGTCAGGCGGACCAGCGGCTTCATGCACCAACCCGTAAATTACCGGGGCCAAACATCATCGCCCAGCCAGAGGAGGCGCGCCATTCGATATTGCGCCTTTTAGCGGTGAACGCAGCCGCGTGGTGCAGGGTGATATAGCCGGGGTCCTCTCGTTCCACGATGGTCATGATACGGCGGAAAAGCTCGCGCCGGCGATTCATGTCAGTTTCGGCCTCAAGCGCGGTGGATGCCCGGTTGAATTCCTCATTCGCCCATTCACCATTGCGCTCAGCCTCGGTACCCGGGCCAAAGCTGCGGAGCAGCCCTGCCACCGGATCGCCAAAGACGGAAGTGTTGGACCAATCGCGCACGCCGCGGCCAGGTGTGCGTTCCGTCACCTGCGCGAAGTTTTCTTTCATTTCGATCACGACGTTGATGCCAACCGTGCGCCACATCTCCACCATGATCTGCGCATTGGCCACTTGGTTGGTGTAGTAATTGTTCAATAGCCGATATGGGATAGGCTGTCCGCGATAATTCGCCTCACGCAGCAGGCGCCGCGCCTCGGCGGGATCAAAACGGGGATTTTCCCAATCGGCCAGGAACATCTGGCCATAGCTTTCCATTTGCATACCGCGCGGGATTTTGGTGCGACCCGCCCAAAGCGCATCCACCAGCACCTGCCGATCAATGGCATGCGTCATGGCGCGCCGAATGCGGGCATCTGCCAGAACGGGGTGCGTCTTATCGAAAGCAAGCTTGCGGATATTGTTGATTGGGCTGCCCAGAACCTCAAACCGCGAATTGCGTTCAACAACCGTGATTTGATCCGGCGGAATATCGCAGGCGAAATCATACTCCCCAGAAAAGAGGCCATTCAAGCGGCCTGAAACCTCGGGCACCTCAACAAACCGTATGCGTCGCGCGGGTGGCCTGCCGCCCCAGTATTCATCATGCGCCTCTAGCACCAGCAGGGTATCGGGACGAAACTCAGCGATGCGATAGGGGCCGGTACCGATCGGCGCGCGCCCCCAGCCGAGCCAGCTATCCGAACGCGCAAAGGCCGCACGGGAGAATATGGCGCCAACACTTTGCGCTATGCGGCCTTCCAGCGTGACATCCGGCATGCGATTGACGAAGCGCACGGTTTGAGCATCAAGCACTTCCACACGCTCAAGCCCCGGATAGGTGCGGCGCCCGACAGCAATCACTTCCGCCGGCGGTTCTTTGGTAGCTGTCCCGGCAAGCACCGTGGTGCGGCCAGCGCCAGTAGCACCTTGTGTACCAAACAGGCGATCCGCGAAGGAGAAGGCAATATCCTCGGCAGTAAGGACGCTGCCATCATGGAATTTCACGCCTTGCCGCAGCGTCAGATCAAGGGTGCGCGCATCAACGCGCCGCCAGGAAGTGGCAAGCCCGGGCGTCAGCGCGGCATTACCCAGCCAATCGGTTGCGATCAATTGTTCGGCGTAAAGACCGTGAATGCGGAAGCCCACGTTGGATTGTTCACGCGGCGGTTCAAAGGTATTTGAATTGGAAAGCCGCTGAACCGCGATGGTAAGTGTTGGGCGCGTATCAGCTTGCGCTAAGGCGGGCGTGGCAAGTGGCGCCCCCAACAGGGCGGCGGGAGTGGCGAGAAAACTACGACGACGCAACATCACCTTAACCCCCCCAATTGCCAGCCCGGAAATCCATGGCGAAGGCCGGGCTTGCCTTCCAGCGCGTATCGCGCCGCTTGGCGGTGAAGGTCGCGTTCTGATGCAGCACGGTGAAGGCAGGGTCTTCGCGTTCCGCAATCTCCAGCATCCGGCGGAACGCGGCACGGCGGCGCGGACGATCCGTACTGGTTTCAAGTTCAGCGGATAGACGGTTGAATTCCTCGTTCGTCCATTCGCCGACCTGCTGCTGCTGACCGCTTGGACCATGTTGGTTCACGATGGAGGAGACAGGATCGTTAAAGGGCGCGCTATTGGACCAATCCCGCACCGCACGCGGGGTTTCGCGGGAGAATATCTGCGCCCAATTCTCACGCATTTCGATCTGCACATTGATCCCAGCCTGGCGCCACATTTCAACCAGCACTTGGGCCGTGGCGTTCTGGTTGGTGTAGTAGTTGTTCAGCAGGCGATAGGGGATCGGATCACCGCGATAATTCGCCTCACGCAACAGGCGCCGCGCCTCATTCAAATTGAAGGCGGGCACCGCCCAATCCGCATGGAACATATCGCCATAATATTCCCACTGCAGACCCTTCGGCACCACGGTGCGGCCAGCCCAAAGACTGTCAACAATCGCCTGGCGATCAATGGCATGGGTCATGGCGCGCCTTATCCGCGCATCACGAAGCTGGGGGTGGTTCTTGTCAAACACCGTAAGGCGATGATTCAGAATAGTCCCACCCTGTACTTCAAAGGCGCGATTGCGCTCGATCCCGGCAATTTGGTCAGGCGGCATGTCGCAGGCGAATTGATATTCGCCCGACAGTAAGCCATTCAGGCGTGACGCAACTTCCGGCACTTCAACAAAGCGGATTTGCCGCAAGGGTGGGCGTCCGCCCCAATATTGATCATGCGCGACCAGCGTCAGCGAGACATCAGGGCGGAATTCCGCCACCATATAAGGGCCTGTCGTGATAGGCTTACGCGCCCAATCAAGCCAGCTTGCAGCTTCATTAAAGCCACGACGTGAACAGATGTCGCTGCCATACCGGGCAAGCCGCCCTTCCATGGTTACATCCGGCGTCCGGTTCACGAAGCGCACGGTGTAACGATCAACCACTTCAACCTTCTCAAGGGCCGGCCAGATACGCCGGGAAACGGCCACAACTTCGGGGGGAAGCTCCTTGCCTTGCGGCCCTTGACCAGGAATGCGCGTGAAAAGTGTACCGCCGGCAGTGGTACCAGGCGTGCCGATCCCGAACATTCGTTCCGGCCCAAAGGAGAATGCCACATCCTCAGCCGTCATCTCATCGCCATTGTGGAACATCACGCCCCGGCGTAGGGAAAGTTCAACCGTGCGATCATCAATACGGCGCCATTCCGTGGCGAGCCCCGGCATTGTTTCCAGATTGCCGAGCCAATTCCGCCCCAGCAGCCCTTCCCAAAGTGAGGTGAAGAAGATGCGCTCACCTACGTTGGACTGTTCGCGCAATACCTCTAAGGTATTGCTATTGACGATTTTCTGCACAGCGATCGTGATCGAAGGGCGCTGATCCGATTGGGCAATTGCAAAACTAGGCAATAAGGCCAAGCCCGGAAGGGCAAGAAGTTCACGGCGCAGCATAGGGGCTCTCCTGCGATGATGATTAATGGGCGTGACGGGTGGGTCAGACCGGGGGCTTGCGTTCTTCAAGGCCAAGCGGTGTGGCGCGATAATGCGTCAGCGTGCGTTCGGCATGGCGCATACGCTTTGACAAAGCCTTTTGCGCATAGGCCTTCACGAGATCCGCATGATCCGGATCATCCGCGAGGTTCGTGAATTGGTGGGGATCGCGGTTCAGGTCGAAGAAAAGAGGCGGCAGCGCGGCAAAATGGACATATTTGTATTGCGCGTCTTGCACCACGCACAACGAAGACTCATCCATGGAAAGGCCGAGGGCGCTTTCCGGGTTTGAGTAGTGTACATCCCTAAAGTCATACTCATAAAACAGTACATCGCGCCAAGCTTTACTCGGCAGATGCTCCAGCAACGGAAGCAATGAATGCCCGTCGCTGGAACGCGGCGCTGCACCACCAAGCGCTTCAAGGATCGTGGGCATCACATCCACGCTTTCGGTGAAGGCTTCTTCAATGGCACCCGCGCGGGTATTCCGCCCTGCATCCTTGATCACCAGTGGGATGCGGAAGCTTTCATCAAAATAACCGACCTTGCCGAGCAACCAATGATCGCCCAGCTGCTCACCATGATCTGAGGTGAAAATGATCATGGTGTTTTCCCATTGCCCATTCTCCTCCAACCAGGTGAAGACACGGCCAAGGCAATCATCAATTTCGGTAATCAGCCCGGCATAGGTCGCGCGCATTTGGCGGATGGAAGCCTCATCCAGCGTGCTCGCCGTGCCGCCGGCACCATGGAAGAAGGAACCCTGTTTGATGTCGCGCAGATAGTGCCGGAGCAGCGGGTGCTGAGTCGTCTCCTCCTCCCAATGCGGCTTGCGCACGGGGGCCGGCATATCCTCTGGGCGGTACATCTTGTGATAGGGCGCCGGCGCGATGAAGGGCGGGTGCGGGCGATAATACCCAAGATGCAGGAACCAAGGCTTACCATTGCAGCCCTTGAGGTACGTCAGCGCCCGTTCGGTGAAATAGGTGCTGTCAGACAATTCAGCCGGGATACGGCAGGGCCGATCTGTGACGCCGGGGACAGCATCCTCACCTTCGGGCAGCCAAATATCCTCCCGACGCGGCGGAAGCTTATATCCTTGATGCGCGAGCCAGCCGAAATAGCCATCCATGCTGGGTTCAAAAGCGCCAACGCTGCGGAAACCATCCATCAAATCGCCAAGCGTTGTGAAACGCGGATCGCGCGGGCCGGAAGTGCGCGGGTCTGGCGTGGAAGTCGTGTAGCCGATCAGGGCCGGGTCATAACCAAGCAACCGCAATTGCTTGGCAAGGTTAGTGTGGCGCGCATCAAGCGGTACTGTATTCTGCACCGCACGATGGTTCATCAAATAGAGCCCTGTGAGCAGGCTTGCCCGCGCTGGCCCACAAGGGACTGCATTCGTTACGTGATTGCGAAAGGTAACCCCTTCCCGGCATAGACGATCAAGATTCGGTGTACGCAGAAAATCTGCGCCAAGATGCGGAACAAAATCCGCGCGCCATTGATCAACAACAATGAGCAGGACGTTTTTTGGGGGAGCCATCGGATCACCTTGAATTCAAGTTCGATGATCCGATAACGGCTGAGATTTTCAGCGGCATGACGGTTATGCGTAATATTGATGACGTCTTAACCTGACACGCTAGAGACTATTGCCAAATGTTCACATAAGCCGGACGTAGGGCGGCATGGTCCTTAGGCGCATGGCTTCACATGGCCATGGTCGAAGAAGGGCATCCGCGCGCATTCGGCACGACAGCTCGGTTTGCAATCGCTCTAAGCCGTGGCTGAACTTAATTCCCGCACTGACACACCGAGGCCGGCAAGAATATTAAAAGCCGCTTCGGCCTCAATTGCCTGACGCGCGGCGAGCGTAGCTGAACCAAGATGCGGTGTGAATAAGCTCCGCGGATGATCAAGCAGTGCGCGGGGTATGGCGCGGGGGCGGTCAGGCAAGGCCCAATCCTCCATGGCAAAGACATCCGCTGCATAGCCGCCCAATTGCCCCGTTTGCAGCGCTTCAGCTACGGCCATTTCATCCACGGTGGAACCGCGGCCAATATTCACCAAAAGCGCGCCCTTGGGCAGCAAGGCAATGGCTGAAGCGCCAACGAGGTTTCGTGTCTCTGCTGTGAGCGGCAGGGCAGCGATGACCAAATCTGCCCCTTGTAGGGCCTGTTCCAGCGGCATGCGCTCAACACCAGGAACATCATTCACAGGGTCAACCCCGCGTAGATGGCAGCCAAAGGGCATCAACCGCATGGCAATGGCGCGCCCGAGCCGCCCAAGCCCAAGGATCGTCACCTTTGCGCCGTCCAAGCCGAGCCCATAGAATTTCGGCCGCCAGCCGTGAAAATCTGCACGTACCGCTGCGTCCCCACCACGGATATGCCTCGCCAGGCCAATCGCAAGACCAATGGCGAGTTCGGCGGTGGGGGAAGTAAGCAAATCAGGCACGATGGAAACCGCGATACCGCGCGCTTCACAGGCCGCGATATCAATATTATCGGCCCCCTTCAGCGCGCAGGCCAGAACCCGCAGCTTGGGCGCAGCCGTCAAAAGCTCAGCATCCACACGGTCCGTCATGAAGGCCATCATGGCCTCTGCTTCGGCCAGAGCGCCACGCAGCGTGGCATTGTCCCAAGGTTCATCATCCGTGGGATGGGCGACCGGGCCAGCGCGTTCCAGCAGGGCACGCGTCGCGGGGAAAATCCGCGCTGTGGCAATGATTCGGGCAGTCATTTCAATCTCCGTCTCAGCGCCGCACCCACGGCATCCACCACCAATACGCAGGCCAGAATAGCCAGCAAAATGGCCGAAACCTGCGCGTAGTCTAGCAGGCGCAACGCCGCGATAAGCTGAAAGCCAATGCCGCCCGCGCCAACAATGCCCAGCACGGTGGAAGCGCGGAAGTGGTATTCCCAACGGTAAATCGTCACGTCAGCAAGCTGCGGGAGAACCTGCGGCAGCACTGCATGGGTGATGACCTGCAATGGGGAGGCACCGGCGGCCCGTGCCGCTTCGATTGGCCTCGGGTCCGCATGCTCAATCGCCTCAGCGTAAAACTTGCCAACCATGCCCACCGAGTGAAGGCCAAGTGCCAAAACACCCGGCAAGGCGCCGAAACCAACTGCGGCTACGAAAAGAATGCCCATGATCAATTCAGGCACGGAACGCAAAAAGGCCAATAATGTACGGGCGGCAAGTAAGATAACAGGATGGGGCGAGATATTGGGCGCCGCCAGCAAACCAAGCGGCAGAGAAATCACTACCGCCAAAGCCGTGCCTGCAATGGACATGGCGAGCGTATCCAGCAGCGGATTGAGCCAATCGCGCCAGCGGGAAAAATCCGGCGGCATCATTTCGGAGAAAAGCTGGCCGAGCGCAGGCATGCCTTCCGCGAAGCGCTGCAGATCAAAGAAGCCGGTCAGCGCAAGTGCGCCACAGGCAATGATCAGGATTACCCCAACCAAGCCGGTGCGGCTGACCAATGCGGCCCGATCAGCCTGAAGAATGCTATCCTGCGAGGGGTTCATCCGCGCATCTGCGACAAATCGAGTTCAAGCAGGCGCGCTGTCTCACGTAGTACATTATAGGCTTCGTCATTTGTCGGCGCGAAGCCTTCAACACGGAAGCTGCGCAAGACCTCAGCATCACGCAGGTCAATGAAAGCGGCACGGATGGCGACCTTCAAAGGCTCCGCCAGATTGCCTTGCAGGACCATCGGGTAATTCGGAATGGGTTCGGAAAGCCCAATTTCAACGATACGCGCCGCGTCTATGGTGCCGCGCCGGATCAGTGTATCCAAAATGGGCTTAGAGAGCGCGCCGGCGGGTATCTGCCCGCCTTGGACCGCACGCGCCACAGCATCATGGGTACCGAGATGAACAACTCGATAATCCCGCCCCCCAACAAGGCTTGCGCGTTGCAGGATTGTGGCCCGCGGCACCAGGTGTGAGGAGGTAGAAGCCTGATCCCCAAACCCGAAGGGCCGCCCGCGAATATCCGCCAATTCGCGCACCGGGCCGCCTGCCTGCCCAATCATCACGCTCTGATAGGTGGGGGAGCCGCGTTCAACGCCAACGGCGAAGGGCTCAATCGCTGGGGCGCGCGACTTGGCCAGCACATAGGAAAACGGGCCAAAATAGGCCACCTCAATGCGGCCAAAGCGCATGGCTTCGATCATGGAGGAGTAATCTGTGGTGACCACGATCTCCACTTGCCGTGCCAGTGCGCGTTCCAGATGCGCGCGCAGCGGCTGCGCATTCTGAATTATGGTGCTGGCATTTTCATCCGGTAGCAGGGCAACGCGCAAACGCTGCGGATCGCGGGGTTGGGCATGTGCCATGACAGGAAGGGTGGCCAGACCGGCGATCAGGCTGCGGCGTTTCATGCGAATACCTCCTCACGGATAGGATTGCCCAGCGTCGGGGCGCCATAGAGACGGGCCGCGGCTGCATCATCAAGCCGGTCTGGCGGCCCATCGAACACAATCCGCCCGGCGGCTAAACCAATGATTCGCTCACCGAAGCGGCGCGCGAAATCGAGCTGATGGAGCGAAACCACGGCAGTCAGCCCATCCGCACGACAAATGCCATGCAGCAGGGTAAGCACGCGTTCCGACGTTGCTGGATCAAGGCTCGCCACCGGCTCATCAGCCAAGATTAGCTTTGGCTTCTGCACTAAAGCACGGGCAATCCCGACTCGCTGTTGTTGGCCACCGGAAAGCTGATCCGCGCGTGCAAGAGCCTTATCCAAAAGGCCAACGCGTTCCAGAGCCTCAAGCGCCAGGCGCTTCTCCTGTGCAGTGAAGGGTAAAAGCGTACGCATGGCGGTATGGTAGCCAAGCCGGCCCATGAGCACATTGCCGAGGACCGAGACCCGTCCAATAAGCTGATGCTGCTGAAAGATCATGCCGGTTTCGCGTCGGTGGCGCCGCAAAGTGCGAGCTTCGGCGATATCCTCACCAAGGCTATCGAAGACACGGCCTTCAGTTGGACGAACGAGTCCATTTAGGGAACGGAGCAGGGTTGATTTACCAGCACCCGACGCGCCCAGTAGCACAGTGAAAGAGCTAGGCGTTATGGTAAGATCCACTGGCGCCAGAGCCACCGCACCATTTGGGTAGGTTACACTGAGCGATTGAGTTTGGATGGCAGGCTTCGAAGGAAACATGACGATCGCGTAGGCGCTCGCCATGATGGTCGTATGACAGAAAAATGAAGGTTTGATGTCACTTGATGCGCGGGCCCATCTAAGATGGTGCGAGTTCATGGTGTTTGGCGGGACACCGTCTCTGGTTTGAAAGCTTGAGGTGCGCGCATTCAATTTTAATTGATCTCTTATTTCTTGAGACGTGTGAAAAGCAGCGACAAGTGATGCCTAAGCGCTGCTAAAGCCTCACCCTTTACACTGAATGGCGTCAGCACTTTCAGGCCATATTTGGTTGGGAAAAACCCTCCGCGGCCACTTGTACCTTATTGTTAGCATTTCAAATAGGTTACACGATTTCGTCATTCGAACGTCACATATTCATGACAATGCGGCATCGTAATCTGATCTGATCGGGCTTCAGCGTCTATCGTCTTTCTGATCAGAGACATTCAATTTTGGAGTCGGCCGTGTCGCAAGTCCATCTTACCGTCAGCGGAAAAGACAAACAATCACGCGACATAACTTTGTTCCTTCGACGCTGGCTTGCTAATCCTTTGCAAATGGGCTCCATCATTCCTTCATCGCCTAGGCTTGGAGAACTCATTGCCCGGCAGATAGACAGACAGTCCAATTCATTCGTGCTGGAACTAGGTGCTGGCACCGGTGCAATCACCAGAAGCCTGATAAATTCTGGTATTTCGCCGGGGCGCATCGCAGTTGTGGAAATCGTGCCGGAGATGGCCGATCATCTGCAAACAAAATTTCCTCAAACGACGGTGCTACAGGCAGACGCCTTCAATTTGCCTATCGAGCTATTGAAAGATACTACGACGGAAATAGGCACTGTTATTTGTGGCATTCCACTCGTTCTGCTCAGCGAATCCAGGCAGCGGCAATTCATTCAGCAGGTCGAGTTGGTGGCACCAGGGCGCGGCTTTCTTCTCTATACTGATTGTATCACATCACCGCTGCCATACCGCACCCTTGGGCTTGAGGCACGAAGGCTGGCCTGGACGCCTCTGAATTTTCCGCCGGCCAGTGTTTGGCACTACCGCCCCAAGAAATGAGGATCTAGGGCACTACGACCCTGAGCGGTTGGGTGAATGGCACTATATGAATTGGCAGGCAGCCGGCGTCATCACCATCTGCCTGCACTGGTAAATCAGCGCCGAATACCTGAATGTCATGGCCGCGCTGCAGAGAGATGCTGGAAAGATAGGGAAGCTGGCCAAGACCCAGGGCGACGGCGTGCTTTAAAGCATCCATAAAATGATTTTGCTGGAGGGAAACTACGTGAAAATAGGAATCACGCGGGTCTGCTTGCGGCGCAATCTGAAAGCGCCCTGCGTAATAGCGCCCCTTGGTGACAACCAGTCCGGAGGCTTCCAGTTCATTCCCATCAATCTGTACCCGAAAAGAACGAAAGGGGTAGCAGGTCAAATCCCGCAAGGTTTGTAAAACATAGGCGCCCTTTCCGAAGACTCGCTTAAGGCCAAGCGGCAAATGATGGACTACAACTGAATCCAATCCAACCCCCACCATTTGAATGAAAAGACGATCCTTCAGGGAGCCCCGCTTCAAAATACCTGGATAAACGCAAGTACTCCGGCCCATCAGAAGCGCCCGCGCAGCTTCGGGCGGATTAAGCGGTACCGACATTTCCAAGGCAAAGACATTTGCGGTCCCAAGAGGTAAGATACCCAGCATCGCCTGGGTCCCAACAAGGCCGGCGGCCACTTCCGCTATTGTGACATCCCCGCCTGCAGCGACAACAATGCCATTTTCCTCAGCGGCCAAACGCGCAAATTTTTCTGCATCACCACGCGCCCTGGTTTCCATAAGCTGAAATTGTACCCCCAGCCCATAAAGTAGATCGAGCGCAGTATGTAGCCTGGCACGCCGCCGCGTACCGGCTGAGGGATTGAAAATAACGACGAGATTCTTTGGCATAGCCCCAAAGGAAACCCGAGAAAAATTGCATATTCGTGATGATCTGGCGAATTTTCAATTAAATCATCCAATCAACCACATTTGTCATTGAAGATTCATGCCACGATGCACAAGGGTGGGGTAGCGCCGCTTCGAATGTAACAGGAAAGGTGGTGGCCGATTCGTATCGGCGCCGGCTTCCGTAACAGGAGCGTAGATCATGACCCTCGCTTCAGCACCGCGATGCTATCGCACCATCTTCCTCTCAGATATCCATCTTGGCCTTCGCAGTTGTCGCAGTGACTCCCTAGTAGATTTCCTGCGTAACGTTCAATGCGAAAAACTCTATCTCGTCGGTGATATCATTGATGGCTGGCGCCTTCGGCGATCCTGGTACTGGGATGCCTATCATGACGAAGTCATCCGCCTGATCCTCCGAATGGCACGCCACGGAACAGAGGTGACCTATGTTCCCGGCAATCACGATGAAATCTTCCGCGACTGGCTTGGGCTTGAAGTGGCGGGGGTAAAATTATCGCGTGAAGCCGAGCATATTGCGGCGGATGGTCGTCGGTTTCTCGTCATCCATGGTGATGAGTTTGATGGTGTTATTCGTTATGCCAAATTCCTCGCCCATATGGGCGATTGGGCCTATGATTTGGCCCTATTGATCAATCGCTGGTTCAATTTCCTTCGGCGCCGCTTGGGCTATCCGTATTGGTCCCTATCACAATGGCTGAAGCGTCAAGTGAAGGAAGCGGTCAAAGCCATAGACCGCTTTGAGACAGCTCTCGCACAAGAAGCGCGCTCCCGCGGCATGGATGGCGTGATTTGTGGCCATATTCATCACGCGGAAATGCGGATGATTCACGGTATTCTATATATGAATGATGGCGATTGGGTGGAAAGCTGTACGGCCTTGGTTGAACATCAAGATGGCCGCTTTGAATTGCTCGATTGGTCACACCGCGAGACTCTCGTGATGGGGAAACCGGTGCCCATGCCGGCACCCGATCTGATGGCAGAAGTTTTGCGCGGTGTTCGATAACGCCATGCGCATTCTAATCGTCAGTGATGCCTGGTTTCCGCAAGTGAATGGTGTTGTGCGCACATTGTCGGTTGTCGCAGACAAACTGAGAGCCATGGGCGATACGGTCGAAGTGATAGGTCCCGACCGCTTCCGCAGCATGCCCACGCCAGGCTATGCGGAAATCCGGCTTGCCATCGCACCCAAGCGCAAACTGGCGCGTCTTGTCGCGGAATTCAGGCCGGAGATTATTCATATCGCGACAGAGGGACCACTTGGTTGGGCCATGCGGAGCCTTTGCCGGCGCAACCACTGGCCCTTCACAACAGCCTTTCACACGCGTTTCCCGGAATACCTCGAGGCTAGAACTGGGATTCCTGCCGATTGGTCCTGGCGCGTCATGCGCCACTTCCATGAAGCGGGTGATGGTACCTTCGCCGCCACAGCCTCCTTAAGGCAGGAACTGACAAGACGCGGCTTCACCAAGCTCCGTCCCTGGACCAGGGGGGTAGACCTTGAAAAATTTCGTCCAGGCGAGGGTGATTCCTGGGCGGGTCTGCCGCGGCCTATCTTTCTCTACGCAGGTCGCGTAGCGATTGAGAAGAATATTGAGGCCTTCCTCGCTCTCGATCTACCTGGCAGCAAAGTGGTTGTCGGTGGTGGTCCAGCCCTGGAAGGCCTGAAACAGAAGTTTCCGCAGGTCACCTTCACAGGTTATCGCGAAAATGGCGCGCTTGCCCGTTCCTTTGCTGGGGCAGATGTTTTTGTTTTTCCATCCCGGACAGATACCTTCGGGTTAGTCCTTCTTGAAGCACTGGCCTCGGGGACGCCTGTTGCGGCCTTTCCGGTCACTGGCCCCATTGACGTGGTGACCGATTCACGCGTTGGCGCTTTGGATGAGGATCTTCGGGCTGCCTGCCTCAAGGCCCTGGAATGTGACCGCGCTGCTTGCCGTACCCATGCGGAGGCATGGTCCTGGGATGCCTGTGTGGCGCAGTTCAGGGCAGCGCTCGTGCCAATCAAATAACACGAGGCGCGCTGTCATCATTCTTTAATCCTATCGTCACGCGCTCATCATTCAACTCGGCCAAACGATCTTCAGTCCGACCATGGAGGATTATTATGCTTGCTCGCCGTGCTACCCTCATGCTGCCCGGCTTGGCTCTCATGCCGCGTCTAGCGGGCGCGCAAGAAGATTGGCGCCAGCAAATTCGCGAAGTGCGCTTTGGCATGATCTCAGTCGAAAATGAGCGTGATGCCATTGCGCGCCTACAGGGCTTGCAAGCCTATATGTCGCGTGAACTGCGGACCACCTTCCGTGTCTTTCGCGGTTCGGATTATGCTGCGGTTGTTGAAGCGATGCGCGCAGGCCATTCCGAACTCGGCTACCTTGGCCCGGCCTCCTATGGCTTGGCGCGGCGGGTCATGGGTGAACGTATCGCCCCCATCTTCCGCTACATAGATAATGAGGGCCTTGAGGGCTATCACAGCGTAATGCTCGTGAAGGCAGATAGTCCCTTCCAACAAGTGCAAGACCTGCGCGGCAAGACGCTTGGCTTTAGCGATCCCAACAGCACTTCCGGCTTTCAGGTGCCAGGCTGGTTTCTTCGCCGGCAGGGTATGGACCCCGCAAGTTTCTTCGCGCGCACAGGGTTCACCGGCAGCCATGAACAGGGTGTCATGGCAGTCATCAACGGCACCTTTGACGCAGCGGTAGTTGCCTATTCAAATGAGCGTCGCAATACATTCCAACGTATGGCCGAAAAAGGGATGATCCCAAGTGGTGCGGTTCGTGTTGTTTGGAAATCACCGCTCATTCCGAATTCCCCGATTGTCATACGCAAAGACCTTCCCGCCGCGCTGCAACGCGAAGTTATAGCCGCCTTGGCCGCATTTCCTGAACGCGACCCACAAGCCTTCCGCGATATGTCATCCGATGCCCGTGGGTTAGCGGTCGCCAAGCACGAGGATTATCTTGATATCGTTGCTATCCTTGAAGAAAATGCCGCACGGCGGCGGGAACGGCGCTCCTGACCGCTTCCCCTTCTGTTCTTGCAGCGGAGTCGCGCTGGCAGGAGGCGAAGGCCCTTCGTCAGCGCAATTGGTTTCTCAGTGCTGCATTGCTTTCCTTGGCCATCGCGCTATCCGCCTTGGTGGGAGAGGTCAGCATCACGCGGCTGGTCCAGGGCCTTCCATTGGCCGGCGCTTACATAGCGGGCACCCTACCACGCCTCCGCTTAGACCATCTCTCGGCTGATCTTGCCCATTGGATGTGGGGATTTACGGATTGGCTGGAACTTCTGGCTGATACGATTTTGATTGCCTATGTTGGAACGGTTCTGGGCGGCTTGGTCGCACTATTGATTTCCTTTCCAGCGGCGGCGACCCTGGCACCAGCTTGGATTGTCATGCCGGTGCGGCGCTTTCTGGAATTGCTGCGCACCACACCAACCCTCGTTCTCGCCCTCATCTTCGTTTACGCTTTTGGCCTTGGAGCCTTTGCAGGCATGCTGGCCATTGCCGTGCATACTGCGGGCGCATTGGGCAAGCTTTTTGCGGAAGAACATGAGAATGCATCACTGGCACAGATGGAAGCCGTCCGCGCTGCCGGCGGCACTTGGGCGGCACAGATGCGCTATGGTATTTTTCCGCAATCCCTGCCTGGTGTCTTGAGCTACGGCCTACTGCGTTTTGAAATCAATGTCCGAGAAGCGAGCGTGCTTGGCATTGTCGGTGCTGGCGGGATTGGCGAGGAGCTTTATTTGGCCGTGCGTCAATTTGAGTATCAGGATATCTCGGCCATTCTGCTGCTGATTCTGGCGACGGTCGCCGCGATTGACCTGCTATGTGGTCGCCTGCGCCATATCGTCTTGGGGAAGGCGGGCGCATGAGAGTTCCGTTCATGACGCCGGTAATTTTCATCCTGGGCGCACTGCTGTTGGTTGCAGGCCTTTGGCGCATGGATGCTTCACCTGAACGCATCTGGCTTGGCCTGACCAAATTGGGCTGGCTGGTAGCCTTGATGTGGCCCCCTTCTGCCGGTGGCGTCTTCTGGGAATTGCTGAAAAGCCTTTTGGAAAGCCTTGCCATGGCCTTCCTTGGCACGCTGCTGGCGGCAGTAATTGCGGTGCCACTCGCATTGCTCGGCGCTGGCAATGTCATCGGCAATGTCATGCTGCGCTTTTCCGCCCGCCGCTTCTATGATGGACTGCGCGGCATTGATACGCTGATCTGGGCTTTGATCTTTGTTGCAGCGGTTGGCATGGGGCCCTTCGCGGGTATTCTTGCCCTGGCCGTGCCGGATATTGGCGTATTGGCGAAGCTGTTCAGTGAGGCTTTGGAAGGCGCCGATCGCCGGCAGGTGGAAGCGGTGCGCGCGGCTGGCGCCAACCGCGTCCTTGCCGTGAGGATTGGCTTGATGCCTCAGGTATCGCCGGTGATGCTTTCCCAAGTGCTGTATACTTTGGAATCCAATGCGCGATCTTCAACGGTGCTCGGGATTGTGGGGGCTGGTGGGATTGGTTTAGCGCTGTCCGATCGAATTCGGATCAATAACTGGGATGAGGTTGCCTTCATCATTCTCCTGATCCTTGGTATGGTGGCCTGCATTGACTGGACCAGCCGAAAGCTGCGCTTGAAGCTGATTAGGCCGACGGCATAACCCGTACGCTTAACGACGCCAGGCTGAAGTAAAGCTGCCCAGCACGCCATTCACAGAAAGTTGCAACAATTTCGCACCGAGCGAAATGGCAAGAATGACGCAAGCCATGGCCGCGGCAGCGCTTGCCTGGCCGGCTTCATCCATATGCACCACCGCCACGGAAGCCGGCTTTGTGTCCGGCCCATAGAGGAAAATCACCGCGCTGACTGTAGTCATGGCGCTGACGAAAAGGAATACCGCTATTTCAAGTATGGCCGGCAAACAGATAGGTAGGGTTACACGGCAGAACGTGCGCCAAATGGGTACATGAAGGCTCGCGCTGACCGCCTCAAATTCCGGGTCCAATTGCCGGATGGCGGTAACCGCTGTTAGATGGCACACGGTATAGAAATGCACCACGGAATTGAGCACCAGGATGGCTAAGGTGCCATAGATGATTCCGAGCGGATTGCCTGGGGCATTGAAGAAAACGATATAGGCAAGGCCAAGGACAAGGCCGGGCACCGCCAACGGAATGGCCGCCAGAAACCGCAGCGGGGCCACGAATAGCCCATGCCGGGGGCCACGTTCCAGGCTATATGCCAGCATAAAGATAAGCGCCGTGCCGATGATGGCAGCGAGAAGACTGAGCTTGATTGAAAGCCAGACGGTTTGCCAACCGGCAGCATCAAAGCGCGCGAAATCATAATTATCGAGCGTGAGGGTAAGATTATAGGGCCAGAACCGGATCAAGGATCCCCAGACCGCCACAGCAACGATACCGGTGAGGGCAAGCGCTATCGCGAGACACAGCAGAAAAATAGGCCGATCGCGCGTCGCCCGAGGTTTCGGTCGATAAGGCACGGCGCGCCCGGAAAGCGTTGCGCTTTTCTTGCCCAGCGCCCAACGATCCAGCAGGAAGGCGAGTATCGCCGGGATAAGCAGAACCAAGCCCACCACCGCGCCCATATTCAAATCCTGCCTGCCAACAACCTGTTTATAGACATCGGTGGCCAGGACGTTGAACTGCCCCCCAATGACTTTTGGAATACCGAAATCGGTGACCACAAGGGTAAAGACCACAACACCCGCGGAAACCAAACCATACATGGCGCCGGGCAAGGTGACAGTAAGGAAGATCCTGAAGCGGGACGCCCTCAATGCTTCGGCAGCCTCGTACAACCTTCCATCGGCGTTGGAGAGTGCGACAGACAAGATAATGGTGGCCGCAGGGAAGCAATAGAAAATCTGCGCGCCAATAATGCCCCAGGGCCCATAAATGCTGCCACCATCCATCATCCAGCGGAGCATCCCCTGATTGCCAAAGAGGTAGATCAAGGAAAGGGCTGGTAGCAATGAAGGTGCAAAAATCGGCAGCAACATCACCGCTCGGAAGAACCACTTGCCTCGCATGCAGGACCGGGTAAGCCCATAAGCGTAAGCAAAGGCCAGCGGCACCACCACCAGCGTTGTAAGCGCTGCGGTCCAGATGGAATTCCAGGCTGAGCGTATCAGGCTTGGCGTGGTGACATAAATGGCGAAATTTCGGAGGCCAACAAAACCACCATGCTGATCTTCAAAGGCCCGTAACAAAAGGCTGCCTAAGGGTAACGCTAAGGCCAAAACGAGAAACAGGAAGCCAAGAAGATGCATGGCGCGCAACGCCGTTTCATCCGCTGACGCCTTGGCCCGAACGGCATCCTGAAACGGCAAAGCGAATTTAGCCATTTGCGCGATAAATCATCACCCGTTCCGGGCGAAACCGCGCTAGAAGCCGCGCGCCGGGCACTGCCCCAAGCGCGGCTACCAGGCCGGGGGCCACATCTGCCTCGAACCGCAAACCATTGGCTTCCAGGGAAATTCGACAGACCGGCCCCAGAAACTCAACGCCAGTGATCTTTGCCTCAAAGCATCCGCCAGTTGGGTTATCGAGAGGATAGAGTTCAACATCTTCGGGGCGCACAAAAACATCAACTTCCTCGCCATAAAGCAGCGGGCCCGCCGCCGAGGCAGCCAGTACAAGGCCATACGCAGTAATTTGCCCCGCGGGTGTGTGGACCTTGGCCGTGAAATGCGCCGAACGTCCGACAAAGCCGGCCACAAAGGGAGATGCGGGCGCGCTATAAATTTCCTCAGGTGTACCAATTTGTTCAATGCGACCCTGAGACATCACCACGATCCGGTCCGAAACACTCAGCGCTTCTTCCTGATCATGTGTCACCATAATAGTGGTTACGCCCAGTCTTTGCTGAAGCGCGCGGATTTCCTGCCGCAAATGCAGCCTTACAATGGCATCCAGCGCTGAAAGCGGTTCATCCAGCAGCAGCAATCCTGGCTCAGCCGCCAAGGCCCGAGCCAAGGCCACGCGCTGCTGCTGGCCGCCGGAAAGCTGCGCAGGGTATTTCGTGATCTGATCGGCAAGGCCTACCAGATGCAGCAATTCTACTATGCGTTGCTGCTTGCGTACCTTCGGCCAATCACTGCCGCGCAGCCCATAACCGATATTCTCTGCGACTGTGAGGTTGGGGAATAGCGCATAGGATTGAAACACAATGCCGAAATCGCGTTCCGCCGGCGGCAGCGCCGTAATGTCTCTGCCAGCCTGAATGATGCGGCCCACAGTCGGCGGATCAAGCCCAGCAATAGCGCGTAGCAAGGTCGTCTTGCCGCAGCCCGATGGCCCCAGGAATGAGATAAATTCGCCGGATGCAATGTTCAGGCTGACCCTTTCCAGGGCGACAAATTTACCGAATTGCTTACCAACATCACGAATAGCCAAAAAGGCACCGCCGACGCCAGAAAACTCCCTGGCATCGGCGCCCAAACCACGATCAAGGGCAGCGCCCATGGCCTTCAGCGTGGCGCTGACTTGCCATCATAGCGTCGCTGCCATTCCGCGAGCAGCCTTTCGCGCGATGCCGCAATGTCGGTGAAATTCGCATTCACCAGGCGCTGCGCGAATTCTGCCGGATAGCCGCGCACAGTCGGCTCAATCCCCGGCATGGCCAGCATCGCATAGAAACGACCATAGAGTTCAGCAGCAGTACGCGAGACCGTGAAATCCGCCAGACGCTTCGCTGCTTCCAGGTTGCGCGTACCGCGCATGATGGCGGTGGCTTCCAAGTCAAAGCCCACACCATCGGTCGGTACGATGATATCAATCGGTGCGCCCTGATTTTTCAGCGTGACCGAACGCATATCGAAGGAAAGCCCAACGCCAAATTCCCCGCGCGCAGCGTTGTTGCAGGGAGCGCTGCCGGAATGGGTATATTGCTGAATATTCTCATGCAGCTTGTCCATGAAGGACCAAGCGCCTTGCTCACCCTGATTGGCTATCCAGCCGGCAATCGTCAGGAAGCCCGTGCCCGATGAATTTGGGTTCGGCATCACGATCTGCCCGCGGAAGCGCGGATCCAGCAAATCCTGCCAGGTGCTGGGGCGCGGCAGGTTGCGTTGCTGCGCCACCACCGTGTTGAAGCAAATGGCGGAAACAAACGCGTCCATCCCCGTCCAGGTCATGGGGCTGCGGGCGCTGCGCATATTCGGGCGAAGGGCCTCAGCACCTTGTGGCGTGTAGGGTTCAAGCATGTCCTGCGCTTCCATTTGCAGCAGGGAGAACACCGAAAGTCCCCACACCAGATCAGCGCGCGGATTGGCCTTTTCGGCGATCAGGCGCGCAGTGATTACGCCGGTGGAATCACGCACCCACGCGATTTCAATATCGCGGAGCGCAGCTTCAGCGGCCTGCTTGAACGGCGCCAGCTGCTCATTTTCAAGGGCCGTATAAACCGTCAGCCGCGTCCGCTGCTGCGCTTCGGCCATGGGGGCGAGGCCAAGAAAGGCCAGGGCAAGAAGAATAAGACGCACGGATGGATCTCCCGTTAAAAGCACTTTCCGCTATCTCGGGAACCGCGACGTCTGCGTGACGAACCCATGACACTTTTGTGTCAATTAACCTCAATGAGTCCTGGCTTTTCGCCCGCCGTCAGACGGGCCTCGATATGGTCAATCAGGGCCGGAAGATCGGCAATGGTCTCAATGACCAGATGCGCGCCAGCCCGCAAAAGTGGCTCACTGGCTGAACGCCGCAGGGCCTCGCGCTCCGCAGGCGCCAATGCCGCCAGCTCTTCCGCCGATAGGCCAGGATTATTTCCGGTCAGCGCAACCCCCACCGCCCAGCAGCCGGCAGCGCGTGCCTCACCAATGCCGGGCGGTGTATCATCCAGCTTAATCACGCTACTCGCCGGCCAAATGCCCATTTGCGCCAAAGCGGACCAGATTTGCAGCGGCGCCGGGCGCCCGGCTGCCAGATCGCCGGCGCAGATTGTCACCTCTGGCACAAAGCCCTGCACAGCCGCGAGTGGCATCAGCCTTTCCATGATCGGACGTGTGTAGCCGGTGGTCGAACCAATCCGAATGCCGCGCGCCTTGCACCAATCAAGGGCATCGCGCGCACCGGGGATGAGTGCTGAATAAGCCTCAACAGCGGCGATGTTCATCGGTTCGAAAACCTCAAAAATCGCATCAATTGCGGCATCATCGAAATCGCGCCCATGCTTGGCCCGCCAAGCCGCAGCCACGGGAGGGGAAGAGCCTACCATGCGGATATGGTCGCGCTTGGCCATGCCCATCGGGCCGCGCGCATCGGCAATGGAAATCGTAACACCAAACTGCGCAAAGGCTTTCACAAAGGCCCCCATCGGCGCGCGGCTGCCATGGTCCACCACGGTGCCTGCCCAATCTAGAATAATGGCTTTGATTTTCTGCGTCATGGGTTTGCTTCCAGATCGGCCAATACTTCTTCGGCAAGGCCAAAGCCCGTGCTCGCTCCTGTGCCGGAGGTGACGGAAACCAGCCTAACGCCCGGCAAGGGTGCTTCGAAGAATGCGTCATCGGGACCAGAAGGATAAAGTCCGGTCCACCTTTCGATCACCTTCGGCGTAGGCAGATCAAGCACAAGCTGCGCTTCCCGCAGGATCAGCGCGTCCACCTCTTCAGGTTGGAAAGGATCAGGCGTTGCGCCGTAATGGTGGCTGTCACCCACCACAAGCGACCCATCGGCGCTTTGCACCAGTATCAGGTGAACGCCATTGTCGAGCTCGTCCTTTTGTTCACGCTGCAAGCGCTGGCGCAGCAGCGGCAGAGATGGGCAATCCGCATATCCGCGATAGCGGTGCAGCCCAAGATCACTCATGATCGCCGCTGGCAAGCGCCAGCCGGGATCAGCTAGGCGGAGCATATGCAGCTTGCAGAGTGTTACCTGCCGGCGCGCAAAGATATCGGGGAATAGGGTTGAGATATCCGGCCCGGGGCAAACCACTATGCGGGGGGCTCTAAAGACACCTTGAGTCGAGGCAACCTCGCCCGAGGCAATGCCATGCACGGCGGTACGCCAGAAGAAACTGACGCCGAGACTTTGTTCAAGCCACTGCGCGAGGCGTGGAATCGCCTCCCGGCTTTCAACCCTAAGCTCATGCGGGCTATGCAGCGCGGCCAGAAGATCATGGCTGCGCAGAGGCGCGGGAATATCAGCACCTTGCAGCAGGCGACAGCCTTCACCCATCGGGCTCGCCAGAAATTCCTGCAGAACACTGACCGCCTCGGTCCGCCTGACCGCCATCAGCAAGCCGCGATGATGAATGGGAATGCCGGCAAGCGGCGCGATTTCTGCCCAGACATCACGGGCGCGACGCGCGCGACGCCACGTGTGATGTTCCGCTTGGCCGGTTACGGTAACAAAGCCGAAATTGCGAATACTGGCACCATTGGCCTGGGCGTCCCTGTCCAGCACTGCAACCTTGAGGCCGCGACGCGTGGCGTGAAAGGCATGGGCAAGCCCAATGATACCCGCGCCGATGACCACGAGATCGAAGTTCTGCTTCATGAGTTAATTCCCAAGGCAAGCACGCATAATCATAAAAGCCGTAGGCCGAAAATCCACCCGCGCCATGTCCATAATTCTCATGGGTCCTGGGTCCCCTTACCCAGGGCCACAATGGCTCGGTCGGCACTTTGGGATTGCTATGTGACCATCAAGCTTTTGCTTCGGCGGGCGCTGGGTTTCTCTCTTGCCAACGCGCAAGCAGAATTTGCAAGAAATCAGCTTTCTTATGACCCGCCTCTTTGGCTGCCTTCTTGAATCTCTTTCGAAACTCGGGCGTCACTAAAAAACTAAATTCTTCCTTGCGTATTTTCGGAGGCTTGATAGCCTTTTCGCGGTGTGAAGAATTTTTTTTCGGTTTTTCGAGGCTTTGGGCCGCCTTGCCTGCTTTTGCGGTATTGCTCTTGGCGATACCCTTGCTGACAACCGATGCCTCAATCCTGCGTTTTGACAAAGACTCCCGAGCCTTTCTATCAAGATTCCTGTTCGATTTGGCTTTGGTTTTCAATCCTTGGGTCTCCCATACGTTATCAGGAGAGCACCCGCTCTCATCGAATTGTTCAAGTGCGCAGGGTTGAATTTTTTGTGAATTTTTTGTGACAAGACCGGGAGATTGCCCTTTCTCCCGGCCATCTAGTCCATACACTACGAAAGTTACCTGGCGCGCAAAAGTTCCGGCACACGCAGCAGGATGAACTCGTTCGCGTCAGCCTGGAAGAATTGGCGGCCCGCACTGAAGGGCAGATTATTGTCATTGCCCACAATGATGTGGTCGCCGTCAACTGCCGCAACATTCTCGATCGTGAAGAAGGGGAAGGTGAAGCGATCACGCGGTGCATTGGCCGGGAGGTCTCCCTTGATCCGCGCACGCCCATCGGGATCGCGGATCGCCATTAAATCAATATGGCCAATCTTGCGAACAAAACCCTCGGCATCAGCCTGGGCAAGGTCAACAAGATAGATGCGCTTGAAGCGTGCGGGCAGCGGGAAGCAGGGCTGCTGCGGTGTGGGGCGAACACCCTGCGCGCAAGCCAAGCCGGGATCGCCTTCGCCATTGTCACGTTCGATGACCAGGGCGCGGGTCGCGTCAACGAAGTTGAAGTCACCAATGGCCGTCGCGCCGGCTTCGAGCCGATAGCGCAAGGTGCGACCAGTCCATTCCATGCGCGGCACGCTGAATTCCAGAATGCGCAAGAACTGGCCTTCAGGCTGATCAGAATTGGCCGCGAAAAGCGGCTGTTCCAGCAGGGCCCACAATGTCTGACTATCTGGCGTCAGCGCCATACCTTCATAACCCCCCGAACGCCGCACACGGAACGGTACGCCCGCTGTCGGGCTCGCGGCTACTTGCAGCGCCGGATGGTCAGGGGACATCAGCACCTGCCCATCCATGCGCGTTTCAATCACCCGCTGCACAATCCCGTTTGCCGAGACATGGATCAGGAAGGGCCCGAATTCATCGCCGATCATGAAAGAACCATCCGCAAGCGGCTGAATGCTTTCCAGATCAAAATCCGCGCCTGTCAGATAGCGTTGTTCCGTGCCCTCATAGGCAATGCGAAAGGGGATTCGGCGCAGGGGATCGCGCAGAAAGGTTGTTTGCAGCAGGCTCACTTGCCCAGTCGCGAAGTCAGGCTTCACCTTATGGAACATCAGCAAGGCATCAGGGCTGTTGCGGCGATTACCAAACCCGTTATCGGTGAGCACCCAATAATGGCCAGGCTCATTCGCCACCGGCTTTATGCCCGAAAAGCCTTGGACAGGTTGACCAATGAAGGGGAAGGCAATGCCGGTCTGCCGATTGCCGTGCATCGCGCCCGTATCGCCCATGACGCTACCGGGCGCATCTACACGGATATTGCCCGGGCCTGCGAACTTACCGGAAACCAGCGCATCGCGCGGTGCATCCGCCGGTGGCACAACCATTGTGAAGGCAGGCAGTATTGCATGCCCCGCCAGCGTCGCCTCAAAGCGCTGATCCGCCCATGCGGGTGCGGAGAGACAAACGGCGGTAGAGAGGAAAAGATCGCGCAGCTTAATCATGTTCAAACCCCATGAGAGAATATCGGGGGCGTTATCAATGCAGCATGACAGGGCAACGACTGAATGATTGCAAAGTGATTAAAAAGTATGATTTTTCGGCGTATTAGAAAGGCATTCCCCATAAAGTATGGAGGTTGTCTTCGGGCAGATGCGCCCCGAATAAAGGGGGTGGAAGTCGGATAACTTCGTCTTTTTCAGAAATGGCGGAGGCGATCCGTTGTGCCTGCGCCTATTCCCTTGAAGCAGGTACTGGTTTAGCGGCGAACGGGGCTGGATTGGCCAGTAACTGCCCAAATCAGGCCGACAATGACCGCGAACAGCCCAGCGAGTTCCGCAGGACCAGGCATATGGGCCAACACCGGCCAAGCGAGCAGCGTCGCAAGACCCGGGGCCAGGGCGGGGAAAATTGCGGCGCGCGCTGGCCCAAGAATCCCCACCATGCTCGCATAAGTAAAAAGCGTACCCACGCCGGCGATTACGCCCTGCACCAGGATTTCCACCAGCAGCACACGCATATCAAGGGCGAACAGCCCGCCCCCACCCGAGAACGACAGATAAACCGGCACAAAGGTGACGAGCGCGGAGAAGGCGATCACGGCGGTGGCAAGAACGGGATCAAGGCGGTGTTTGCGGAGCAGAACGCCGAACCCAGCCCACAATGTGCCGGCCAGCACGAACATGGCGTCACCAAGCAGACCGCTTGCCGTGAAACTATCCGCGCGGATGCCCGAGATCAGCACCAGGCCGCCAACCACAATGCCTATGCCGCTCACGCGCCGAAGGGTTAGCCGGTCGCCTAGCGTGATTGCTGCAATCACCATGCCCATCACGCTCATGGCCGCGAAGGGGAATATCGCCGCGTGGCTGGCGGGGGCGAGTTGCAGTGCACCGAACATCAGCAGCCCGAAAGGTGTGCCGGCCAATAAGCCGACAAGTAGCCAAATCCGCCACTGCCCCGTTAGCACGGCCGGCGCTCGCCGCCATTGCAGTACCAGAATCGGTAATAGGATCAGGCCCGAGACGCCAAAGCGAAGCGCCGTCAGGTCCATGGGAGACGCACCGTGCTGCAAGCCCCAACGCGCGAACACAACGTAGAGCGCGCCGATGGAGGCAGCCAGCAGACCAACCCCGATGCCGCGCAGCAGCCTGCGCGTTTCCCCCGAAGCGAAGCTAGGTGTGGATGTGTCGGCGATGGCCATGGTGGCCTCCTGTGGCGCTGGGTGCCTTGGAACGGACAATGTCGCAGCCCCCGTCGCCGCGTTCTGTGGCGCCGCCGATGAGGCGATCAGAAGGGCACTTTTTTGAACGCGGCCAGACGGCCAGCTTCGACGATGAAAGCATGCGTCTTATGAGAAATGTTCGGAACTGGCCTTGTTTGCCTGACATTTATACGTAATGTGTATGAATGGCTGATCTTCTCGCCCTTTACCGGACATTCACGCGCTGCGTCGAAGCGGGTTCTTTCAGCGCAGTTGCGGCCGAGCTTAACACCTCTCAGCCTACCATTTCGCGTCAGGTGGCGGCGCTGGAGGATCACCTCGGCTGCTTATTGTTCCAGCGCACCACAAGGGCATTGTCGCTGACAGATGACGGGCGAAGCTTCTATGATTTGGCTCTAGCCGCTCTCGACGCGGCCGAGCAGGCCGAGGCAGCGGTTGGACGCCGACGCGGGCAGGTGACTGGGCGGCTAAGGCTTGCCTGCGCCGGCGTTTTTGGGCGGTTGCATGTCATCCCGCGGCTCGCCGCCTTTATGGAACGCCATCCGGGGCTCGACATTGACCTGGTGATGCAGGACAGCACGACGGATCTGATAGAGGAGGGCGTAGACCTCGCACTGCGGGTGGGCGAAAGCCGCGACGCGGGGCTGATGGCGAGGCGCATTGGGCTGTCACGCCGGGTGCTGGTGGCAACGCCTGGCTATCTTGCGGCGCATGGCACACCGTTGCATCCGCGCGAACTCTCCCAGCATCGTTGCATCCTCTATTTCGGCCTCGCCGACGGGCCAAATTGGCGATTTACCGCGCCGGAAGGGCCTATTCAGGTACCGATCGCAGGGCGGTTTCGTGTGGACAATACTGAAGGCGTGCGTGCCGCAGCACTTGGCGGTCTCGGCATAGCCTATGTGCCGGTCTGGCATTTCGTAGACGATGAAATTGAAAGCGGGCAGCTACGGGTGATCCTGCGTGATTTTGAGTCCAGGCCAGCGCCGATCTCAGCCGTCTGGCCATCACGGAGGTACCTCGCCCCGAAGGTGCGGGCGGCGATCGAGTTCTTTGCCGCCGAGTGCCAACGAGATCCGAAGCTGAGCGGCGCAGCGCCAGATCCGGGAGTAAGTGGTGGCCATGGGGAGTAGTGGGGAAGCGCCGACGCTTGAAAATTGATTCCCTATTTAGATTTTGGTTCAGGCCGCGAATAGCTCCAAGGGCTTCAGCATAGGGATACCGACGTCGGCGGCGTTGCTTGTTGCCAGTACCAAGCCATTGCCACTCGCGGACGAAGCTAGAAGCGCGTCCACCACGGGCACGGACCGGATGACTGAGGTCCGTCCCCAGCTTTTCACCACCGCAGTGGCAAAAGCCAGCGTGCGGGGCTTGAACGCCCGCCCAGTGGCTTGTAGCCGTGCGTCAAGCGCGTATGCCGTATCCTAAGGGGTCTATCGCCCTGTCTTGTCTTGCCAGCGGCGCCGGATGCGCCCGGAAATCCAGTCAATCGCGGCCACCGTGATGATCATCAAGATGATGATGAAGGCCACCTCATCCCAATGGCGCACGCGGATGCGTTCGGCGATTTGCAGCCCGATCCCGCCCGCGCCCACCACGCCCAAGATGGAAGCGGACCGCGTATTACTCTCAAAGAAATAGAGCGCCTGGGCCAGCATGACGGGTGCGACCTGCGGCAAAAGCCCGAAGCGAATGCCAAGCAAGCGCCCGCCGCCTGCAGCGGTGACGCCTTCGGCCTGGCGCTTTTCGGCATTCTCGATTGCCTCGGCATAAAGCTTCGACAGCACCGCGATGTCTGAAACGAAAATCGCCAAAACGCCGGCTAGCGGCCCAAGCCCGACCGCGCGCACAAAGGCCAAGGCCCAGATCAATTGATCCACGCCCCGCATGCCGTCAAAAACGCGCCGTAGCGAAAAGCGCAAAAGCGTAGTGGTGACCACATTGCGCGCGCCCATGAAGCCCAAAGGCACCGCCACAATCGCGGCCATGAAAGTGCCGAGGAAGGCCATGGCAACACTTTCGGCCAGGCCTTTCAGGATCTCCACCCAAAGTTCCCCCGGTGAGGGCGGGATCATCAGCACCAGAATTTTGCCAAGCCCGCTCAACCCATTCCAAAGCCGTGTGGGCGAGAAATCAAAATACCAAAGCGTGCCGAAAAGCCAGACGATGAAGAGCGTGATGCCAAGACCGCGCAGCACAAGCCGGACGGGGCCGGGGCCGAAAGCCGCCGGCATGCGCGCGCGCCATTGGACGACGCTGCTCTCACTCATCGTGCGGCCTCCAACCGGCCAATCGCGGCGTGGCGCAGGCGCTCCGATAGCAGGTCAACACAGGCGACCGTCAGGATGATCAGCAGGATGATGGCGCTGATTTCCTCATAATAGTTGAAGGAGATCACCTTATAGAGCTCCTCACCTATGCCGCCCGCCCCCACAAAGCCGATGACGCTGGCGGAGCGGATATTCACTTCGAAGCGCAGCAGCAGATAGGACAGGATATTGGGCAGCACTTGCGGCAGGATGGCGAAGCGGCAAGCAGCGAACCAGCTTCCCCCGGCAGCGGTCACGCCATCCCAGGGTTTCATATCGGCATTCTCAATCGCCTCGGCGAAAAGCTTGCCGTTGGCGCCCGCGCTATGGAGTGCAATCGCCAGAATGCCGGCTAACGCGCCCACACCAAAGGCCCAGACAAAGATCAACGCATAGACGATTTCCGGAATGGTGCGGAGCGCTTCCAGAAAGCGCCGGGTGAACTGATAGATTAGGCTCGATGGCGCGATATTGCGCGCCGCAGGAAAAGCCAAAAGCAGCGACAAGGCGGACCCCATCAGGGTCGCGAGCGCCGCCATATTCGCCGTTTCCAGAACAAGCAATGCCCATTCTGGCAAGCGATAGAACCAGAAGGCGATGGAGCCTTCCGTCTCCGCATTCGCGAAAAGCGCGGCCCAGCGCAAATCCGGCAGAATGCGGGTGAAATATTCAAAAATGCGCGGCAGCCCGGCCCAGAGCGTTGCAGGATGCGCTTCGCTCACCCAGGCGGCGACAAGAAGGCAGGCCAATACCACCGCAGCGCCCAAAAGCGCCGCCTGGCGCCTTTGTTTGCGTACTGCCTGAAAGGCTTCCTCCCCGCGAATAACCGCGGGAAGGCTGGTGGCATAGGCTTCCTGCATCTTAGGAACGGCGACGACGCGCCGCGGCTTCCTCACGCCGGAGTTCGACGAAAAGCTCGAAATCCTGATGGCGCACTTCACGATAGCCCGTGCCGCCACCGCGTTCGATTTGCTTGTAAATATCCGGATGCGTCTTCGGCAGTGCCAGATGGAAGCGCTTGATGTCTTCCTTGAAGGCTGCGGGAAGATCGGTGCGCGTGCCCATGGGTCCATTTAGGATGGGTTCAGACCGCCAGATGATGCGCAAATCGCGCATATTCAGTAGGCCCTTTTGCACCATCGCGGTCAGATTGCCACGGCTGAAGCCTTGCGCTTCATCGCCCTGGCCGGAAGTCCAGGTGACGGCGGCATCATACTGGCGCTGTAGCACCGCAACCACTGCCTGTTCATGCCCACCACCAAAGCCAGTGCGAGAGAAATACTGCCCCGGCTCCACGCCAATGCCGGCGCGGCGGAGCGAAAAGCGCGGAATAAGGTAGCCGGAAGCGGAATTCGCATCCGCCCACGCAAGTGCCTTGCCGCGCATTTGTTCCAGATTCGTGATACCGCTGTCGGCGCGTACCACCATGACGGAAAGATAATGAATGGAGCCATCCGCTTCTTCCGCGACAAAAAGGGGTTCCACCCCGCCATTAGTATCAAGCCAAGCGCCGGCATAAGCGGAAGCGCCGAGTGCGGCGATTTCAATCTGCTTCGCGCTGAAGGCTTGCAGCACACCGGCATAATCAGAAGCGGGAAAAAGCCGGGTCGGGACGCCAAAGGTCCGTTCCAGTAAGTCGCGATAGGCGCCGAAGCGACCGAGACGATCGGCTTCATTCTCTCCACCCATCAGCCCCACGCGAATCTGCGGCACCTGCTCCGCCCAGGGGCGGCGTCCGGCCGTCGGGAAGGCTTCGGCGAAGCCTTCGGTGCGGCGTGGGGTCCAGGCTTGCGCCTTGGCAAGGCTTGGCAGCAGGGCAGCGCCAGCGGCAAGCCCGGCCAGCGAACGACGGGTGATCATCTCGCAATCTCCTGTTGGGGGATAGGGTTCAGGCCACCGCAAGCTGCTGCGGTGTGGCGCCGACAGCAGCTGCAGCTTCTTCGGCGAATTCTTCCTCGCTCACGCCATAGACTTCGCGGATGCGCGCAGCGGTGAGCTCTGCGGGTGGGCCGTCAAACACCACCCGCCCGGCATTCAGCGCGACAATGCGGTCGCAATAGGAACGCGCCGTGGTCAGGTCATGCAGATTGACCAGAACGGTCAGGCCATCGCGATTCACATCGCGGAGAGCATCCATGACGATCTTGGAATTGCGCGGATCGAGCGAGGCAATGGGTTCATCGGCCAGGATCAGGCGCGGGTTCTGCATCAGCGCGCGGGCAATCGCGACTCGCTGCTGCTGCCCACCGGAAAGTGTATCCGCACGCTGCAAGGCGGCCTCGGCCAGATCAAACCGATCAAGCGCTGTCAGCGCCATCGCGCGCTCTTCTGGCGTAAACATCTTGAACATGGATGTCAGCATGGGGCGCTGATTGAGGCGCCCGACCAGCACATTGGTAAGCACATCAAGGCGCTGCACCAGGTTGAATTGCTGGAAGATCATGGCGGAACGCATGCGCCAATCACGCAAAGCCCGGCCCTTCAATTGCGTCACATCCTGACCAACGAAGATGATACGACCTTCGCTGGGCTCCGTGAGGCGATTGATCATGCGAAGCAGGGTGGATTTCCCCGCCCCTGAACGGCCAATTACGCCCACCATCTGCCCCGCCGGGATGCGTAAGCTCACGCCATCCACCGCCGTCTTGGCACCGAAGCGCCTGGTGAGCCGATCAATTTCCAGCATGGTGACCCCGTTTTTCATGATCGCGGCCTAGCAATGCTGCATGACAGATAAATGACAGTCCCATGAAGGATCGGAGTCCTTGCTGAGCTGGTCCATGCCTATGGGTTGAAGTCATTGACAACGAACTCAGAAAGAAGTCCCGATGTTGGTTTATGGGGTGACGTCTCGTAGGCAGCCTTGTGAGTCTAGGAAATTGACTTGGACCTTTCGTAGAGCGTCTATCGTATTCAATGAGAGTGAGGTCGGTAAGTAAGTCATTCGACCAAGCAGGCACCCGCTAGAAGCAATGTTCGGTGGTGGCGCGCGCTACTACTAGCGTGAGGCGGGTGTTAGAAGGCATTATTTTCCTCCTGACGTGCTCCCCTGGTTGTATCCACTCAGACGGCGAGTCCTCTGCTTTGATGGCTGATGGTTGAGGTTATGGCAACGGGGATGGGGGCATGCCCCCATCCCCGTTTACCGGCGATCTCGGCGGGGGTGAGGCCGCCCAGTTTCGAGTGCGGCCGGACGGTATTGTAATCCTGCCGCCAAATGGCCAGCACGGCCCGTGCCTGCGCCATGGAGGTAAAAAGCGTCTCATTCAGGCACTCATCGCGCAGCCGGCCGTTGAAGCTTTCGACGAACGCATTCTGGGTCGGTTTGCCCGGCGCGATGTAATGCCATTCCACCTGCCGCTCCTGCGACCAGCGTAGGATTGAGGCCGATGTCAGCTCCGTGCCGTTGTCGCTGACCACCGCCAGCGGCTTGCCACGGACCGCCGCGATCATATCGAGCTCACGTGCCACCCTGGCGCCAGACAGCGACGTATCAGGCACCAGCGCGAGGCATTCGCGCGTGAAATCGTCCACCACGCACAGAATGCGGAAACGCCGACCACAGCCAAAGGCATCAGAGACAAAGTCCAACGACCAGCGCTGGTTGGGCCCCTGCGGCAGCGCCATTGGCGCCCTGATCCCAAGCGCCCGTTTCCGGCCGCCGCGGCGACGGACCTTCAGCCCCTCCTCACGATAGAGCCTCAGCAGCTTCTTATGGTTCGGCTTCAGCCCTTCCCGCGCCAGCAAATAACCGAGCCGCCGATAGCCAAACCGCCGCCGCACGGCCGCCAGCTCACGCAACCGCTGCCGCAGGTCAGTATCGTCCGGACGGCTCGGCTGATACCGCGCGACCCGCCTGGCAATTCCGATCAGATGACACGCCCGGCGCTCGCTCAACCCGTAACAGTTCCGGGCATGGGCAACCGCATCACGCTTCGCGCCGGGCGTCACCATTTTTTTGAGGAGATGTCTTTCAAGACCGCAATGTCCAGCATCGCCTCGGCTAAAAGCTTCTTCAGCTTGCCGTTCTCCTCCTCCAGTGTACGAAGCCGCTTGGCCTCCGACACCTCAAGGCCGCCAAACTTCGCCTTCCACTTGTAGAACGTCGCCTCGCTGATCCCATGACGGCGGCAAACATCCGCCGTCACAGCTCCCGATTCCTGTTCCTTCAAAATCCCGATGATCTGCTCATCGCTGAACCTGCTGCGTTTCATTCGTCCGTCCCCTGGAGAAACAGACTCTACCGAAAAATGGGAACATTTCAGGGGGGCACGTCACTCCTGGTTGATCGATTAGATACAAAATATTTTACACGCAACACGAGGTATGTGGCTTAACTGTTCCCAAAAGAGGGGTGTAGCTGAGGGCAGCGCAGATTAAATGCAGAATGCAGTCCTGGCCTTTAGGATGAAGCGGCGCAGTTAGCTTCCCTCACGGCGATGCCCTACTGGAGCGTTCCTGAATTCCGCTCTCTACGCGACGCCGTGCTGTAAACGAGCGTGGCCGCCATCACCCAGGGCCGGTCCTTGCGCGAGGTGACGGCTATTATGCGCGATGGGCTGAACTTCGGCAGTCCGTATAATGCTCTGTTCGTTGACGCGCTTGAAGCGATTTTAGCCACGATTAACATCCAGGCAGATCGCTCGCTTCAATAATTTGATAAGATTTGTCGTGACACAGCAAGAATGATGCTGCGGAAAGCAGCAACTTGGCTAAATTATCGGTAAATTTTCTGTCTTCCGCCGATTTGTGAAACCTTTTTTCAACGCATTTCCACGAATGTTCCTCATCATTTGCTGGAGGAACCTCAGTGAACAGCTTCACACATCGTTTTTCGGGGCTGCGGCCCCGCTTGCTCATGCTGGCGCTTTTACCAGCAATTTTCGCCGGACTGCTCGCTGCCGGTGGTGCCTTCTGGGCAGTCAAGAATGACCATGAGGCGCAGATGGGCCAGGCGCTGACCCGCGCGGTTGGTCTTGCGGAGCGGGATTTGCAGGATGCAGCTCAGCGCATGGCGGGCTACGCAGCCGGCTTTGCGCAACGGCCCGACCTGATCGCGGCACTCGCCGCAGGGGAAGCCACCAAGCTACGCGATGTTCTCGTGCCAAGCTTCAGGGCCATGCGTGCCGTGGACCCCACGGTTTCGGTGTTGGAAGTCACCGATACCACCGGACGCGTCATCATGCGCGGCCATGACCCAAATCGCGTGGGCGATGACAAATCCCGCCTACCTGACGTGGCTTCCGCGCTCACAGGCACTGCGAAATTGGGCAGCGAGGTTTCGCCTTCTTCCGGCCAATTCGCCACTGGCGCGGCGCTGCCCGTGAAGGATCAATCAGGCAAGATCATTGGGACGCTCAAGGTCGCCACCCGCCTGACTCCTGCTGTCGTGGCCGATCTCGGCAAGGTGGTTGGCGGTGAAGCGGCGCTTTTCGGCGCGGGGCGGCTGGTGACCTCCACCGTTGAAGGACTGACCGTGGAAGCCATTCCTGAGGCGATCATCACAGCGCAACGTGATGGCCAGGCGATCAGCGGTGTGGAACTCGGCGTACCTGGTCGCGGCGCCCATGTGGTAGCGGTGCAGCCGTTGCGTGATCTCAGCGGCAATGCTTCCGCCGCCATGATGATTGCTCTGCCGCGCGCCGCGTTTGATGCGGCGATGGACAAGGTGCTGACCATCATCAGCTTTGCCGCGCTGGCGGTGCTTGGCATCACCATCCCGGTATCGCTGATTGCGGCGCGGCGCATCGCCAATCCCTTGAGCGATATGGCCGGCGCCATGGGGCGGCTTGCCCAGGGTGATACCACGCTCGAAATCCCGGGTCGTGGCCGCGCGGATGAAGTTGGCACCATGGCCGAAGCGCTGGAGAAATTCCGCGAACAGGCTGCGGCCAATGCAGCCTTCGAAGCCGCCGCCGCGACGGAACGCGCCGCGCGGGAACGCCGCCAGGCCTTGGTGGAAAGCCTGACGCGAGATTTTGGCGGCAATGTCGCCAACATCATGGATCGGCTGCGCGAATCGGCAGGCGGCATGCGTGATGCCTCTATCTCCATGGCATCAGCCACGGAACAAACCCGCAATCGCGTAGCCGATACGGCGGAAGGTGCGCAGGAAAGCTCCAGCAACCTGTCCGCAGTTGCAGCCGCGACCGAGGAAATGACCTCCTCGGTCACGGAAATCTCCCGTCAGGTGGCGGAAGCGGCGCGGGCGGCGCAGGATGCGGTGGAGCGTGCCAATGCCACCGGCGCCACCGTGCGCGGCTTGGCCGAAGCGGCGGATCAGATTGGCGATGTGGTGCGGTTGATCACGGACATCGCGGGCCAGACCAATCTGCTGGCGCTAAATGCCACCATTGAAGCCGCGCGCGCCGGTGAAGCTGGCAAGGGTTTCGCCGTGGTGGCTTCCGAAGTGAAATCTTTGGCAGCGCAAACCGCCCGTGCGACGGAACAGATCAGCGCGCAGATCAGCGGCATCCAGGCCGCGACCAGCGATGCGGTGGGGGCGGTTGAAGAAGTGGCCAATGCCATTCAGCGCGTGAATGGTGTGGCGAGTGCAATCGCCGCCGCCGTCGAAGAACAGGATGCGGTGACGCGCGATATTTCCGCCAGCGTGCAATCTGTTGCGAAGCAGAATGATGATGCGGCGCGCGCCATGCGGGAAGTTTCCGATGTCGCCGAAGGCGCGCGCACATCAAGCGGCACGGTGAAGCAGGCGGCGGAAACCGTTGCCGATGTCACCGCACGGCTGGGTGAGCAGGTGGATGGCTTCCTGACCGGCATGCGCACCGATTGGGAAAGGGTGGATGGTCAAGGCACCATCATGCTGATTGCCGAAAAGGGCGGCACTGCCAAGGAAGCCGCGCTGATCGAAATCGCCCGCGATGGCGCAAGCCTGAAGGGTGAAATCAGCTTCGCCCCAGGCGCTGAGGTTGAACTTGCCCTGGCCGGCGCCGGCGCCACCCTTTTGGCGCGCGTGATTCTGGCCGAAGGCGGGCGCATCGGGCTTGCCTTTGGACAGGATTCAGAAGGTTTCGCTGCAGTCGATCGGCTAATTTCTGCGGTGCTTACGGTGACTGGCCAAAAGGGAGGTCAGGCGCAGCTTGCTGCGTGAAGCTGGTTGTACGCTTGGCTGTGATCCGCTTGGGCGGGTCGCAGCCGTGGCGACTTTAGCGTATTCAGTGCGTTGAAGGTTCAGACGAGAGCACGCGCTTAGATGGCCAAAATAGCGGTCAGCATCTCTGCGAATATTTTGTCCTGGCTCAAATGTAATGCTGCATCATGCAGAGAGTTTCGCCTTTCCAGTTCCTACTGCTGCTCCAGTCGCCAAATAGCCGAACCGGGTTAGCGCCCCAGGCAACCCCGTAACCCCCCTTGAAAACAAAGCTTTTTCTGGCGACCTTGAGGGTGCTCAAGCGGAACGTACCGGCGTTTTCTCTCTGAATCCGCGAATTCTCTCCAAAGCTTGAGGGTAGGCCGATTTTTCCAACAAGGTTTAACGCGTTGATCTGAAATGGTTTTGGCTACGGTGCGGTGCAGCGTGGTTGGGAAATGGACTGGTGGGGCGGTGGGGGTTGAAAGCAGAAAGTTGATCGGGTGTTGAATGCCGCTGAGAAGTGACCCGGTTTGGGGTGAAGTTGCTGCTGAGATTTGACCCATGTTCGGACGCTAGCC
>JADCES010000070.1 GCA_020250005.1 Roseomonas sp.
CGACAGTTGCTTCCACCACCTCGGCCGATGCACCGGGGAAATTGGCGGTCACCGAAACCTGGGGCGGCACGATATCGGGGAATTGCGCCACCGGAATGCGCAGCAGCGAAATCAGGCCGGCAATGGTTGTGAGGATCGCGAGAACAATCGCGAAGCGCGGGCGGTCAACGAATAGTTTTGAGATCATGGCGCGTCAGCCCCGGTTGCGCGCTGCGCCGGGCACCGAACCGCCTGGTGAGCTTGGCATGGGTTGCGGTGCGACAGTCGCGCCGGGGCGCGCCCGCTGCGCGCCTTCCGTGATCACCAATTGGCCAATCTCAAGCCCTTCGGTCACCACCAATTGGCCGCCAAGCCCGCGTGTCGTTTTCACGCGCTTGACCTCCACCTTGTTCTCGGCGCCGACCACCAGCACAAAGCTGCCGGTCTGGTCGATCTGCAAGGCGGATTGCGGAATGACGATGGCCTGTTCCGGGTCACCGGCTTCCACCACAACCGTCACGGCCTGGCCATCCACCAACAGCTTTTGCGGATTGGGGATCATCGCCTGCACCAGCACGGAATCCGTCGCGCGATTGGTCGTGACATCAATGAAGTCAAAGCGGCCTGTGCTGTCCAGCATGGACCCATCGGGCAGGCGCACGCTTACCTTGATGCGATCAGACGCGCCGGCACCGCCTTCGCGGCGGAATTGCAGCAATTGCCGCTGCGTGACCGGAAAGCTGATGCGGATCGGGTCGTCACGCACAATCGTGACCAGCGTGCCGGTACTTGGGCTCACGACATTGCCGGGGCTGAGCGGTGAGCGCCCCGCGCGGCCATCAAAGGGGGCGCGGATTTCGGTATAATCGTAATTGATCTGGGCCTGCTGCAATTGCGCCTCAGCCGCGGCGACCTTGGCTTTTGCTTCCGCTTCCGCCGTGATCCGGTCATCCAATGTCGCTTGCGGAATGGCGTTGGTCTTCACCAATTCCCGCCCGCGCGTCACCTGGGTGGTGGCATTGGCAAGATCAGCACGCGCGCTATCCACCTGGGCGCGGCGGAGTGCGACTTCGGCCGCGAAGGGCGGCTGTTCCAGCGTGAACAGCAATTGCCCGGCCTTGACGGCATCGCCTTCATTGAAATGCCGCGCCTGCAAAAAGCCCGTCACGCGCGCCACAATGTCAACGCGGTCAATCGCTTCCACGCGGCCAATGAAATCCGCGCCGCGGCTGATGGCTTGGCGTTCGACGCGGCTGACGAAAACCGCGGCCGGCGGGGCGGCGGCTTGCTGGCGGGCGGGGGCGGTTTCTTCCTTGCAGCCGGGCAGAATCAGGCTCGGCAGGGCCAGGGCCAGCACCATCGGTAGCGCCAGGCGCGCCGCGCCCTTCTGGTCACGCAAAGCCATGGTGGTCATTCTCCCTCAACCAAGACGCGGCGAAAGGCCGCCCGATAAATCTTACCGTCACGCTAACAGGCTTGCGCGGGCCTGGGTAGCGCTGTCTGCCGGCGCCGTTTCCCAGCATCCCAAACCGGGCTAGAGGAGGCGCGATGACGCCAAAAGCCCTTCCTCGATGTTCAAGCGGCTGATCCGCCATCCTGCCGCCCAGGCGCTGCTGGCGTGGCTCGTTGGGCTTTATCTGCGGCTGATCTGGGCCACCACGCGCTGGCAGCTTGAAGGCGCCGAACACGCCAAGGTGAAGCGAGGGGAGCCGATGATCCTTGCCTTTTGGCATGAATGCCTGCCGCTGGCTGCGCAGGGCTGGCGGCTCATGGGCCAGCAGATTCCGGCCGTTTCGGGGCTGCGCGCGCAGGCGCTGATTTCGCGCCACCGGGATGGGCGGTTGATCGCCCGCGCGGTCGCGCCTTTCGATGTGGAGGTGGTGCATGCCTCATCCTCAAAAGGCGGGGCGGCGGGGCTGCGCCAGCTTTTGCGCGTGTTGGAAGGCGGCGGGGTTGCGGTGATCACACCCGATGGTCCGCGCGGCCCGGTACGCGAAGCCGCGCCTGGTATTGCTCAGCTTGCGGCCCTGGCGGGGCTGCCGGTGCTGGCCTGCGGGGCGGCATCGTCGCGCATGCGCCGGGCAAGGTCCTGGGACCGGATGCGCTTTCCGCTGCCCTTCGCCCGCGCTGTTATTGTGCTTGAAGCGCCCATCACCGTGCCGCGCGAAGACCCGGCCAGCGCCTTGCCGGCCATCACGGCGGCGCTCAACCGCGCCACGGAACGCGCCGATCAGGCGGTGGCGCGATGACGCCGCCTGGCCTTTCAGGGCGCATATTGGGCGGCGCCTGGGCGCTGCTTGCCAGCCTGCTTGCGCCGCTTTTGCCGTTTTACCTGCGCCGCCGTGTCGGCAAGGGGAAGGAAATCGCCGAGCGTCTGCCCGAACGCCAAGGCCATGGCGCCGCACGCCCTCAGGGGCGCCTGATCTGGTGCCATGCCGCCAGCAATGGGGAGACTCTCTCCCTGCTGCCGCTGCTGGAGGCTTTGGCGAAGCAGGATCCAGCGCTTTCCTTCCTGGTCACCACCGGTACGGTCACGTCGGCGCGCTTGCTCGAACAAAGGCTTTCGCCCGAATTGGCGCCGCGCACGCAACATCGCTTTTTGCCCTTGGATGTGCCGCGCTGGGTGGCGCGGTTTCTGGAAGCTTGGCGGCCTGATCTGGCGGTCATCGTGGAATCGGAACTCTGGCCCAATATGCTGGCGGCAGCCGGCCGGCAGGGCGTACCGCTGGCGCTGGTGAATGCGCGCATGTCGGCGCACTCCGCCAAGACCTGGGGCTGGGCGCCCGGTTTCGCGCGGGGCTTGCTTGGGCGCTTTGCGCTGATCCTGGCGCAGACCGAAGCTGATGCAGCACGCTTTTCCGCCTTGGCGGGGCATAAGGTGCCCTGCTGGGGGAACCTGAAATACGCCGCGCCGCCCCTGCCGGCCGACGCCGCCGAGCTCGCGCGGCTGAAAGCTGCCTGGGCGGGGCGGCCGGTTTGGCTCGCGGCCAGCACCCATCCGGGGGAGGATGAGATCATCCTAAGCGCCCATCGGCTGCTCGCCCCGGATCACCCCGGCTTGCTGACGGTGATCGTGCCGCGCCATCCGCAGCGTGGGCCGGATATCGCTGCTTTGGCTGGGGATTTATCCGTCGCACGGCGCGGCGCGGGGCAGGATGCGGGGCCAGGCGTTGCGGTTTATGTCGCTGATACGCTTGGCGAATTGGGGTTGTTTTACCGGCTGGCGCGCGTCGCGCTCATTGGTGGGTCCTTGGTTCCGCATGGCGGCCAGAACCCGCTGGAAGCCGCGCGGCTTGACTGCCCCATC
>JADCES010000071.1 GCA_020250005.1 Roseomonas sp.
CCATGTCCAACACTCCAGCTGCCCCCGCCCAAAGGGCCGAGGCTAGCGTCCGAACATGGGTCAAATCTCAGCAGCAACTTCACCCCAAACCGGGTCACTTCTCAGCGGCATTCAACAGGAGGTGACTATTGGTTTCAGCGGGAGGATCATCGGCGTAGATGTGGCGGTGGCGGAAGCTTGGGGACGGCTCGTGGTCCGTCGATCTGTGCCGGTTATTGATGCTCTGTTGGCTGCGACAGCGCTTGTGCACGGCCTCGCCTTAGTGACACGCAATACAGCGGATGTGTCCGGTTTAGGGATCGCTACGCTGAACCCGTTTGAGGGAGCCGCGGGCCACACTTAGAAGTCGGCCACTCGCAGCTTATGGGTTACCTTGCGAGATATGATGTCAACACTAAGCTTATCTGCGCGATTTCAACAGCATTTTTGTCAACACTGAACTCAAGCAATGCTGTCAACACTGAAATCGAGAACCATGGACGGTTCATGTTTGACAACATTGAGGGCCCCAGACACTGCTGATCCGGTATGTTGTCAACACTAAAGTCGCCATCACTGCACCATCGTTGGAAACAGGGTTCGATTATGCCATGCAAGAAGGGTGTCGCACTCATCAGCCGAAGCCAGATGTCTGCGCGTCCGATGCGGCTGTTGGATGGCTGCTTTCGTTGAGTGGCGCCTATAATTTTTTGATGTCCGCTTTTAGTGGAATAAGTCGCCATTTTATGAGGATTGGATCCATCGAAAAAAATGACGCCATTTTAATTAGGGGCTGACGCCCCCCGTTAATACGCAATGAAGTAGCGCGTTTTCTGATTTCAGAAACGCTTTTTCTGGATTTCAAAACGCCAGATCCAGCTGTCAAAATCCATGAATTTCGTGATTGAAAACGCGAAAAAGAAATGTGTTTGGGCGGCTCGATGATATACGTCTATGATCGGGAATCGTGAGACGGTGGAAGAAGTAACGCCTATTCCGGATTTAGAAACGCCTTCCCTGGGGGAGAAGCAGCTCCTCATTAGGTGAGAGCTCATGGCTTTCGCCGGGCGGCGGAAAGGTAATCCGCAGTGTGGCGAAGAAGAGGTAGCCCCTTCATCCTGGCAGGGCGTCCCACCCGGCGTCCTGTTCAGACGGGCTTCGAAGTCACGCACGGTCATCCCCTTGCCCAGGGAATTCGAGGAGGAAGCGCCCGCCGAGTGCGTGGACCACGTCAAACACCTTGGCGAGGGGAGCCGTGCCTTTACCGCCCTCAAGGTCCACTAGAAACTTAATTGAGCAGCCTGCGGTCAATGCGACATCTTCCTGTCGGAGTTTGGCCGCTCGACGCACCTTCTTAAGAAATGCGCCGACCTCATCGGCACGGGCAAAAATTACCTGCACAGGACACCTATAGAATTGCACCGATCGGTTATATAATGACCCAACTGAAGCACCGCAAAGAAAAATACACCTATCGGTGAAGTTGATGTGCTTAAGGCCCTCACAAGCCCCAAATTCATCCCAAACGCCAGGACGTGCGCCGTGCTGAGGGACGGGCAAGATACCATGGTCCTACCCATTAGGACGGTTCCCAGTCCGCCACCGGGACCGATGGCCTATTGAGCGGCATGATAACATTGGGGTCAAAGAAGAACCAATGGCGCCCTTGCCCACCCAAAGGCAACAAAATGCCGCGTGTCGCTTGGAAGGCTCAGCTCACCCACTAAACTCCAGACAAAAACTTGTAACAGATCGACCCTAAAAACGTGCAAGGCCTCACGCCTAAAAACGTGTTGGCGCGCCAGATCATTTGAGTCCAATTGGCGGTTTGGCCGAAGGGGCATCCGGACCTTCGTGCGCTTCAGACGTCGCGGCTGGATCAATTGTCCGGTCGAATTGGGGTGGTTCCTCGGTGACGCTATTTCCGGATTTAGTGACACCTTCCCTCAGGGGGATTCCATCCTTCAGTAGTTGCGAGTTCATGACCTAGGGTGGGCTACGGTCGAACGCCGAGATCAATCTGATACCGCGCACCGCTGCGTCAGCCGCGAAATGTTGCTGGGCGCTGCCAGGGCATAGCGCGGCAATGCGCAGCCTCCTGCAAAGCCATTCAGGACGAAGCAGATTTTGGCGTTTAGGCGCTGGCTCCCAGCACGACGCATCGCTCTCAAATCAACACACGGCTCCCAAAATGTCTGTTTAAGACATCTATTGACATGTGGGCTGCAGGCCCAATAATAGTCAACAACGGAGAGCGCCTATGCCCAATGTAAACCTTGGTCCCCACTTCGACCGCTTTGTGCAGGAAAAACTGGCGGAGGGCCGCTACCAAAATGCCAGCGAAGTTATCCGCGCAGGCCTGCGCCTGCTTGAGGATGCCGAAGCAACCAATCTCGAGCGCCGCGCCGTCATACGCGCCGAGCTTGCGGAACGCGCTAATGATGGCCGCCCATCCCAGCCCGCCGCCCGTGTCTTCGAAGACCTTCGCGCCCATCACCAAAGGCAGGTGAAGGCCGAAACGCATGGCGCTTAGCGTCTGCTTCCACCCTGCGGCACGCACACAGCTTTTCGAACTTTACGATTACATCGCTGCCGAGGCCGGCCGCGACCGTGCGGGCAGATTCATCGACCGCATTGAGGCCAGTTGCCTTAGCCTAGGCAGCTTCCCAGAGATGGGCCGCAAGGCGGAAGACCTTGGCCCCGGTTTTCGCCTGCATCCTTTCGAACGGCGTGCGGTGATCATCTATCGCGTCACGCCTGAGGCCGTTGAGATCCTCGGCATCTATTACGGGGGCCGCGACCTAGCGGCCCTCTCCGCGCCACCAGCGGGCGAGTAGCAAATCTTTTCCAGGTGGTTGCCGCCGCCGGTTCCAGGCCTCTCCCCTGCCCGGCTGCGCCCGCGTCCATCTCTCCCGCGCCTATGGTCAATCAAGCGTAGGTCTTTTTTGAACCAAACAATGTGCATTGATCGTTCTTTGCCGAAGATGCATCCACTAGCGCTGCGCAAATCCTCTCTCAGGCCTCTGATTTCGCTGGCACAGGTTCACTCGCAAGGCTCACGCCCGCCGCCTCCAACGCCCGCAAGATTTCGAGCACCAGCGCCTGCTGCACTGCCTTGAATGCAGGACCACTGGTGGTCAGCACGCGCGCGAAGACCTCCACTTCAATCAGCTCCCCGCCAGTACCGAACCCCGCAGCGTAGACCATTGGCTGTCCCAGCCCATTCTCGACTAGCGGATGCGCAGCGATACGGCGCCGGAGTTCGACGACCAGCTTTTCCAGCTTATCCGCAGAAAGCGAGCCCGGCAGGCTTAGGCGCTGCTGGAAAACGCTGCTGGGCCGGACAGATACATTGGTAAGCTGCGCGCGCGAGATGTTGGAATTGGGCACGGTTGTCACTGTGCCGTCAGCGGCGCGAATGCGCGTCGACCTGGGGCCGATATCCTCGACTTTACCGACAAGGCCCCCAAAACGGATTTCGTCGCCGACCCGGAAGGGCCGGTCGGCAAATATGACAATCCCACCCAGCAAATTCTCGACCGTCGATTGGGCGGCGAGCGCCAGCGCGATACCGCCGACACTCACCCCGGCGAGAAGGCCGAGTGCGGGCAAACCGATACTATTCGCCCCATAGATCAGTGTCGCGGCCGCAGCGAGCAGTGAGACCACCCGCGCAACGATCCGCACCAGATGAGCATCATAGGTGCCGTCAGGAAATGCCGGTGAGGCGATGATCACCTCGGCGATCAGCCAGGCGCCGCGAACTACTGCCCAAGCGGCAGTGGCATAAAGCACGGCGATGGCGATGACCGTCTCCACGCTCGCAGTCTCATAGTTTAAAATCACTTGTCGCGTAACGAAGTCGTGACCAACGACCGTGAGCACGGCGAGCAGCGCGGGCACAGTCAACAACACAGCCTGGCGCCGCCACGGTGGGGCATCGGCTGACCAGCGGCGTGCAAGGCCAATCCAGGTCGTCAGCAGACCCAGCACAACAAGCGCCACCGCTGCGGTGGCGAGCAGCTTCCAAAGCGGGTTGCCCAACACGAGGGTGGTCAGAGGTGCCGGCAGGGATTCAAAGGACAGCCGAGCTAGCCACGGGCCGACGAGGCGCCGCTGGGCCGAGCCCCAATCGCCAAGCTCTGCGCGCCGGCGCAGTGGAATATCCACTGCCTGCGCATGGAAGGCCGGTAGCAGCGCAACAGTATCGGCGGAGAATACGTAATCTCCAGTACGTGGACCGTCAGTCAGGCGGACAATACGGATCTCTGTGCCCGGTATGGTCCAGCGTACCGGCAACTCGCTGCGCGGCTGGCCCTGGCCACCGGGCACCGTATCCAGGGGAATCTCCGGCAGTCGATCGAGGATGTCACTGAGGTACCCAACCATGGCCGCCCCGGTCCTGGCGCGAATCGCGGGCGAAACCTCGCGCAGGTCGAAAAGTTGATCGGCGGCCCGGTTTACGGTGTTGGCCATCTGCCGCTGCAACACTGTGGAGGGTGCCGCGCGATAGCTCACATAAAGCCGCTCAAGACGGCGCGTCTCCGTAATGAACGACCCAAGCGTCGCTGCGGGGCTTGATGTATCGAGTTCCGGCAGGAGACCCTGCGCGCCACTAGGACGCTGCGGGGCAATAAGAAGCAGCAATAGAATGGCAAACGCCAGAAGCCAAAGCGGCGTGCTTACCGCTACGCGCATCCGGTCCATGGGCCTCAGTGCCGCCCCATCAGGCGCGCATGACCTACCTGCATCCGCACCTCGCGTACCTGCCGCGCGATCACGGCCTCCTCGTCGGTCGGAATCACGAGAATTTCAACCTTGCTTCGCCCGCCGGCGATCCGCGGGGCGTTTCGTTTATTCGCCGCCTCCGAAAGCTCAAGGCCGAGCCAAGCGAGTTGGCCCACGATCCGCGCCCGAATCTCAGCGGCGTTCTCCCCGACTCCGGCCGTGAAAACAATACCATCAAGGCCGCCCAACGCGCCCGCCAGCGTGCAAATCTGTTGCGCAACGCGCCGACAGAACACGTCCACCGCGAAGGCCGCTTCTGGGGTATTGCTGGCCAGCAGATCGCGGAAATCCGAAGAAAAACCATCAGATAATCCTAGCACGCCGGATCTGCGGTAGAGAAGGTCCTGCACAGCATCAACCGTCATACCCTCCTGATTTAGGAGGTGAAGCACACCGCCGGCGTCCAGCGCCCCGCAGCGGGTCCCCATGGGCAGCCCATCGAGTGCCGTAAATCCCATCGTCGTCGCCACCGAGACGCCGCCCCGCAGCGCGCAGGCTGATGCTCCATTGCCGAGATGCGCGACCACCGTCCGCCCCTCAGCAAGCCGCGGCGACAACGCTGGCAGGGCAGAGGCGATGAAGTCGTAGGACAGGCCATGAAATCCGAAGCGTCGGATACCACGGCGGAACATCGCCAGCGGCAGGGCGAAGGCCTGCTCGGCCTCTGGGACGGTACGGTGAAATGCGGTGTCGAAGCAGGCGACCTGGGGCAGTTCTGGTGCGCTTGCAAGCATCACACGGATTGGACCCAAATTGTGCGGCTGGTGCAGCGGGGCCATTGGAAGCAGCGCTTCCAACTCGGCCAGCAGTGCGGGCGTCATAAGCACTGGGCCTGCATGATCCAGCCCGCCATGCACCACGCGATGGCCGATCGCAGAGAGCGGGCGCCCGCCCAGCCGCTCATCAATCCAGCCCAGAAGCGCCGACAATGCCTCACTCGGCGTGGCCGGGGCAGGATCAAGAACAGGGCCGGTCAAAGCTTCGCCGGCTGCCCCCTGAGCGCGCGCGGAAGGCTTTGTGCCAATCCCCTCGATCACGCAGCGCAGCATCCGGCGCTCACCTTCGAATGCCGCCACCTTCAGGGAGGACGACCCCGCATTAAGGACCAGAACAACCCCATCCGCGCTCACGCTTTGCCCTTCGGCGCGGGCAGCGCCGTCGCGCCTTTGAACAGGCCGATAACGCGCTCAAGCCGACGCTGCGCCTCAGCCGTGGACGTGCCAGTTGCACGGGACACTGCCTTGATCAGTTCCAGCGCCCTCGGCGCTGCCCCAGGCTGGCGTGACAGTATCGCCGGGATCGCGGCCAGCGCTGCTTCCTGATCAAGAAGCAGCATGAAAAGCTGGTCGCGCACCATCGCCTTGAACTGGGCAAGCGGCATGGCCTTCACGCCATACTGCTCGCGGATGCGTCGCAGGACCGCGAAGCTGCGCTCATCTGTAGTCCGGTCAGCCATGCCAACATGAATCAGCGCCCGTATAATGGCCTCTGCCTCGCCTCCTGCCGGGATGCGCGCGCGCAAGTCGGCGATGGCGCGCTCCACCAGCACGCGGTGCTCATGGCTCATGCCCGGACGGTTGCGCGGCGGCGCGCCACCCTTTTCAATGCCGAGTATCGCTTGCAGGACAACCGAGCCATAGACGGCCTGAAACAGTTTCTCGCTTGCCGTATCACGGGCATCGCGTACGCCATCAAGCACACGCTCCATCAATGAGGAAAGCTGGCGTTCCGCTTGGCGCCCTGGGTTGTCATCGCTAACAGGCAGCCGCGACGTGTGTATCTGCTCTGCAAGTTGCGCGATCCACGCCATGAATGGATTGCGGTCAGAAAAGGCCGCATAGGACATACGCGAAGGATGCAGCTGCCGCAGCCAATCCGCCTGTGCCGGCAATAAGGAAGCGCGGATCAGCGGCTGAGCGAATTGTCGGTAGAGTGCCAGATTCGCCTCAGAGACGCGGCGCACCGCGGCAAAGCGCCGTTCATCTTCCTCGCTTGTACCACCATGCGCTGCAAGGTCGGCAACGACGCGTGATTCGAAACGCAGCACATAGTCGCCATCCACAAACTCCTCGCCTGGCTCATCTGTTTTCGGACGCAGCGCAGCCTCATAGAGACCGGGCGGCAAGATATCGATCAGGTCCATATTGGAGGCGAACTCGCGATGCTCCTTCCGTGCCACCTGCGCAGAGACGAAGATGCCAAGATGGCCGATGCTGTCGTGCACGGCATATACCACGGTCTGGCCATGTGCCCTCATGTCACGCACATCGGCGTAGAGATCGGAAACCCAGGACAGAGCCTGGGCGGGCGGCGTAATATCGTCGCCACGCGAACAGAAGATGACGATTGGCGAGCGGATCGCTCGCAGGTCTACTGCCGTGCCATCAGACAGTGTCAATTCTGAAGTGGCCAGCCGGTTGCCGACAAAAAGCTGATCCACGATGAACTGCATTTCGCCCGCATTGAGCATCACATGCCCGCCCCACCAGCGCTCAAAGCTCAAATAGCGGTCGGCCTCTTGGTCCACATTGGCCCAAAGGTTGAACTGTTTGGACCAAAGCGTATTGGCGGGGTTCAGTGCCTCGAAATTGGAGACAAGATGCGCGCCGTCAAACTTGCCGCCGCCAAGGTCGCCCGCCATTGCTGACATCCAGGACCCGCCGAGCAGCCCCCCAAGGTAACGCATCGGGGCGTGATGCTCCTGCCCAGCCCAATATGAAAGTGGGGACCCGGCAACCATGATCGGGCCAAAGCTCTCCGGCGCAATGGCGGCCGCCATCATCACGGCCCAGCCCGCCTGGCAGTTGCCGATGGAGCAGGGCAGCCCCTGAGCTTCTGGGTGGCGCCTAGCCACTTCCCGCACGAAAGCAATCAAGGCACGCAGAATGTCCTCGATGGTTTGGCCAGGCTCGGGCTCGGGACGGAAGCCGACGAAGTAGCAGGGATGGCCCGCCTGCATCGCCACGCCAATCTCACTATCCGCCTTGAAGCCGCCAATCCCGGGACCGTGTCCAGCGCGCGGGTCCACAATCATGAACGGACGTTTTGCAGGATCAGGCTCATGGCCCGCCGGATTGCGAACTCGTGCCAGCCAGTAATTGACCGGCCGCGCCATTTCACGGCCATCCATCATCACATCGCAGTCGAATGACAGGACGTGCGGATCCTTTGCTTCGGCGTGCTGCAGGAAAGCGTTCCCGCGCTGACGCAGTACATCAAGGAACAGGATGCTCCGCTGCCAAGCATCCACAGTATAGGCCGGCCAAGCCAAGATGCGGCTAAGCCCCGGATCCTCGGAGGGCAGCGTTGGCGATGCGCTCAGTTTAGGCAGCCCAGAGGCCGAAGGCTCTCTCCCCCGTCGTGTCATCTCGCAAAGACTCCCCAAAAGACAACAGCACGGTGCTCACGCCGCGCCGACATTTCTACATCCATCAAGCAGCCAGATTTCAGGATGGTCGCCGGACCTCGGCCAGTTTGCTTTTGCGAACCTTCCGTCCCTCATTTCGCATCAAGATTTATCGTGTATTACTGATACGAAATTCACTGGTAAACCGCCCTGATGTTATCCTGCTGCCCGTTTCGGGCAATCTACCGAAGAGATTTACTGTTCAAACTCTCGGACGGACGTTGATGGTCTGCCACGCAGAGGGCCGTACCGCACCGCGCTGCCGATGCCGGTCGTCCCATGCCATCAGCGCACGAGGCCCCCAAAGAATGCGCCGACATAGCCTGCATAGAGCGCCGGATTCTCCAGGTTCATCGAATGGCCGATGCCGGGGATGGTGACCAAGCGACAGTTCGGCATCGTCGTCGCCATTGCCTTTACATCCGCCGCTGGGATCCAGCCATCCTGTTCGCCCCATAGCACAAGATGTTCATGCGGGATGTCGCGCATGCGTGCCGCAAGCCGACCGGAGCGCTGCTCCTCAGTCAGGTGATGGGGCGTGCCGAGCCAGATACCCTCGGCCACAGTGAAGGTCTGGTCAACGATACGTTCAAAAAAGGTGGCGGTCTGTGAGAGCCCGTCGCGAAATTCCGGCATGCTGCCCTGGGCGAGGCTGCCGGGGATAAAAAGGCTTGTTGCCGCTGTCGCCATGACGCTTCGCGTGACCGCCCTACTCGCCCGCATCATCTTGAAGGCTTCGAGCCCTGCTTCATCAAAGGCAAGTCCGCGCGGTGAGACGGGATCGAGCGCAAGCACCTTGCCAAAGCGCGATGGCTGGCGGACGAGCATATGGGTTGCGATGACACCGCCGGTGGAATGGGTCGCGAGATGACAGAAACCGATTCCGAGCGTGTCCAGCCCGGCCAGCATGTCGGAAGCATGCACTTCCATACTGTAGTTCGCGAAATCTGGCCCCGGCGGCGGCCGATCGCTATCGCCACAGCCGCGCCAGTCGAGGCCGATGACGCGAAGATCGGTTGGAAAAAACGGCGCAGCCAGTTCGATCCAGTCCTTGCTGGCAAGGTTGCCGTGGATGAAGACAATGGTGGTCGGTCCATTGCCCCAAATCCGGCAACCGAGCGTCACCTCGCCGGCGCGGATGAGCTGAGTCACTTGTTCAGCGCGCCACCAGCCGCCGCTGCGGGCGGGCCGCTGCCGCCCGCCGGTGCCGCCGTGGCCGGCACACCATTGACCAGTCGGTCCACAGCGAGAGGTCCATAGGTCGAAATACGTCCGCGCAATACGAAATCAACAACGTCGGCTGAGAACTGCACGGGCTCATCCGTGTGGATGAAATGTGCGGCATCCGGGTAGATCTTTACCAACGGCTCGTTCCCCGCCGCTGCCATCCGCGCAACGAAGGGATTGATCACCTGGTTCGCCATGTCGGTCAGCCCATTCAGCGCAGTTGATGGGATGAAGGGCTCGCGTGCGCCAAAGGCCAGGAAGATCGGCGCGCGGATGCGCGTCAGGCGCCGGTATAGGTTCTCCTGATCGCCTTGCAGCAGTTCAGACGCGATAGAGTGTACATCGAAGATGAAGGCGGTCGCCCATTGCTCAAGCTCGGCACGATTGCCGCGGACCATGGCTGCGCGCTGATCTGTGTGCAGTCGCGCGAAGGGGCTCTCGCGCAGGAAGTAGCCTGAAGCGGCAGGCTGCACGTTGCCAGCGGCATCGCGACGGCGAAAATTGAAGAAGTCACGTGCCGATTGCTCGGTGCGATCCATTTCGCCTTGCAGCAGTCCGGTCGGACCCCAGACATCACGCCAGCGGGGAAAATCATTGGCGAGAGCGGAGTCAAAAAGCGGCAGGCGGCGGCCACCGCCAAGGTCAATCTCCCGCGGGAATTCCTCAAGCCCCGCCGGGCCTTCTAGCGCCAGGCTTTGCACCGCATCCGGCCAGGTCAGCGCAACGCCCAGGATGAACTGGCCGCCCAGGCTGTGGCCCATCCAATGCGCCTGGCGCACCCGCAGCTGATTCACAACCAAATCATGGATGGCCTCGCGCATGTCTTGCATGGAACGCGCAGGCTCCCGCCCCAGATTCGGCGGACCGGACATGCCGTAATGCGGCAGGTCGGGGACAATCACGCGTAGGCCGCGGGCAAGCGCATGACGCATCACATTGCCGTAATGCGCACCAAAGGCACCCTTACCATGAATGATGACAAGCGTAGGTGGATTCGGATCATTGCCGGCGTATTCGTCCATGTAGCCGATGGTCCAACGCCGGCCCCGGCGGTCGCGTACATCGGCATATTTCACCGGGAAGGGATAGGTGACGTGGTCGCGCCAGAAGGATCGGTTTGCGTCAATCTCCGTTGCGACCGCCGGCCAACGAAAGTTCTGTACCGGGAAGCGATCTGGCTGAGACAATGTCTGTACGTCGCGCATGAATTGCTGGAAGATTGGGTCGGTGCGCAGCGCGTTCGGCAGCCCGAAGATGCCATAATGCGCCATCGGATGCGGCCGTCCGATGATCCGAGCGCCCTGAATGCGTGACGCCGCGCGTTCTGCCAATGCGTAGGGCAGCCACTGGTCGGTGGTTACGTGCAGAACCAGCGTGTGCGCGCGCGAACGGTCCAGTTGGTCATTGATGTTGTAGGTGAGACCAGTGCGGTTCCTGTAGATCAGGTCCACCGCGTCGAAGCTTTGCGCCAGCGCGCGCATATTCGCACCATCTTCTGGCGTCGGCGGGTTCCAAAAAAATACATCGCGTCGCACCGTGCTCCAGGGCTGGGTGACGCGATAGTCGAAGGTGAAGCCCGTGTGCGACAGCACAGACCAGGAAAAGGCCACCCCTTGATGCGGGTGCTGGTCCCGCGGGAGGTGGTAGTAGTTTCCGCCAGTGGCGCGCCATTGCGGGTCGGATTCTATGGCGGAGGTCGCCAGTTGGAAGACCCAGGCGCGAACCGGATCCTCCCCATCCTCCTGCGTCGTGCCGCCAATCGGCATCACCGCCTGCACGAAGCCGGAGCGAGAATGCATCACGCCCCAAAGATGCGTCTGCGACCCGCCCATGGAAACACCCGTCACGAGCGCGACACGACCGACGTTCAGGTGGTCGCGGAGTACCCGATACTGCGCCTGCACCATGTCGAAATAGGAGTATTGCGGGAAGCGCATGCCGAGCCCGTCAGAGGGCTTGGACGCCCCCCAAAGCCCGATGGAATCCATCATCACGACGTAGAAGTGGTCGGTGTCGATGACGCAGCCCGAGCACACCGCCGGGCCACCCGAAAGGCCAGTGCCGACCACCCATTGCGCATACATGTTGGTCGCATCCCCTGAGTAGTAGGAAGGGATGACGACCGCGTTGACGATCCGTCCCTCTGCGTCGCGCTTCGGCGTGCCGAGCGCGATGTAGGACATGCGCAGCGGGCCCGCACCAAGGCTTTCGAGGGTCGTGCCGCCCGCGCCACCGCGTTCGAAGGAAGCGGTGTCCTCAAGGTCGTAGCGCCCGCCGAGCCTGAAGCCTGGGATCGCCACCGTGACCTTCAATGCGTCATGCGCCGGCACCGCGGAGCGCCGCGTGAGTGGCGCCTGGGTCGCAGCCTGCTGCTGTGCGGATGCGGAACGAACCGCATCCGGCAGCGCAACAGCGCCGGCCACGAGCGCGGCTGCCGCAACAGCGATGACTCGAAAACGCATTGATTTCCTCCTTTGCGCGGTTCTCTCTTGTCCGCGATGCGAAATCATGAAACACGAGTGTGTATGGGCAAACAAGCAAAGCCACGATCCTCGGTGCCCGATCCGGGCAGTGCCGCGAAGCCGATCGAACTTCACGGTAGGCGCCTGAGCTTGCGCCTGGATGGTGTAGCTGATGCACCCGTTTTCGTGCTCGTGAACGGCCTCACGCAATATGCTGAGCTTTGGACTGCGCATCGTGAAGCGCTGGTCGCGCGGGGCTTTCGCGTCGCAACCTTCGATATGTTCGGCCAGGGACGCTCAGATAAGCCGGCGCTTTTCATCAGCCAGGAGGAGCAGGTCGCCGCGCTCGATGCGGTGATAACGGCGACAGGTGCGCCGCGCGTCTTTGTTGCCGGCATTTCGTTCGGCGGGCTGATCGCGTTGCGGCATGCCATCGCGCATGGAGAAAGGCTACACGGGCTGGTGGCGATGAGCACATTCGCAAATCTTTCGCCGCAGCTTCGCCTGCTTGGGACGGCACTGCTGCAGGGGCTTGCACTTGGTGGTATTTCCTATCTGCAGGATCTGCTGCTGCCGATGAATCTATCCGACAATTGGCTGGGGCCACGCCTCGAACGACTTGATGAGGTGAAACGCGCCGGGCTGGTAGGCAATGATCTTTTCGCGCTGCAGAACCTGATGGAAAGCTTCCTCGACTTCCGTTCTCTTGTGCCCGATCTGGGCAGTATCCGCTGTCCCACGCTCATCCTGAACGGCGAGTATGATTTCCTCACGCCCCGCACATTGCATGAGGAGATTCGTCTCAGCATTGCCGATAGCGAGCTGGTGATCGTTCCGCGCGCCTTCCACGCCTTTACGTTGGAACAACCGACGCTGACTGCGGCGCTGCTGGCAGGCTTTGCGCATGACGTATTGAAGGGCGATTGGCGCGGGACGGGCCGTGGTGGCGGGCGCGTCGGCATCGCTTCGGAGGCAGCGCCCGGTGAGATCACGCCCTTTCCCGCTGGGTTCGACCATCTGCGCGCAATTCCGGTGCCGACATGACAATGCTCCGCCTCGATCCAAATGGGCGCGTGGCGCCGTTGCAGCAGGCACGGCTCGGCGCCTTTCTCGTGTCTGCCTATGGGGCGCTTGCTCGGCTTGGCATGGCGCAGGGCGTTTGGCTCGGTGGGCCGGCGGGCGTCGCGCTCCAGGCACAGGGCTTCGCAGCGGCAGGCCTGGTTGCCGCGCTGCTGCGCGCGACCGCCTGGCGCCCGGACCCCTGGGTCGCGATGCAGCTACCGCGATGGGAGGCAGAATGGCTTCCGCGACCAGGCGCTGCGGATGCGATGGCGCTTGGCCTCGCGATTGAAACGGTGGTGCGGCCCCTACCGCTGCTGCCGCCTGAGGCGCTGGCAGAGGATGGCTTTGTCGCTGCGCTGCACCTTGTTGAGGCAGAGTCCGGTCGGCTGCTCCAGCCGAACATCCGGCTGCTCAAGGCCATGGTGCCCGCAACCCCGCGTGAGACCTTGGAGGCTGCGGTCGAAGCGCGGCGCGCAGGCGTGGCAGCGCTATGGGCCAGCCTGCTGGGCGCGCTCAGCGACTGAGCGGCATCTCCGGCACGTCCTCAGCTACGATCAGCGGCGCGGCGGTGGCAGCAAGCACGTCCTGCAGCGTCACGCCGGGCGCACGTTCCCGCAGCACCAGCCCATCCTTTGTTGGCTCCAGCACGGCAAGGTCAGTTACTATAAGGCTGACCGCGCGGATCGAGGTGGGAGGCAGCGTGAGAGCGGGCACGATCTTGCTCTCGCCCTTGGCGTTGTGCTGCATCGCCACCACCACGCGCCGCGCACCTGTGACGAGGTCCATCGCACCCCCCATCCCCGGTACAAGCCTGCCCGGCACCATCCAGTTCGCCAGGTGTCCGCGCGCATCCACCTGCAGCCCACCCAGCACGGTCATATCGAGATGTCCGCCCCGGATCAGCGAGAAGCTGAGGGCGCTGTCAAAGGAAACCGCGCCAGGCAGCGCACTGATGAAGCCGCCACCAGCATCGGTCAGGTTCGGGTCCTCCATGCCGTGGGGTGGCGGCGCACCGAAGCCGATGATGCCGTTCTCGCTTTGGAAGGCAACGTTGATGCCCGCAGGTACGTAACGTGCAACGAGCGTTGGCAGCCCGATACCGAGGTTGACTAGGGTGCTGTCGCGCAGCTCCAGTGCCACCCGCCGGGCAATGATCTCCTTCGCGTCCATCAGATGGGTCTCTCGATAAGGTGGTGGACCAGGATGCCAGGCGTGCGGATATGGTCGGGCGGGATCACGCCTACGGGAACAATCTCATCTGGCTCCGCGATTACGCAGTCGGCTGCAAGCGCCATGACTGGATTGAAGTTCGTCGCCGTGAGCCGATAGGTCAGGTTGAAATTGTAATCGGCCTCATGCGCCTTGAGGATCGCCACATCCCCGCGGATCGGGCGTTCCAGCAAGAAGGCGCGTCCATCCACTTCGATGATCTGCTTATTCTCGGCCACCACCGTACCGAGACCGGTTGGCGTCAGCACGCCGCCAAGGCCAGCCCCGCCGGCGCGGATGCGTTCGGCCAGGGTTCCCTGTGGCACCAGTTCTACCGCCATATCGCCTTCCAGCATCTTCTTCTGCGTGACCGGGTTGGTGCCGATGTGGCTCACAATGGCCTTCGTGACGCAGCCCGCGTCAATCAGCCTGCCAATGCCGATGCCCGGTCGGGCGGTGTCATTTCCGATAATCGTGAGGTCCCGCGCGCCGCGCGCAACCAGTGCATCCACGATGCGCAGCGGCGTACCAACGCCCATGAAACCACCGAATAGCAACGTGGCACCGTCGGGCACCAAATCAGCGGCTTCTGCCGCTGTGATCGCTTTGCGCATCATTCCTCGCTCACAACGCCTTAAGCCATGTTATGCAGGCCGCCATCAACGTAGATAGTGTCGCCAGTCATGCCGGATGCTGCGCCACTGACCAGGAAGGCAACGACGCGCCCGACCTCGGCGATGTCCACCAGCCTGCCGGCCGGTGCGCGAGAGACGGCCATATCTATCAGCTCGTCGAATTGCGCGATCCCGCTCGCCGCGCGCGTGCGCAGCGGTCCTGGCGAAACGGCATAGGCACGAATGCCCTGCGGGCCTAGCTCGGCTGCGGTGTAGCGCACGCATGCCTCAAGCGCCGCCTTCACCGGACCCATCATGTTGTAATTGTCCACGACCTTATCGGCGCCGTAGTAGCTCATGGTCACCAATGCGCCGCCCTGCGTCATCAGCGGCTCCGCCAGCTTCGCCATGCGCAGGAAGGACCAGCAGGAAACCTGCATCGCTTGCGCGAAGCCTTCGGCCGAGCAATCCACCACGCGTCCATGCAGGTCTGCGCGTGGCGCGAAAGCGATAGAATGGATGACGAAGTCGAGCCGTCCCCATTCGGCGGCAATATGATCGAATACCGCCTCCATCTCGCCTGGCCTCTCGACGTCAAGCGGCAGGGATATCGCAGCACCAAGCCCCTCCGCGAGTGGGCGGACGAACCGCTCGGCCTTATCGTTCAGCCATGTTACCGCAAGCTCTGCACCAAAGGCGCGGAGCTTCGCGGCGCAGCCATAGGCGATTGAATTCTCATTCGCGATACCAACAACGAGGCCTCTGCGGCCTTTCAGCATCTCGCTCACATGCGACGCCGGGTCCCAGACAGTGGGCAGGGGGTCCGAGAAGGGAGCTGACATCTCTACACCTCACGATTACTTGATAGGCGGTATCACGGGCGAGCCTGCGGCCCCAGGGCCTGGCGATGCGGTCACTGCCCGTTTCGAGCGGTCGCCTTGGATGCTCAACCTAACCAGGCCACCCGAAATGCTGCTACATGACGGCAATGAAAGAAAACCGTCACAGACAATCAGCCCAGAAGGGCATCCCCGTGTCCCTTGCCACGCGCGATGCGGTGCTAGCCGGGTTCAAGGACCGTTACGTGGAGGCGCAATACGTCTGGACCTCCTTCCTCCTGGACCATCTGATTGAATGCCGCAGAAGGGTGGGCGATCTCGATTCCATGGTGGTGCTGATCGTCATCGGTCTTGCGGCATTGCGGCAGGTGCAGAAGGTACGCGAGTTGGAAGGCGAGCATGTGGCGCTTGGCTTTATGGCCGCAGAGATGCCACACAACACCGACGCTGTGAACGCCTACAGCATCGCGAACATCACTGGAATCCCGCGCGAGAATATCCGGCGCCGGCTCACAGACCTCGAGAAAAAGGGGTGGGTCGAGCAGGCGCCGGATGGCGGCTGGCGCCTTGGGAGAAGTGAGAACGGCCGATCCAATGCGGGTAATGACTTGGGCGAACTGGCCGAGAGTACCATCCGGCGCATCGCGGATTTCGCAGGGCGGTTGGCCACCCTGTCTGATGCAGCCACGGCGGCCGCCCCAACTGACGGTGGGACGGAAAAATTCCGAGCAAACGACGCCGATGCTGTAGTGGACGCATTGCCGGGCGAGTCGCCTGAAGAGCAGGTCTGCACCGGCCACACGATCGACAGTTTGCGACCGGGCCTCCGCGCCGAACGCCGCCACCGTATCGGCGCCCGCGCCTTTGATCTGGCGGCGGCCTTGATTGGTGTGCCGGTAAGCCCGACGCCTGCCGCCACGCCTAGTGGCGACGTCGCCCTACTGCTTCAGGGTATGCTGGCCGAGGTCGCTGCACAGGAGCTACCCGGACCTGGCGGTGCTGTGGTTGGCTTGGAACTCAACCTGCAAGCCGCACCGGCGCCGGGCGAAGAGATCACGGCTTCATTAGAGGTTACCTCGGTCAACCGGGCCTCAGGCGTCGCCCGACTGGCGGCCCGGGTCATCGGGGAGAACGACCGGCTGCTTGCCGAGGGACAGCTCAGGGTCTGCCCCGCCAAATCCCCGGTTCGGACGGCTCGGCTACTCAGGGGCGGCCTGCTTTCGCAGATGCACCCGCACATCCAGCGGATAGAGGCACGTGCCGCAGCACTGGAGCCAATAGCGATCGCCATCGCTTGGCCCGCCGATCATGACAGCTTACTTGGTCCTCTAGAGGCGGCGCGCCGGGGCCTGATACGCCCAGTTCTGGTCGGCGATCCCGAACGCATCGCTTTGGCCGCACAGGAGGCCGGCGCCAGCCTTGATGGTGTGGAGATCGCCTCGGCCACCGATCCCCACTTAGCCGCGGCACTGGCCGTGGCCATGGCGCGGGACGGGCGCGTGCGCGCCCTAATGAAGGGCAGCCTGCACACGGACGAGCTGATGGCTGCCGTTGTCTCTCGCGAGGCTGGCCTACGCGGTACGCGGCGGCTCAGCCATGTCTTCCTGCTGGACGTCCCGGCCTATCACAAGCCGCTCCTGGTGACGGATGCGGCAGTGAACATCGCGCCCGACCTTGAGGCAAAGGCGGATATCCTGCAGAACGCCGTGGATCTCGCCATCGCACTCGGCATTGCGCGGCCAAAAGTCGCAGTGCTGGCGGCGGTAGAGACGGTTAATCCAAAGATGCAAGCAACCCTGGATGCCGCCCTGCTCTGCAAGATGGCCGATCGCGGCCAGCTCCGGGGGGCTATTGTGGACGGGCCACTTGCTTTCGACAACGCGATGAGTGCCGCTGCGGCACGGGTGAAGGGGATCGTGAGCGCGGTTGCGGGCGATCCCGACATCCTGCTCTGCCCCAATCTCGAAGCGGGCAACATGGTAGCGAAGCAGCTGACCTATCTGGCCGGCGCGGAGGCTGCGGGCATCGTACTCGGCGCGCGCGTGCCAGTCATCCTTACCAGCCGGGCAGACAGCGTCGCCGCCCGCGTCACCTCCGCCGCGCTGGCCAGGCTGGTGGTCGCGGCAGCGAGCTGAACAGTCAGGCTTCGGTCGGCGGGGCTGTGACCCAGGCAGTCCCGGCCCGCATCCGTGCCTCGCCGTATTCGAACAGGGCGCGCATGTAGGTGGGGTCGAAGGCTGTCTCGTAGGGCACTGCGAAATCCTCACCCACGAAGGCGAGGTTGAAGCCCAAGCCGGCACGCTGCGCGCGCAGCCAGATACGGGTCACGTCGTAGCCGCCGCTCGCCTGCGTCATAGTCGAGGCCGCCGCGGCCAGGACCGAAACGGTGCGCCGGGCAGTCATCTCGCGCCGCGGGCGCAGTCTCCCGTTCCGGATCACCCAAATGCGCGTCGGCGCGCTCGTCCTCTCGCGTGAGCGCTGCGCGAAGGCAACACGCTCAGGGAAAAGAAAGAGTTGCGCCACCGCGCCTCCATCCACGTGCATCGCCTGGAAGCGCTGGCCATCGGCCTCCAAATCAAACATCACCGGCGGGAAGGCGCCGGGAATACTCGCGGAGGCCAGCAGGACCTTGCGTACCAATGTCAGCGCTTCGGGCGAACCACTGCGAGCGATGGCACCGATATTCCAAATCACGCCGCGGCGAGCGTCGAGGTCGGTAGTTCCGATCAGCAGGACGCGCCCAGCGTCGTAGGCGGCGGCTATCTCAGCCAGCATCTGCTCGTCAAGGAAGCGGGCGATGGTGGCCGCCAGCGGCGCACTGTCACCAACGGCATCATCGAAAATGGCAGATGTCCAATACCGCCGCGTCAGCACGCGGGAGATGTCGGTCTGGGTGTAGACCTCCCTGAGTTGGGCATCGCGCGAAGGGCCCAGAAAGGCGAATGGGGCAGACAACGCGCCGGTCGAGACGCCCGTTACCACACGGAATTGGGGGCGGGTACCTTGGCGTGTCCATTCGGTCAGGAGCCCTGCACCAAAGGCACCGTCTTCACCACCGCCGGAGAGCACCAGCACATCGGCCGCCTCGTCGGGTAGGCGCGCGGCGCGGCGCGCGACCGTCCGCGCTCGCTGCTCGCCAATCCAGCGCAGCAGTTCCGCATCCTCCTCGTCCGCGTAGAAGCGGGCGCCTGGGATGCCTGGAATCGTGGCGCGGGCGGCGAGGGTTTCCGGGACAGCTGGCAGGCGGGGCAGCCCGGCGCAGGCTGAAAGGCCAGCCGCCGTGCCAAGGCTAAGCAATCCGCGACGTGCGAGGGTCATTCCTCCAATTCCTTTGGCCATGAGAAGAAGATGCCGACGTCGCCGGGCATGCCTTCGGGATAATTGATGATGCGCGCAAAGAAGCGGAAGCCGCGCGGCTGCAGGTCATCGCGCCAAAACTCAAAGACGCGCCGGGCGGCGCCGGGCAGGGTAGCCTCCCACCCCTCAATGCTGTTGTTGATGCGCCGCCCGTCATCATTGCAGAGAGCGGAGGGGAAATCGAACAGCAACAATTCCTTTTCTCCATCGGCGAAGGCCTTGGCGATCTTGCGCATGATTGCGTCCTTATCTTCCGCGGTAAGTTGGTAGGCCTCAAGCGCCGCGGCGTATTGCTTCGCTTCCTCCTGCTTGCTGAGCCGCGCTTCCTTTTCCTCGGCACGCTCCTGCGCGCGGCGTGCCTCACGCTGCGCGATCAGATCGTCCAGTGACAGCCAGATTTCTTCCTTCATGGGATTGTCCTTTCGGTTGTGGCAGGCTTGCCGGCGGCCGCCCGGCCGCGCACTGCCTCGCGCAGGCGTTGGAAAACGACATAAAGGCCGGGAATGACAAAGATCCCAACCAGCGAGGCAGCGAGCATTCCGGCAAAGACCGCCGTCCCGACCGCCTGGCGCGTGACCGCGCCAGCGCCGGATGCAATGACGAGCGGAATAAGACCCATGATGAAGGCGAAGGACGTCATCATCACCGCGCGGAAGCGTAGCCGCGCGCCTTCGATCGCTGCCTCCTCAATGGTGGCCCCTCTGGCGCGAGCCTCCATGGCGAACTCAACAATCAGGATGGCATTCTTCGCGGCCAGGGCAATCAGCACCACGATGCCAATCTGCGCGAAGACATCGTTCGGCAAACCAACAAACCACAACCCCGCCATGGCGCCCGCGACGCCGACAACGACCGAGACCAGCACAGCCGCCGGCATCGCCCAGCTTTCGTAAAGGCCGACGAGTACGAGAAAGGCAAAAACAATCGCCAGCGCCAGGATGAATAGCGTTTGTCCGCCAGCCTGCTTTTCCTGCAAGGCGGTGCCGGTCCAGGAATAGGCAAAGCCTGGTGGCATCGCAGCCGCCGAGACTTGTTCCATACCCGCCAGCGCATCACCACTGGAACGGCCCGGCGCGGGCACCCCGTTGAGCGCCACAGCGCGCAAATTATTGTAGCGCACGACCGTGGCGGCGCCGACCACGCGTTCCACCGTCGCGAGATTACGAACCGGGATCAGCACACCGTCCGGGGTGCGGACCTGCACCTCAAGAATGTCTTCAATCTGCATACGCTGCACAGCTTCGGCTTCCATTACCACGCGCCAGCTGCGTCCAAACAGGCCGAAATCGTTGATGTATTGGCTACCAAGCGCGGCTTGCAACGCGCGGAAAACGTCCAGCGGCTCAAGGCCGAGAGACTGTGCCCGCTCGCGGTCCACCTGCAACTCAAGCAGAGGCGCCGCCGCAGACCAGGTCGTATAGGCAAGGCCGATCCGCTGCTCTTCGTTCGCCGCGACGACTAGGCCGCGCGCCACGGCGGCAAGATCAGCAGGCGCGGCGCCCCCCAAGCTCTGCAGCATGTATTCGAACCCCGCCGCGTTACCGAGCCCGGCGATGGGTGGCAGGTTGAAGGGTGTAACGATTGCCTCAGGGATCGCCACGAATTCCCGCTTCAGGCGCGCGAGGACGGCCCAGACATTGTCCTCCGGACCGGCCCGCTCGGCATAGGGCTTAAGCCCGACAATAAAGAGCGCGCGGTTCGGCTGCGCGACGGCATCCAGTACCGAAAAGCCAACCACACTGGTGACAGAGGCAACGGCGGGCACGGCGCGAACAATGCGCTCCACCTCAGCCGCTACCGCTGCCGTGCGATTGACGGAGGCGCCGTCCGGCAACTGCGCCTCCATCATGAAAGCGCCCTGATCCTCCTCCGGCAAAAAGCCAGAGGGCACGATGCGTGTGAGATACGCTGTCCCCGCCGCAGCACTGCCGACCAGAAGCAAGGTCATGAACATGCGCGGCGCGATGCGCCGGACCACTGCGGCGTATCCGTCACGCGCCTTGTCGATTCCGTTTTGCATGGAGCGTACCACGCGCCCCGGTTTGCTGCCCCGCTTCATCAGCAGTGCGCATAGCGCCGGTGAGAGGGTCAATGCACACAGTGCTGAGATAAGCATGGAGACAGACACCGCCAGCGCGAATTGCTGATAGAGTTTGCCTACAATGCCTGGAATGAAGGCCGTCGGCACGAAGACCGATAGCAGCACCAAGGTGATCGCGATGATCGGCCCGGTAATTTCGGCCATCGCGAGCTTGGTGGCCTCTGCCGGAGACAGCTCCGGTCGTTCATGCATCACGCGTTCGACATTCTCGACCACGACTATGGCGTCGTCCACGACGATACCAATGGCCAGGACCAGCGCGAGCAAGGAAATGGTATTAGCCGAAAAGCCAAAGGCCAACATTACCGCGAAGGTGCCAATGAGCGATACCGGTGCCACGATGATGGGTATCAGCGTGGCACGGAGTTGACCAAGAAAGACAAAGACGACGATGCCGACCAAAATGAAGGCTTCCAACAGGGTGCTGATCACCTGTTGGATCGTGGCCATGACGAAGACCGTAGTATCGAACATCACCTCATGTTCGATGCCGTCAGGGAAGCGGGTGGACAGACGCGCCATCGCCTCTCGCACTGCAGTACCCACCGCGACCGCGTTTGCGCCCGGCGACTGATAGATCGCGATCGCCGCTGTTGGCTGACCGTTGAAACGGGCGAAGGCGTCAAGGGTTTTTGCGCCAAGCTCCACCCGCGCCACGTCGCCGAGCCGGACCACGCCACCATCCGCTTCGGCAAGCAGCACTATGGTCGTGAATTCCTCTGGGCTACGCAGGCGGCCTTGGGCGGTCAGGGTCAGTTGCTGCTGTTGGTTTTCAACGACAGGCGCCCCGCCAATACGCCCGACCGCGGCCTGCACATTCTGTGACCGGACTGCCCGCGCCACATCATCTGCCGAGACGCCAAGCTGTGCCATGCGCCTGAGGTCGAGCCAGATACGCAGCGCATAGTCTTGAGCGCCAAACAATGACGCCTCACCGACACCCGGCACGCGCGCCAATTCGTCGAGCAAGTTGATGGTCGCGTAATTCGACAGGAACAGCGCATCGTAGCCACCGCGCGGTGCATGAACAGCCACCACCTGCAAAATCGCGGAGGATTTCTTCTTCACCGTCACACCCGCCTGCTGCACTTCCTGCGGCAAGCGGGACAGCGCCCGGCTCACGCGGTTCTGTACATTGACCGCATTGGCTTCCGGATCCGAGCCGACATCGAAGGAGATCGAGAGTCGGTAACTGCCATCATTGCCAGCTGTCGAGCGCATATAGATCATGCGTTCGACGCCGTTCACCTCACTTTCGATGATCTGGCCTACGCTCTCTTCCACCACCTCGGCATTGGCACCGGCATAGAAGGCAGTCACATCCACTTGGGGCGGGACAATATCGGGGAATTGCGCGACCGGTAGCGCGCGGATAGCGATCAGCCCGGCGAGCGTGATCAACACGGAGATAACGATCGCGAGCCGCGGGCGATCAACGAAGATGGCGGAGATCATGACCCGGCGCTGGGAAGCGGCCGTGGTGCCACTTGCGATCCGGCACGCACACGTGTCTGGCCCTGCGCAATAACAGTGTCTCCGGCTAAAAGCCCATCCAACACCACTGCCGTACCATCGCGCCGCGCTTCGGTGCGGACGCGGCGAATGGCGGCGCGGTCGCCCTGCTCGACCACAAATACGTAGCTGCCCTGTTGGTCTGCCAGCAGCGCTGATTGCGGTATCAGCAGCGCTTGTTGCGGCTGGGCAAGTTCCAGCACGACGCGCACGCCCATACCGTCCAGCAACAGGCGTTGCGGATTCGGGAATACGGCGCGCAGCGGCACACTGTCTGTACGCGCATCCGCCTGCACGCCGGAGAAATCGAGCCGCCCTGTCTCTGCATAGGATGAGCCATCTGGCAGGATTAGGCGCACGCGCACATCACCGCGCTCGGCGGCCTGGCGCCTAGCCTCCACCATCTGGCGCTGGCCGATGGCGAAGACAACATGCATCGGGTTCTGCCGAACCAGGACGGCAAGCGTTCCGCTCTCTGGGCCGACAAGATTGCCAGGCGATACTGCCGCGGGACCGATCTGGCCCGCAATCGGTGCGCGCATTTCGGTGTAGGAGAGGTTCAGCTCCGCCGCGCGCAGGGCAGCACGCGCCAGGGTCAGGTCGGCACGCGCCCGTAATTCGTCGCCGCGACGCTGGTCGAGGGTGGCTTCCGGGATTGAGCGCGTGCGCCACAATTCGCGCGCACGCTCATACTGAGCGGAAGCGACCGAGAGCGTTGCCTCTGCGGCTTCGATCGCTGCGCGGCGCTGTTCGACTACGGCTTCATAGGGAGCCGGGTCGATGGTAAAGAGCATGTCGCCCTCCGCCACATCCTGGCCATCTGCAAAGCGGCGCGGACCAAGCGTACCGGCGACGCGGGCCCGCAGCTCAACGCGGTCCACCGCGCGGACACGGCCGGTGAACTCGCCCTGACGTGAGATGTCCCGTATTTCGGCCTGAACGACGAGGACGGGGGGCGGCGCGGTCTGCGCCAGGGCGCCCGGCACCGCGAGGGCCAGCAGAAGCAAGCTGGCGCTGAGATTTCGGCTAAAGCAGCCCATGATGACCATACTGAAGGCGGCTGCGACGACTGCGGCGGATGGCGAGGACTTCGATTTGCCGTGCGGCATTGGGCGGTACAATACAGATGCCCATGAGGCCGCGTGTAGTACGGGTGACAACGCCACGGCGTTCTGTGGTTGCTTGTGAAGCGGACTGCCCTAGACCAGCTAGCAAGACGCCAGTCGGGACGAGCACGCGAGATGAAAGCTCTGGCACGAGAACCCCTTGGTCCTTTCGGCGCAGCAGGGCTGCTGTCGCCAGTCGCCATCAAGCAACCATGATCGGCGCAGCCGATCCAGGGGATGACGCCTAGCTTACTGCCCAGAACGGGCAGGGGCCGATCTACTTCGGCACATGGCTGTTTTCATGGGGGGTACGTTTTGGCTTGTTGCCAAGGCTCGACCGCTGGTCAAACGCGTTGTTGAAAGGCTCATTTCTTTTTGATTGGCTGGGTAGCGCGCGCAGCGGTGTCCGTCGTCAAATCATTTGAGACCGCTCTGCGCGCTGTCTAACGGAGTATCTGGCCCATCTGCGGTCTGACTTTGGATACGCCACTGGCTAGTAAGAGGAACTGCCTCTTTGTCTCCTGATTAACGCAGCCTAAGCTGACCTCAATTCGAGGGGATACATACCATGGCTGGAACGACATCACGTATTGTCCTTGTTACTGGCGCCGCAGGCGGCATTGGACGCGCCATGGTCGCGTCGCTTCTCGCTGCTGGGCATCGCGTTGCCGCGCTTGATTATAATGCCCGGGGCCTAGAAACGCTGCTGGCGGAGCATGGTTCCCATCCAAATTTACACGCAATTGAAGCGGATCTGTCTACGGCAAAGGGATGTGAAGCGGGCATGGCAGCCGCCATCTCCCATTTTGGCCGCGTCGAAGCGGTAGTGAATAATGCGGGCATCGGCGTATCCAGCCTGCGCCCCGATGCGGAAACCCGCCTGCCCAGCCTTGAAGAGCTAAGCGCACCAGTCTGGGATCGTTTTTTTGCGATCAATGTCACGGCACCAATGCTGTTGACGCGTGCTGCCGTACCGATGATGCGTGTGGCTGGCTGGGGACGGATTATCAATAACACCACGTCTTTCCGCACCATGCTTCGCGTATTGCCCTATGGCGCCACTAAAGCGGCGCTGGAGGCCAGTTCGGCAGTCTGGGCCGCGGAATTGGCTGGCAGCGGCATCACGGTGAATGTGCTGATCCCCGGCGGCCCCACAGATACTCTGTTCATTGGCGCGGAGTCTGGCTGGGCCAGGGATGCGATGCTGAGGCCAAGCGTCATGGGCCCACCCTTGGCCTGGCTTGTCTCCGACGAAGCGGTAGATTTCACGGGCCAGCGCATCATCGCTGCACGTTGGGATTGCAGCCTTACAGGTGCGGAAGCCGCAGCCCGGGCTGGCCGCGCCATTGGCTGGCCCGAGCTTGGCGCCGACGCGGTTTGGTTGACCGCAAAAAATTCGTAGGCTCTCGATCATATAGTGGCCGTCCCGGCCCCTATTTTCTCGCTTTCAGGCAAGGTGCTGTTTCGTTGCAGAGCGCAGAGAAGGCGCTCTTTCCCTTGAGTAACCCGATCTACCGGGAATTAGCACCGCTTCTGATAGAAAAGTCAGTACCAGTCAGCATTGCAATCACCTTGTCGTCATGCCCAAATCTATTCTCACGATCGAGACTCATCGCTCTCAACGAAAGCTACACCCCATGCGTTTTTTTGTGATGATCACTCTGTTCTTGTACGCAACGGGTTCCGCCATGGCGCAGGGCCTTAGCTTACCCGGCCTGGGCGGTCAGGGCGGAAGCGCGACAGATGCGCTGCGCGGCGCCTTTGCCGAGCAAACGCCAGAGCAAAGGCGCGCCTTTTGTGGCCGCGTTGCGCAGGCTGCGGCCGGTTGCGGCACGATAGACATGACCGCCTTGTCTGCCTGCCTGATTCGCACCCTGCCTGCGCAGGATTCTGCCCGTGTGGCTCGCGTGGCCAATGCTTCAAGAGGCAATGTTTCGGGCTTGATGCAAGAATGCGGAATCAGTTTGGGCCGCTAAACAGCGAAAATGAACATCGGACACCAAGATAGTCTGATCAGACATTCGCTTGGTAGGTTTCAAGGCAAGGAGAACGTCCATATCAGGCTTACGCCTGCCTCATTCTGCATCAATTGCGCCAAGGTCGCATATCTGGATAGCCGCTCACCGCCCATGCGCCGTCAACCAATAACGAAGCACCTGAAATATAACTGGCATCATCACTTGCCAGGAAAAGTGCAGGTGCTGCGATTTCGTCTGGCTGTGCTGCCCTTCCCTGTGGAATGCGTTCGATGA
>JADCES010000072.1 GCA_020250005.1 Roseomonas sp.
AATTCGCGGCGAATGGTGCGATAGGCGTGGGCGGGGTCTGCGGCCGAGCCATCCACCAAATGCAGCAGCACCTTGCAGCGCTCCACATGGCCCAGAAAGCGCGTGCCAAGCCCCGCACCCTCTGCCGCGCCTTCAATCAGGCCAGGCAGATCGGCCAGCACAAATTCCTCGGTCGCGTTCAGGCGCACCACGCCAAGCTGCGGATGCAATGTGGTGAAGGGGTAATCCGCAATCTTGGGGCGCGCTGCGGAAACCGCAGCCAGAAAGGTGGATTTGCCGGCATTGGGCAGGCCGACCAGCCCGGCATCGGCAATCAGCTTCAGCCGCAGCCAAAGCCAGCGTTCTTCCCCCGGCCAGCCCTTATCGGCCCGGCGCGGCGCGCGATTGGTCGAGGTTTTGTAATGCGCATTGCCAAAGCCGCCATCGCCACCCTGCGCCAGCACCACGCGTTTGCCGAGCTGATCAAGGTCCGCGATCATGGTTTCGCGATCTTCGGCGAAAATCTGCGTGCCGACAGGCAATTTCAGCACAACATCGTCGCTGGCCGCACCGGTGCGGTCAGATCCGGCACCGTTGCCGCCCTTGCGCGCCTTGAAATGCTGGGCGTAGCGGAAATCAATCAGCGTATTCAGGCCGGCCACGGCTTCGGCAATGACATTGCCGCCCTTGCCGCCATTGCCGCCATCCGGGCCGCCGAATTCGATGAATTTCTCGCGCCGAAACGCGGTTACGCCATCGCCGCCATCGCCGGCCTTCACCCAGATTTTCGCCTCATCAAGGAATTTCATGGCCGATCCGCGGGGCAGCATGGCCCCAAAACAAAACGAGGGCCCCCAAGGGACCCTCGTTCCAAAGGATACCTTGAAGGGTGGGTTATTCCGCGGCCTGCGCCACCGGTTGAACCGTGACGTGAACGCGGCCTTCGGACTTGCGTTCAAACACCACGCGGCCATCCACGGAAGCGTGCAGGCTGTGTTGACGGCCGGCATAGACATTCGCGCCCGGAATCATCTTGGTGCCGCGCTGCGTCACGATGATGGACCCCGCATTCACAGTCTGCCCACCAAACAGCTTAACGCCGAGGCGCTTACCCGCGGAATCGCGACCATTGCGCGACGAACCGCCTGCTTTCTTATGTGCCATGGCTGAGTTCCTTTCCGATCAGGCTGCGTTGATGGAGGCAATGCGCAGCACGGTCTGGTGCTGGCGATGGCCATTCTTGCGGCGGCTATTCTGCCGGCGGCGCTTCTTAAAGATCAGGATGCGGTCGCCGCGATTCTGTTCCACCACGGTCGCGGTGACGCTGGCGCCAGGCACGGTCGGCGCGCCAATGGCAAGCCCGGCTTCGGTCGCGATGGCGAGCACATCATGCAACGTCACCGTGGCCCCCGGTTCGGCATCAAGCCGTTCAACGGTGAGCACGGCGTCAGGCGTGACGCGGTATTGTTTCCCGCCGGTGCGGATTACTGCATAGGTCATGGGGATGCCCCGAAACTCTTTCAAAAGCGTGACTGCCCGGCCCTTGCCCCAGGCAAAAGCCAGTCGCCCCAGGCGCAGAACGCCGGGCCGGAAAGAGCGCGCATATAGACGGGCGGGTCCGGCCCGTCAACGGCGGAGATTGCGCCGGCAAGCAGGGGCAATTATAGGAATCCTTCGTTCGCGGGGAAGCCAGCTTCCCCGTTTCGCTGGAGAGGTGCCGGAGCGGTCGAACGGGTCGGTCTCGAAAACCGAAGTACGGGCAACTGTACCGTGGGTTCGAATCCCACCCTCTCCGCCAGGTTTTCGTCTTAATTATCTGATTTGATTGAAGAACTCGAGCCTTCGGTTCGCAGCGTCCCCACAATCCTCCCCACACATTCGGTGCGTGTGGGGAACGGCCGCCCGAAGATCGCACCTCAGGCGGGGCAAAGACGCCACAGGGCGGGCCTCGCCTCTGCCGCGCCACGCACCCTTGCAATGGTGTCCAAGCGCTCTGTCCTCAACGAATAGTCAGCAGCGATTTGGAGGCCGCGGGTAACGGATCGTCGGCCACTCCACTACCGCGCTACCCCCTTTACGGTTTTGGCTCTAACTCTCTCTTTATCGCCTCTATCTCCCGCCGTTTCCGCGCGATAGCTTTGTCGCGGCTCGGACGCACGTTGTCGTCGTTGGTTGCGTCTTGGATGAGGCGAGCGAGTTCCGCCTCAGCTTTCGCAAGATCAGCCTCTTTGGCGCTACCTGTCATCTGTCCCACCTTTTGCACGGCTAACTGCGGCCGGTGCGACCACCACCGCCGAGTCGGCACTGGCCTCGCACCGGCCCATCTGCCTGTGCAGCCAAACTACTCCCCATTGATGAAGCGCCGCAGCCGCGCCCGAGCACCCCCAGATAGATGGGCATAGGACGCGGGGTAATCGGGTTGTAGCTCCTGACTAACCAACCCCGGATCGAACATCGTGAGCAGCTTGGACAGCGCCGGATTGAAACGGCGCCGCTCAAAGCCGATGCGCTGTTCCATGTCATGCGCCGATAACCCCTCGCCCATTTGCAGGGCGAGCACAGCAAGGGCGCGTGCATCCTCTTCCACGTCCCAACCCTTCACATGCGGGTCAAGCGCGGCGAAGAGGGTCCAGCGGGGTCGCAGGATCGCGCCACCCATGTGGCGACTCAACTCAACCAAGCCGAATCCTTCAAGCTCTTCCGCCGCTTCCTCAACAGCGGACATGGTGTGCTCGGCGCCGAGGGCTGTAGCTGCCTTTTCAAGATCGACGAGTGGTTCGTGCAAGCCATCGGTTGACGTGCTCGCCATCCACTCCGCGAGCGCGGCGGTGGTGCCGGAAATGGTGACGGTAGAACGAAGCACCTTGTCGTGCTCATTCACGCGCCCCGTCACCTCGTCCGCCCATCTGTCGCGGTCCTTCTCTTCGGCCGGCGGGAAGGCTGCGCGCCCAGCCGCCGTGGCGATGCCTGCGAAGGGCATCGCTTCGGCCGCGGCCTCAATGATGTTGCGCGCCGCCGTGCCGACAGGGGATTTCTGCGGCGGCTTGATCGCGCGTGGATGGTCTTCGCTCATAGTCCGAATGTCCGACTCGATGCGACCGCATCATACCGCGTCGGGCCACGCAAGGTGAACAGATCGGAACCTCGCGCTATGGCGCATCGGCCTTGCGCGGCTGCAAGGCCGGGGCCTTCCGGCGCGACGCGAACCACGCCTTGCCGGCGCGCCAGCTTACCGCCACGGGCAGCAGCGCGGCATTGGCCCGCAGATGCGGCGTCAGGATCGCTTCAAGGCTGCGCTGCGCGGCATTCACTATGTCGCCGATGTCGTCCGGCTGCGATGCGCCGGCCCATATGGCCGCTTCCCAGCCGGGTCGCAGTTTCAGGTTCTCGGGGTTCGGTTGCCAATCGTCACTCTGGGATGTGGCGCCCATGTGCGCCGCCGCAGCATTCAATGATGGCCAAAGGTGCCATGAAAGGCGTTGTCGCGGATGCGAAAATGCTTGCTTCTCCGCCCGCGTCGGGTGACCTTGGCGTCAAGCGGCAGGCCATTCGGGGATCGCCGCATGAGAGAGGGAGAAACAAGCTATGAACAGGATGCGCTTTGGCATTTTCCTTGCGCCATTCCACAAGCCGGGGATCAACCCGACCCTGGCGCTGGAACAGGATCTGGAATTGGTCCAGTGGCTCGATCGCTGCGATTATGATGAGGTCTGGTTCGGCGAACATCATTCGGCAGGCTCCGAAATTTCAGCAGACCCGATGTTGATGATCGCGACCGCGTCCCAGCGCACGCGGCATATCAGGCTCGGCACGGGCGTGGTTTCGGTCAGCTACCATAATCCGCTTTGGGTGGCCGAACGTATCGTGCAACTCGATCACCTAACCCGCGGGCGGGTGATGCTGGGCGTTGGCCCCGGGTCGCTCCCCACGGATGCGGCGATGGTGGGCCTGACGCAAGAACACACCCGCCGCCTGCTGGCGGAGGGGCTGGATATCATGACCCGGCTGATCCGAACCGATGATCCGGTGACATTTCAGAATGACCGCTGGATATTGCAGGATGCACGCCTGCATTTGCGGCCTTATTCCAACTTCGACATCGCAACCGCTGCCGTTGCCTCACCCACTGGGGCAAAGCTGGCGGGCCGGTACGGTACAGGAATGATCTCCATCGGCGCCACGACGGCGGCCGGGTTCGACGCCTTGGCCCTGCACTGGAATGTGGTGGAGACTGAGGCGAAACATCACGGCCATGTGGCGGATCGCAGCAAGTGGCGCCTTGTGGGCCTTTGCCATATTGCCGAAACGATGGAACAAGCCAAACGGGACGTGGAATACGGGATTGAGCACTGGTTCCATTATTTCCAGGAAATCGCGGCCTTCCCGCAAATGTCAATGCCGGGCCAGAATGCGAAGGAGATGATTGATTTCATCAACGATAGCGGCTTCGGCGCCATCGGCACGCCCGAAATGTGCCGCGCCCAGATTGAACGGTTGTGGAAGCAGTCGAATGGTGGCTTTGGCGCCTATCTGACGCTGGCGCATAATTGGGCGAATTTCGAGGCGACGAAGAAATCCTATGAGCTGATCGCGCGCGAGGTCTTCCCGCATTTCCAGGGTCAGCATCATTCGACCATGCAGGCCGCGATCCGTGCCCAGAAGATGCGCCCCGACCTGGCGGTTGTGCATGCAAAGGCCGTGGAAACAGCACAGGCCATTTATGATTCGGAAAAGGCCGCCCGAGCCGCGGCGGAGTGACAAGCGCGATACCTTCAGGCTGCCCTGCCCAGAAAGGACGGGGCGGCAATGGGGTGGGTTTGAGCAGGTGAAGCTACCTTGCTTGGAATTGGTCTCGGCACCACGCCATCAATGCCCGGTCGAGCCCAAGGCATGGACCAGAAGCGCGTATCGCAAAGGTCTCTGCCAAACCATTGCAGCGCCGTCGCAGGCAAAACTGTCAAGCCGCCTTGCGCGAGATGCCAATATTTGAACTTGCACTGTGGCGCAGGGGGAAAACGTCCAGCGCGCCCCTGCCAACACGCGGCAAGGCAGGGGCTTGCGGTAAAGTCAGCTTGCCAAATGCTATGCTGCCCGCCGATACTGCACACAAAAGGTTATGCTTTCGGGGCCACGATCAGGGAATATTCCTTGAGTATGCGCGCTGCTCCCTGAAAACGCGATCAATTTGAGTCGGGGTTTTCTGCGCTGATATTCCCGGCTGGCGTCGCAAGAATGCGATGGCAAAGGCCTTGTCTGGCGCAAGGGGATTGCTCACCGCAACACAAAATCCTTCCGCACTTCCGGTTTGAATTCCAACCCATGCCCCGGCGTTTCCGGCGCCGTGATCATGCCATTGGCGATTTTCGGCAGGCTGATGAAGGTATCATCCAAAAGCCCCATCTGCTCCGCCCAAATGCCATTCGGAATGCTCGCCAGCAGATGCACATTCAATTCCGGAAAAAGATGCGGCGCGATGGTGACGCCCCAGGTATCGGCAACCGTTGCAATCTTGCGCAACTCCGTCAGCCCGCCGCGCATCGGATCAGGTTGCAGAATGGGCAGGCGCGGATTTTCCAAAAAGGGCTTCAGATCAGCGCGGCCGAAATGCGTCTCCCCACCCACCACGCGCATATCAAGCGCCTCGGCACAGCGCAGATACCCGGCGTAATCATCCGCGAGTACCGGTTCTTCCAGCCAGTAGATGTCATACTCCTCAAACTTGCGGCCCATGGTGATGGCGATATCCGCAGTCCAACCCATATTCACATCAATCATGATATCAAT